>JAITQK010000147.1 GCA_031288975.1 Treponema sp. | reverse complement strand
TAATATTATTTGGAATAACGGCAATGTCATCGTATTTATTGCCATATTATAAGAGCGTTTTAGTATTACTATTATTTTCCTTTTTAATGTCTTCTGTGCAGTTGACGGGAAATGTATGCTGGACATTATTTGGTTCATTATTTAACATAGTGTTTAACAAACATGGGAAAATATTAAATATAATAATGGCGCTATTGCTATTATATTGTGCTGTATCTTTATTTTTATAAGTGGTGATCCACATTAAGATTGATCCATTGGTATAAGGAGGGTAATATTGGGATTGATACGAATAAACAAGTATAGTATAGTTCTTAACTATGGGCAGCGTATCCATACAACCGCACTTGATCCCTCCTCTGTTAAAAGAGGTGGCTGCTACATTCTTATCCCATGGGAAGCAGGTATTCCTCGTGGGCGGGGCGGTACGGGACCTGCTCCGGGGTAAGGAAGCCACGGACTGGGACCTCGCCACGGACGCCCAGCCGGAAGCAGTGATTGCTATGTTCCGGCGGGTCATCCCCACGGGCATCAAACACGGGACCGTTACGGTTCATTTTAAGGGACATGCCCTGGAGGTAACCACCTTTCGCACTGAATCCTCGTACAGTGATGGACGCCATCCAGATACGGTGTATTACGCCGCGACTATTGAGGAGGACCTATCCCGCCGGGATTTTACCATGAACGCCCTGGCTCTGGAGCTTCCCAGGGGGCGTCTGATCGACCCCTTTGACGGTGCGGGAGACGTGCGGCGGCGGCTCATCCGCTGTGTCGGAAACCCGGCAGAACGGTTTGTCGAGGACGGCTTGCGGACCTTACGGGCAGTACGCTTCGCCGCCCAACTCGGTTTTGAAGTGGAATCGTCTATCATCGAGACTATCCCCCGGTTCCTCAGCGTCACTGCGAAGGTTGCCCCTGAACGGATCCGGGATGAACTGGATAAAATCCTCGCCTCCCCGCAACCTTCACGGGGGTTTTTACTTATGGAACAAACCAGGCTCCTGGAACCCCTCCTTCCTGAATTGGCCCTGTGCCGGGGTATCGAACAAAAGGGGTTTCACCGCTTCGATGTGCTTGATCATTCCTTACTGGCCTGTGATTTCGCCGCCCAAGAATCCGCCCCCCTCAGCGTTCGGCTTGCCGCGCTCCTCCATGACATCGGCAAACCCCATACCCGCAGGCTCGATGAAACCGGGGTATGGACCTTTTACCGTCATGAACATGAATCCGCCCGTCTCAGCCGGAACCTGCTCTCCCGGTTCCGGTATCCTAATACGGTGATCGATGGGACGGTCCATCTCATTAAGGAACACATGTTCCACTATGAGGAAAGCTGGAGCGATGGGGCAATACGGCGCTTCATCATCCGGGTGGGGGAAGAAAACCTGGATGCTTTGTATAAACTCAGACGGGCCGATGCGTACGCCACTGCGGGGAGGGAACTTCTCCCGGATTTCCTCCTCCCCCTCATCACCAGGGTTGATGCAGCCCTCGCCGGAACCCGGGCCTTTTCCCTCAAGGACCTCATGGTTTCGGGAAAGGACCTCATGGCAATCGGAATCAAGCCGGGACCCCGGATGGGGATCATCCTCTCGGAGCTGCTGGAAACGGTGGTTGACGACCCAGAACTCAATACCAGAGAAAAGCTGCTGGAAATAGCGGACAATATGGATAAACGCTCAAGGTAGTATGCTTGCAACGCTAAGACCTAGGGGGCGCAGCCCCAGCGTCCCCACCGGCACATAACCCGGGCTCACTAATCTTCTATCTGTTGCATGGCCCCAGAGGGCCTACAAAAGTATTTGTTCATGAATGGGCTTTCCGCCGGGAACCATGGGGAGGACCCGTTCATCTCTATCAATACGGGCGTCGATGAGGGCTGCCTTGCCGCCGGCTATATCCCGCATTGCCTTATCCAGGACCTCGGTAAAAGACGCTTCATCTTCCGCACGATACCCTGGCAGTCCGTAGGCTTCCGCCAGTTTGATAAAGTCCGGCGGACGACCCACCAGGTCGGTCTCGGAATAACGGCCCTCATAGAAAAGGCTCTGCCACTGCCGTACCATGCCCAGGGTCCGGTTGTTGAAGATGACTATGAGAAGGGGAACGGTATAGGTGTTCAAGGTCGCCATTTCAGTGCAGTTCATGCGGAAACAGCCGTCCCCGGTAAACAGCACCACCGGACGAGTGGGGTTGGCGATCTTCGCGCCCAGGGCCGCGCCAAGCCCGAAGCCCATGGTCCCAAGTCCACCGGAGGTGAGGAAGGAGCGCGACCGGGTAATGGGATAAAACTGGGCGGTCCATATCTGATGCTGCCCCACATCGGTTACCACAATGGCATCATCTCCGAGCCGCTTGGCAGTTTCTTCTATAATAAACCGGGGATGCAGTGCCGTATCCCGGTGGTGGGCCTGGGGAACTTGTACTTTCCAGCGCTCAATGTCGCCGTTCCATTCGGTTTTGATGTCCGAGGGCAGCTTCTGGAGCACGGTCTTCAAGGTTTCCTTGATATCCCCTACGACCCAGGCGTCGGCCTGAACGTTCTTGTTGATCTCCGCGGGATCGATATCAAAGTGAAGTACCTGCGCCCCTTGGGCGAATTGGTCTGTCCGGCTCGTAACCCGGTCGGAGAACCGGGCGCCAATGGCCACCAGGAGATCCGCCTGTTGTACTGCCTTGTTAGAGGCCACCGTACCGTGCATACCGATGAGTCCCGTACAAAGCCGGTGATCCTGGGACAAGGCCCCGATCCCCATGAGGCTCAAGGCCACCGGCGCGTTGAGCTGTTCTGCCAGTTGGGTCAGTTCTCCCCCAGCCCCGGAGATGATGACCCCGCCCCCGGCATAGAGTACCGGCCGCTTGGCCCCTCGGAGCAACGCCACAGCCCGGTCTATATCCATACTCGTAAAAGTGGTCCGTTTGTTCCGTTCTGCAAGACGCCGCGCACGGGCGCCCAGGACCGACTCATCCCCTGTACTGGTCGTGTCAGGCGCCATGCCCCTGGCAACCAGAATATCCGCCGTTACCGGTTGGTGCTGCTTTTCCACTCCTTTGCCGGGAACCCACTCCCCCAGGATCGCGGTAATATCCTTGGGAACATCAATGAGCACCGGTCCTGGTCTGCCTGAACAGGCTACAATAAAGGCTTCCCGCACCACTTCGGCCAGTTCATTCACATCCTTCACGATCCAATTATGCTTGACAATGGGCATGGTTATCCCCGTGATATCCACCTCCTGGAAGCTATCTTTGCCCAGCAGGGGAACGTTTACATTCCCGGTAATCGCCACCAGGGGCGACGAATCCATGGAAGCGGTGGCAATACCGGTTACGAGGTTCGTCGCACCAGGCCCGGAAGTGGCGATACACACCCCAACCTTCCCGGTGGACCGGGCATACCCATCGGCCGCATGGGCGGCGTGCTGTTCATGGCTTACCAGGATGTGCCGGATTCGGTCCCGGTGTTTAAACAACTCATCATATATAAACAAGACCGATCCGCCGGGATACCCAAACACGGTATCCACCCCTTGTTCGACGAGGGCTTCAATTAAAATCCTCGCTCCGGTGTACTGCATAAGCTCTCCTCTCGATTAAGCATATCCTAATACGCCTATCCTAGCGTATCGGTCTGATTTATTCCAGTGTCCCCGTTGCGGCGAGGATTCTTTATTCAACAAAAACCGCGCCAGTTGCCGCAGAACTCACCAGCCGGGCGTAGCGGGCCAGATAACCGGTGGTAACCTTGGGAGCAATGGGCTTCCATTCCGCTTTGCGCCGGGCAAGTTCTTCTTCCCCGGCCTTTACCGTGATGCTATGGGCGTCGATGTCAATGGTGATGCGGTCTCCCTCTTTGAGCAAGCCGATGATCCCCCCTTCAGCAGCTTCCGGGGACACGTGCCCGATGGCCGCCCCCTTGGTGGCGCCGGAAAAGCGTCCATCAGTGATGAGGGCAACCTTGTCATCAAGGCCCATCCCGGCCAAGGCTCCGGTAGGACCGAGCATCTCCTTCATCCCCGGGCCGCCCTTGGGTCCCTCATACCGGATCACGATCACATCCCCAGGTTTGATCTTCCCCCCCATGATGGCGTCAAAGGCCGCTTCCTCAGCGTCAAAGATCCGAGCCGGGCCTTCATGCTTGAGCATAGCAGGAGCCACCGCGCTCCGCTTGACCACACAGCCGTCCGGGGCCAGGTTCCCCCGGAGTATCGCCAGGCCCCCGGTGGCTGAATAGGGCGTATCAATGGGCCTGATGATTTCGGGGTTCCGGTTTACCCCCGTTTTAATCGCCTCCCCCAGTGTGCCGTAGACCGTGGGTGCAGAACCATCGACAAGCTGTTTTTTCGCCAGTTCCCCCAGTACCGCCGGGATACCCCCTGCGGCATGAAGCTCCTCAATGGCATGGGGACCTGCCGGGGCCAGCCTGCATAGATTGGGGGTTACGGCACTTACCTTGTTAAAGCGGTCCAGGTCAAGGATGAATCCCGCTTCGTGGGCAATGGCCGGTAGATGCAGGGCCGTGTTAGTGGAACACCCCAGGGCCATATCCAGGGCCAGGGCATTCATAAACGCCTTTTCGGTCAAAATCGACCGGGGACGAAGGTCCTGTTTCAGAACCTCCATGAGGAGTACGCCGGTCTTCTTGGCAAGCCGCAACCGTTCAGCCATCACCGCAGGAACAGTACCGTTCCCCGGTAGGGCCATGCCCAGGGCTTCGGTAACACAGTTCATGGAGTTGGCGGTGAACATCCCCGAACAGGACCCGCAGCCCGGACAGGCCGCCTCTTCCAAATCAGCGAGTTCCGCCTCACTCATGGTCCCCGCGCCCACAGCCCCTACCGCTTCAAACACGGTGGTCAGGGTGAGGGGCTTCCCATCTTTACGCCCTGCCAGCATGGGACCACCTGACACAAAGACCCCCGGCAGATTGAGCCGCGCCGCAGCCATGAGCATCCCGGGCACGATCTTATCGCAATTGGGAATGTAGATGACCCCATCAAACCCGTGGGCCATGACCATACACTCAATAGAATCGGCGATAAGCTCCCGGGTCACCAGGGAATAGCGCATCCCCTCATGGCCCATGGCAATCCCATCACAGACCCCGATCACCGGGAACTGCACCGGCACCCCACCGGCAAGGCGCACCCCATCGGCAGCGGCTTTGGCTATGGTGTCCAGGTGCAGATGCCCTGGGACAATCTCACTCTTGGCAACGGCTATGCCGATAAGAGGCCGGTTAAATTCCTCGTCAATAAAGCCCAGGGCCTTAAACAACGACCGATGGGGAGCACGGGCCATCCCCTTGTTCACAGAATCACTCCGCATTGTCATCTGCTCAACTCCTTCAAGACTGCTGCTCCCATGGCCTTAGTGCCCACTATTTTCTCTGAACCAGGGGTACTCGTCCGGCGGGCTATGTCCTGAGTCCGCAGACCTGCATCCAGCACGGCACTGACCGCAGCTTCAACTGCATGGGCTTCCTTTTCCAGGCCAAAGGAATACCGGAGCATCATGGCGGCGGAGAGGATCGTGGCCAGAGGATTGGCGCGGTCCTGACCTGCGATATCCGGAGCTGAACCGTGGATAGGTTCGTACATCCCCATAGGATGCCCGTTCTTTGCCAAGGGGTCCTGGGGACTGCCGAGGCTGGCAGAGGGCAGCATCCCAATGGAACCGGTCAGTACCGAAGCTTCATCCGAGAGAATGTCCCCGAAAAGATTGGAGGTAACAATCACGTCGAACTGGCCTGGGGCGCGGATAAGCTGCATGGCGCAATTATCCACATACAGATAACTGGTTTCGATATCAGGGTAATCCTTGGACACCACCGCGGCCACCTCCCTCCAGAACCGGGAGGACTCAAGCACATTGGCTTTATCAACAATGCAGAGCTTTTTCCGGCGCACCGTTGCCGCCGCATACCCCGCACGGAGCACTCGTTCAACCTCCATCCAGGAGTAGGTTTCCGTATCAAAGGCCGTCTTGCCATCCTCGCTTCGGCCACGGGTACCAAAGTACAGCCCACCGGTAAGTTCCCGGACAATGAGCAGATCAAAGGTCGGCTTCCCCTCAGGATGACTCGCCGCAAGCACCTCATCCTTGAGGGGACAGGCGTCTTTCAACTGGGGCAGGAGCACCGCGGGTCTGAGATTGGCAAAGACCCCCAGCCCGGAACGCAAGCCCAGCAACGCCCGCTCAGGCCGCAGGTGCCCCGGCAGGGTTTCCCACCGGGGACCCCCCACAGCCCCTAAGAGGAGGGCGTCACACTGCTTCGCCGCTTCCAGCGTTTCTTGCGGCAGCGGTTCCCCGGCACTGTCAATAGCCTTACCCCCGGCCTCCAATTCCACATAGTGAAACACATGGCCATAGATATCCCCTATTGCATCCAGAATCTCCGTGGCCGGGGCAATCACCTCAGGCCCTATCCCGTCGCCGGGAACCAGGGCGATTGAAAAATTCATCTTTTTCTCCTATTTTATGCTAATATAATTTCAAAACGTATACGCTATGCACTTCGCCCCTCCAAGGGTTTGACAGAAAATCATTCATTATATATACATAATAGGTAAGATAATGTATAGCATGGTAAAAGGCAGTCATGAAAATACTCTGCATATCCGACCAGATCGATCCCCTGGTGTACACCAATAGCATCAAGGAACGTTTTAAAAATATTGATGTCGTCCTCAGTGCGGGGGATCTTCCTCTGGATTATCTGGAATTTATCGTGTCAAGCCTGAACAAGCCCCTCCTCTTCGTGTTCGGTAACCATAATACTGAGGAATACCGTTTTTTTACCGGGCACCGAGACCTGGGAAGCGCGGAGGATATGATGGCAGAGGGTCTGCGCCACGGTGCGGGGACCACCCATATCGGTTCCAAGGTACGGGTCGAGGAGGGCCTGATCATCGCGGGCCTGGGAGGTTCCATGCGGTATAATAACGGGGAGAATCAGTACACCGATTTTCAGATGTACCTGGAAATACTCAAGCTCATTCCCGGGATCCTCTTAAAGCGGTTGATCCGTGGCCGTTTCCCGGATATTCTCCTCACCCATGCGCCTCCCAAGGGCATCCATGATAAGCCGGATAAGTGCCATTGGGGATTTAATGCCTTTTGCTGGTTCATGCGGGTCTTTAAGCCCAAATATCTTATTCATGGGCACATTCATCTCTATGATTTAGCCGATGTACGCGCCACTCGCTACTATGAAACCCTGGTGATCAACGCGTACAGCCATTATGTCATCGATACCGAGGAGTGGAAATGAGTTCAGACGATTCACCTATCAATAGTATCTACAAGATGCAAGCTGCAGAGGATTTCACCAAGGCCCGGGGTAAGGCGGTTCTATCCCAGATTCAGCATTTTCTCAATGCCGATAAGGATAAGCTCCTCTCCTTTAATGATGTCAAGGAAATTTTAAAGCCGAAAAACGAAGTCTACAAGGGTATGCAGGTCGTGCCCATCAAGCTGATCGTGGGCAGTGAAGGCCGTTACCGGGACTTTAACAAGTACTTTCTGCCCCGGGCAGAATACCTGCGGAACCGGTGGGAACGGGTTGATCAGGCCCGGCTGGAGGATATGACCCTGCCTCCCATACGGCTCTATGAGATTGGAGGGGCCTACTTTGTCCGGGACGGCAACCACCGCGTATCCGTGGCCCGGACCCAGGGGGGCGAGTCCATTGACGCAGAGGTAACGAGCCTTGCCAGCGAGATTACCATCACCCCCTCCATGACCGTGGATGAACTGCGGGACCAGGTCTTGCACTATGAAAAAGAGCTTTTCTATGAAAAGACCAGTTTCGGCAAGCTCACCGATGACTATGACCTGGATTTCAGCACCCCAGGCCAGTACGAGGTCATTTACAACCACATTCTGGTACATAAATATTACCTCAATCAACATATTGACCGGGAGCTTCCCTTTTCAGATGCCCTGTTTTCCTGGTATAACAATGTCTATGCCCCGATCATTCAGATCATCAAGGAAGAATGGATCCAGCTCGATTTCCCCGGTAACACCCCCAGCGATCTCTACGTCTGGATCGTCAAGTACTGGGATTCCCTCAAGCAGAAGTACGATGAGGATCAGTACTCCATGACCGATGCGGCCCGGGATTTTTCCGTAAAATACGGCAAACCCCGGGGACGGTTCTTCCGTTTTCTGGGCGCCCTCATCGATCAATTCGTCAATTTTGGCAAATAACAGAAGGAGCTTATGGTATGGCTGTTTTGTCGATTCAATCCCATGTGGTATACGGATACGCGGGAAATACTGCCGCGGTTTTCCCCATGCAGCGCCTCGGCCGTGAGGTCTGGGCGGTCAATACGGTGGAATTCTCCAATCATACTGGCTATGACGCATGGCAGGGCCAGGTACTGGGTGCCGCCCTGGTAAAAGACCTGGTTCAAGGTTTAGCAGAACGGAAGGTCCTGGAGCAATGCGATGCGGTCCTCTCAGGGTACCTGGGGGATGCTGATGTGGGTCAGGCGATCATGGAGGCAGTGCGTAAGGTCAAGGGCATACAGCCTGCAGCCTTGTACTGCTGCGACCCCGTGATGGGGGATGTGGGCCGGGGCTTCTATGTAAAACCCGGAATCCCCGAAATCTTTAAAAATGAAGTCATTGCCCTGGCAGACCTTGTAACCCCCAACCAGTTTGAACTTGAGGCCCTCACCGGCCTGGACACAGGAACCATAGAAAACGCCCGCAAGGCCATTGACCTGCTCCACGCCAAAGGCCCACGGATCGTCCTGGTTACCAGCTACCGGGGAAAGGACCGGAACGGCGCGCATATCGACATGCTCGTATCCGACGGCTCCGCAGTGTACCGGACTCGTACCCCGGAACTACCCTTTGACACCGGTATGACCATGTCCGGTTCCGGGGACCTGACCGCCTCGGTATTTCTCTCCCACTACCTTGAGACCGCAGATAGTAAGCAGACCCTGGAACAGACCACCGCCTCGGTATACGGCATCATGAAGGCCACCTTTGACGCCCAAAGCCGGGAACTCCTCACGATCCAAGCCCAGGAGGAGTTAGTCGCCCCCTCGTCGCACTTTGAGGCGGTCCGGTTGTAATTGTACCTGAACCCGCGGCGTGTATTCCAGGAAGTGTCTACCCATGAAGCCCACCATCAGCATGTACTCTATCATCATTTTCAGGATTTCATCGCCCTGGAGACAGACCGTTACTGCATGCTCAAATCCCTCCTGGATGAGTTCGAGATGAGCTACTCGGTGATTACCATTGCCGGGAACCGCCACTTTTTTGTATCCCCCGAACCGGCCTCCGGGGGATTTCTGGGGTTTCCCCTGGGAGGACAAACCGCAATCATCCTCGCTGCCCATTACGACCGGGTGCCAGGCAGTCCCGGGGCTAACGACAACAGCGCCGCAGTATTCGAGCTTATTGAAGCTGCCCTGAAGCTCCGGGAAGAACAGGTCCGGAGCTGGCTTATCATATTTACAGACAAAGAAGAACTCCTCCAGGGGGAGGGCATCCGGGATCAAGGGTCCTATACCCTCGCAATGGGCCTGCGGGACGCTGGATTCGGCGGCGCCCAGGTCTTCATCTTCGATGCCTGCGGAACCGGGGACACCCTGATTATCTCAAAAACCGCGGATCACCTGATGAAATACGAAACCGGACCAGGCATCACCCGGACCAGGCACCTGGTACAGCAGCTCCGCACCCGTGCCCTCGAAACCGCCCGGCATCTCGACATGGACCGGGTCCTCCTGGTCCCAACCCCCTTTTCCGATGACGCAGGCTTCTTCAGAGCCGGCATCGCCGCCCAAACCATCACCATGCTGCCCGCTGAAGAAGCCGCCGCCCTGGGTTCCCTCCTGCGTACCAAGCCGGACATTGCCGACGCCCTATTCTGCCGGGAAGTCCCGAATGAGGCCCTGGTACTCCCCAAAACCTGGCGCTGTCTCAACAGCCCCGAAGACAGCTATCTCCGCCTCACCCCCCAGTATTTTCCCATTGTGGTACGGTTTGCCTGTGCACTATGCGGGGGCTGATAGCCTCAATGAGGGACCCTCTGGTTAGAAATATCTGGTATAAGAACTAATATTTTTTTATTTTTTTTCATATTTCTATAGACAAAGAAAAATGATAGAAAAATTATATCATAGGCATCTTTATTATGCAACCTTTTTTTACAGAGGGGAGGGGTGCTGAGTAGTTATATTTTTTATAATTTTTGATAAAAAAGTATATTTTACGGTTATTTCCCTTGACTTTTTCTTTTATAATTATCATATTTTTAGTTATGAATAATTGCGGATACTTGTATAAGTTCCGAATTTAAAACCC
>JAITQK010000024.1 GCA_031288975.1 Treponema sp. | reverse complement strand
TTGGTGAAGTCTACCAGCTTGATCTTTTCAGGGTGTATAGTCAGCCCTATTTGGCGAACCGGAGGGCTCTTCCCCTTCATTATCCGGTCGGCGTCCTCTTTCTTTTCACACCCGATGATTGCGTCATCCGCATAGCGCACCATGAAGGATTTCCCCTTCATCAGCGGCTGTACGGTTTTCACGAACCAACTGTCCAGTACCTCGTGCAGGTTATGTTGCTCAACAGAGGGTCCGCGGATTTCGCTAATTTTCGCGGATAAGACAAGATTTCTTGGCGGAAATCTGCGTTAATCCGCGTAATCCGCGGACTGTCTTCTTCTCGTGCGTAAGGTGAGATAATACGTCTTTCCACTTACGGTCGGTAGCGCATAGCTGGAAAATGCGCTTGTCCCAACCAAACCCACACACCAATCATGCCTTGCCCAACTCGCTGATCCGCTGGATCTCGTCCCTGATGACCGCAGCCTGCTCAAACTCCAGCTTCTTGGCGTGTTCCAGCATTTCCGCGTTCAGAGCTGCCACAAGCTGCTTCCGTTGGGCGGGAACCAGGATATTGTAGGAGTTTTTGAGCACCTCAATGGATGTGGAGGCAGCGTCCTGCTCCTCTGCTGCATGACGCACCAAAATGTCCGCAATGGCCTTCTGTATGGTCATGGGGGTGATGCCGTGGGCCGCGTTGTATTCCATCTGAATAGTACGGCGCCGCTCGGTCTCGGCAATGGCAGCGCTCATGGCGTCGCTCATACGGTCGGCGTACATGATCACCTTCCCGGCGGCGTTCCGGGCGGCCCGGCCTATGATCTGAATGAGGCTCGTGAGGGACCTGAGAAAGCCGATCTTGTCCGCGTCGAGGATCGCGATGAAGGATACCTCTGGCAGATCGATCCCTTCCCGGAGGAGGTTGATCCCTACCAGCACATCAAAGGCCCCCTGGCGGAGTTGGGTGAGAATTTCCACCCGCTCAATGGTCTCCACTTCGCTGTGGATGTACCGTACCTTGAGGCCCAGCCCTGAAAGATAGGTGGTGAGGTCCTCGGCCATTTTCTTGGTAAGGGTGAGGATGAGGGAGCGCTCCCCGGCGGCGCTGCGGCGGCAGATTTCGGCGTAGATATCTTCCATCTGGCCCTCGCTGGGACGGACCTCAAGCTCCGGGTCAAGCAGCCCAGTGGGCCGGATGAGCTGCTGCACCACCCGCGTTGATTGGTCGATTTCGGTCTTCCCAGGGGTTGCGGAAACGAAGATGGTCTTGTCCAGCCGCTGGGTAAACTCATCGTACCGCAGGGGCCGGTTGTCCAGGGCACAGGGGAGGCGGAAACCGTAATCCACAAGGCTCTGCTTGCGGCTCCGGTCCCCGGCGTACATGGCGCCGATTTGGGGGAGGGTAACGTGGCTTTCGTCGATGAAGGTGAGGTGTTGCTTGGGCAAATAGTCGATGAGGGTGTCAGGAGCATCCCCCGGCTTCCGTCCTGAAATGGGAGCAGAGTAGTTCTCAATGCCTGGGCAATAGCCCATCTCAGTGAGCATCTCGATATCATACTCCACACGGGTCTTGAGCCGTTCCGCTTCCATGAACTTTCCCGTGGTTTTGAGGAATTCGTAGCGTTCTGCTAGTCCCTGCTTGATCGTTACCAGGGCATCCTGAATCATGTCCTGGGGCATGACGAACTGCTTGGCCGGGTATATCATGGCCCGGTCAAGCTCCTCAAAGATCTCCCCAGACACTGGGTTAAAACGCCGGATCCGTTCCACCTTGTCCCAGTCCAGGTCAACCCGGTAGGCATCCTCAAGGTAGGCAGGAAAAATCTCCAGCGTATCTCCCCGGCGGCGAAACCTGCCCCGTTCCAGGACCGCGTCGTTCCGCTCGTACTGGAGTTCCACGAAGCGCCGCATCAGGGCGTCTACGTCGATGGTGTCTCCCCGTGCAAAGATAGCGGTCATCTTCCGGTACACCTCTGGGGTCGCCAGGCCGTAGATACAGGATACGGTGGCCACAATAATCACATCTTCCCGTTCCATGAGGCTCCGGGTGGCTGAAAGCCGCATCCGTTCAATCTCTTCATTAATAGAAGCGTCTTTTTCGATGTAGAGGTCCCGGCTGGCAACGTAGGCTTCGGGCTGGTAGTAATCGTAATAGGAGACGAAGTATTCTACTGCATTATGGGGAAAGAAGCCCCGGAACTCCCGGAAGAGCTGGGCCGCCAGGGTCTTGTTGTGGCTCACAATGAGGGTAGGCTGTTGGACCGCCTCGATGAGCTTGGCCATGGTGAAGGTCTTCCCCGAACCGGTTACCCCCTGGAGGGTCTGGTATTGATCCCCCCTGCTGATGCCTGCGGCCAGGGCCGCGATGGCTTCCTCCTGATCTCCTGCGGGGCTGAAGGGGGAAACGACTTCAAAAGGACGCATGCATCATTCTCCACTGGGTTTCATAAAAAGCTGCATCATCTGGACAAAATTGTAGATATTTTTGTAGGCATTGACGAGCTGCTGATCAATGGGGGTATCCGAAACTGATTCCAGTTCTTGCCAGTTTATAAGGAGGGTATGGGGGTTCTTCTGGCAATCATCAAGAATGGTTTTGAGGTACTTTCCCACCACGACGAGGGACTTGGTGACTTCAATAAGGATGCGCCGGGCTTCTTCATTGATCACGTTCAGGATGCCGGTAATCAGTTTGAGCTGGCTCTTGTCCCGGTCGGACTTCAACATCGCGATCCGCAGCCTGCTGCCATGAAGCCCGTCATTCCCCAAGGCCCCATCAAAACTCATGAGCCGTTCGGAGAACTCCATGATCTCATAAAACTTATCGGACATTTGCTTGGATACATCACGAGTGGTCCATTGCCCTCGGATTAAGAAAAGCTCACAAAGCTCCCGTATATCCTTCTTATAATAATCCAGCATAAAGGCCTTTAAATAGTTCATAGGCGCGATGTAGGTAAAGCCCCCCAGGTTTTTCTTGATATATATCTCATTTTCCCGCTCGGTATAATAGGTGAGCCTGGTGATATTGACAACCCCGAAGATGGTTTTGGCAATTGCGGCTATCTTAGCGTTTCGCTGGGCATTGACGATCTTATCGATACTTTCCTCCACCTCGAAACGCATGGTTTCAAGATAGGTTTCCGCAATGTGTTCACTGGGGATATTCGGCTTCGATTGCCAGATGGGGTCTTTGCCAACGTGCCGCACGATGAGCACTAGGATGCTGGTTTTCTGTACCTCCTGGAGGTGATTGAGGAGTTTACGCCATTGATCAAAATTAAGCACCTCCACATCCCCTTTGTAGGCCCTGAGCACCTTGCGGACAGTTTGCCAATCCTGGTCCGTCTCAACAGGGTAGGCTATTTCCAGGAAATCCTTGAGGTTTTCGATAACCGATGCTGCCTTGATATGGGTAAATTGGGGCTGATAGTTGAAATTATGTTCTGTCAGCTTGGGATCGAATTTTTTTAACAAGGCGTAGAAATTGAAGCTTACAAAGTGGATGAATATCAGGATCAGGTTATAAGCCTGGTCTATGGCATCTATGTGGCCCGCATCAAAGGCAGCAACAAAGGTGGCGAGTTCCTTCTTTACCTGACGGGAGAGTTCCTGGGGGGCCACTGTTTTAGCCCGTTCCTCAATAACCTGGGGAGAAAGCCGCTCTTTGGCCTCGAGGAGTTCTTTCTCCATAAAGGCTTCGATAGTGGTCTCTTTGAGCAGCGTTGATTGGGTGGAATTCTGCATGAAAAGCTGAGCGCTTGACACGATTTTATACATATCATAAAAAAACTTGGCCGCCGCCGGCTCAAGCTCTTCAGACCGTAGCTTGTAAAATTTATTAAATTTACTCTGGCTTAGATCCCGTCTGAGATGCTTTAATAATCTTTTCTTCTCTAATTCAGGATCTTCCTTGTTCTTAGAGAAAAGCGAAACAATTTGATCAAAAAAAACTGGCACCATTTCTTTTTATTTTACGAATAAAATCATGTGCGTCAAGAGTTACTCCGCTATAACCGCTTCTTACAGCCTTTTCTTATCAAGAAAAACAGGATATAATGATCCTATGGTTCAGATTTATTTTATGTCAATCCTCTTTAATGGGGTGGCAGCTTATATCTTGATCCGCGATCCAGGTGCCTTTTATAATGATACGAATCGCCTGGTGATCGGGGTCCTGACCATGGTTACCGGCTTATTAAAGCTCTTGTCGGCAGTTGAAGGGGATGTACCGGTGCTGGGGGATATGTTCCCCGCTTCGGCAGGATTAGCCGCCGGCTTTATGCTGATTTTTGAATATTACCGGAAAAAAAGCACTATGGATTCGGAGACCGCTCGTAAAATCGAAGGGTTCCTGAATTTTAACAAAAAATGGATAGGTTTTTTGGTTTTAGGGTCAGCGGCGCTTCATTTTTTGTTCCCCCAGGCGCTGCTTCTTTAGGAGGGTAGGATATGGGTACAATAGGCCGATCTGTCGCGGGTATTACGGTGGAACAGGGCAAGCTCTTCATTGCCCGGCGGAGACCTGGAGGGGATATGGGGGAGAAATGGGAATTTCCCGGAGGTAAAGTGGAGTCTGGGGAAACCGACGAGGAGGCCCTCATCCGGGAATATGCTGAAGAACTGGGGGTTCCCATTACCACAGGGCCGCTTTTGGGGACCATCTCGTTTGAACATCGCGGGACCCGCTACTTGTATGCCTATCAGG
This sequence comes from Treponema sp., assembly GCA_031288975.1. Lineage (GTDB taxonomy): Bacteria > Spirochaetota > Spirochaetia > Treponematales > Breznakiellaceae > JAITNP01. The sequence goes on along the minus strand of JAITQK010000024.1, from coordinate 12,606 downwards.
TTTATTTTGAGGCCCACAATTTTACCCTTTCGGAACATACCGAATGGCGCTGGGCTGGGCTGGAAGCTCTTGAAGAACTGGATTTTGCAGGTTCGGATCGTCAGTTGCTGCCCCTTTTAAAAGCAAGGCTCTTATGAGGCGCTGGCCCCTCCTTTTGGCTTTTTGTCCCCTTTTTATAGGCGGGTGTTCCCAGGAACCAGTTACCTCCATTACCAGGGAAATTCGCTTTACCCGGGAGATAGGACGCATGGAGGATCAAATCGCCCTGTATAACCTTGAAGGGGACCAGGGCATACCCAGAACGGATCTTGCCATGCGGGATGGTCTTTTTTATATTACCGACGGCAATGGGCAAAAAATCGTCAGGTATAATTCCTTTGGAGATATCCTCTTTATGATTTATAATGAAGAAACGAATCCGGTGCCCCTGACCTTGCGGATCATGCAGCCTGGTGAAGTCGTAACCCGCTGGGCCATTTCCTATCCGCTCCAGGAGCCGGGGAGAATCGCGGTGGATTCCCGGAAACATATCTATGCTGAGGACCAGCTTCCCTATGAACGACATGGATTTGACGCCGAGAGTAAGGCCCTCCTGAATAGTGTGATTCTGCATTTTGATGGGGATGGACACTTTGTGGAATATCTGGGCCAGGAAGGTATTGGAGGAAGCCCCTTTCCCCGCATCGAAGGACTGTATACCTCGGTTGAGGATGAACTCGCGGTGATATGCCGCCTGCCCACAGGGTGGAACATCTACTGGTTTGACGCCGACGGGATGTCTATGTACCTGGTTACCCTGCGGAACGACGCCATTCCCGTGCCCCAGGATCGGAAGGATGTGGTCTTTGCGTCTCTGGATAGTATTGCCCCAGCACCGGATGAGCGGAAGCTCTATGTGAAGGTGGATTATTACCGGGATACCTACGATGAGTCCACCAACACCCGGTCGGGGAATGAGCCGGATAGTTCGGTTATCTGGGTTATGAATGTGGAAGATGGTTCCTATGACCGCATCATCGAGATTCCCTTCTTTGAGTACACGGTTAATGAAAATGGCCGCAAGGTACCCCTCAAGATGCTCTATTCCCTGCTGGGGGTTATCCAGAAGGGGCGGATATTTCTGTCCTTTCCGGTGGAGCATGGGTATTCCCTGCTGATCTTAGCCGCTGATTCCCAGGCCCAGTACCAGGGATTTATCCAGGTAGACCATGAGGAATTGCAGTTCAACGCCTTTGATCTCTCGAAAGAGGGGATTTTATCGGCTCTGCTGGTTACCGATTGGGACGTAAAGTTGGTCTGGTGGCGGACCGATAAATTGTTAGGAGATGTACCTTTATGGCTGTAATAATACCATTCAAACGCCAGGAGGATAGTCCTATGAAGGATGATACACCCAAGGCACCGGTCATTGACCATGAAATAGTCTTTCATTATTCCCGGGACCACCGGCTGGAACGAGCGTCCCCGGCAGTCCGGGAACTCAACACCCCCAATGGGCAAAAACGGCCAGGTATAGTCAAGACCCTCACCGCCACCAAGTCTCATGCTTTTCTGCTTGTTTCTATTATTACCCTGAGTATTTTTATGATCATGGTATCTATCCTCAGTGACCGGAAGGATACTTCCACGCTGGGGGGGAACATCCTTAAGGTAGAGGCCATGTGCTTTGAAGGCGCCACCTTTATCGTGATCCATAAGACCATCAAAACAAGCCTGTTCAAAACCGATACTCCGGTGTATACCGGCATGGTGGATATGGCGATACGTCCCCAGGTATTGGCAGAGGAAAAGAAAGCCGGGGTTGAAAGCCCCATAGCAACCCAGCGGATCTTCTTCAGTCTCAACGAGGAAGAGGAGTACCGCTTCTCCGTTCCCTTTGAGGCATCAACGCTCTTCATCCTCATGCAGGCTGAGTCGGAACGGATTATGATAAAGGTCCAGGCAGAATAGTGGCCCGGGGCGCTACCTTCATCCAGGTCAATTCATGTTTGTTGTGATGGAGATGCACCACGGTACTGCCGGGAATGGCCGCGAAACGCCGGGTGGTCTCATGATCCGGCATTCCCTGCATCTTAATCGTACAGATGAAGTTGGTACACAACCCCGAGGCAAGCCACTTTTCAATCCAGTCGTACAGGCGCGGAGGATAGCAGATCACATCACAAAAAAGCCAATCCAGAGGTCCAAGATCCTCGGGCTTGAGGGTAAAGGCATCATGGGATACGAAACGTACCCCCGGCATAGCCTGGACCCGCTCGTCCAGGGGCGCACGGTCCACTGCCATGATATCCGCCCCCAACCGGGCCAAGGCCCAGGTCCAGCCCCCAGGACTCGCCCCTGCGTCCAGACAGCGTTCCCCTGGTCCCGGCCAGTTCCGGCAGTGGACCAGGGCTTCCCAGAGCTTGAGGTAGGCCCGGCTTGGAGGTCCCCATTTATCTTCCTCAAATTCAATGAGTCCTCCGGGAAAGGGGCTGGAACAAGAGGCGGAGGCTACCATGGTATGGGCATCAAGCAAGGTCCAGCCTCCCATGGACGCATCGGGAAGCAGCCAAGGAAAACGCCGGGGTTTGAGGGCAAGGGGCGGTAATTGGGAACGAATTAAGGCACCCCGCCGGAATTGGGTGAATAACACTGGCCACCAATTCCGTTGAATGCCCCGCAACACCGAAACAGCCTCGGAAATCGAGGTGAATTCAACTTGGAAGGGCTTGAGCCATATATTCTGATACCAAAAAACATCCTGAGGTTCAGCATGATACAGCGTACCCCAGGATGTCGAAGCCCTCAGTTCTCCCTGCAAATGGGCTTCAAACCCTGTAATCGCCTCATAAACCCGGCCATGAAGCGGGGTACAGATCATAGCAAAATAGAACGCCAGGTAAGATAATCAACATACCTTTGGAAGCTTTTTCCCTTGGGGGAGGCTGTAATAATAAAACCATAATCGCAGGAGTATTCCCCGGTTCGGATCCAACGGGATTCAACCAGTATTTCAAATTTACCTATTTTAGAAGCAGGTTCAGGTATAATCTGGATTGTATACTGGCTATTCATGGTTATATCCACTGACATGGTGTATTCTATGCAGCAGCCGGTAATGCTGATATCTTTTACTAACGCATCAGCATCAGAAATGTCATGAATATGTGCCCGCGCAATGGTATTATATCTGATATTTATACGACTTTCAGACATAAGGTATCATAACACTAGGATTAATTTTCGTCAATAAGGAGAAATTTATTATGCAAAAAACGAATGTCCTCCGGCTTTTGGATGCTGCGGGAATCGCCTATTCGGTCAAAGAATACCCGGTGGATACCCAGGACCTCTCTGGGGTCCATGCCGCCCAGCTTCTGGACATCCCCCCGGAACAGGTGTTTAAAACCCTGGTATTGCAGGGTATTTCAGGCGCTTATGGGGTATGCTGTATTCCCGTTGCCTGTGAATTGGATTTAAAGAAAACAGCCCATATCATGGGGGAAAAGAAGATCGACCTCATCCCCCAGAAAGCCCTTTTGGAGGTAACCGGCTATATCCGGGGAGGGTGTTCCCCTATTGGCATGAAAAAACAATTCCCCACCTATATTGATGAAACCGCGGTGTTGTTTGAGACCATTGCCATCAGCGCCGGGGCGCGGGGTATGCAACTGGTCATCGATCCCCAGATCTTAGGACGCTACATTCCTGCGGATTTCGTGGATTTGGTGGTATGAAACAGGGCAAGGGCCAGTGTGGAGCGGGCCACCAACCAATTCTTGACGGAACCAGGTTTTGGTTTTATGATAAGAGATGATCGTTCATGCAATATACCATGAGTAGCCGGGGGGATATCTTGATGAGGCATATCAAAAAAGAGAGCATCGTTTTTTGTCTGCTGTTAGTCCTCGTTACGGCGCTAGGGGCAGAGACCTTACGAATGGGGATTGGCCTGGAAGCGAATATGAACACCCGTGACGGGTATGCTCTGGGCCGTTCGGTGAGTCTTGATTTTCAGATTTTCAAATACATCGTCAATGGGGTAACCTTAACCATCAGTGACGATTTCGGTATTTTTACCGTCATAGAACCGGAGATTTTTGGCCGCTGGTATTTTAAGGATTTCGGTTTCAAGGGAGGGGGCTTTTTTATCCAGGCTGATCTGGGGGTAAGCCTTGTGATAGAGGCTTCCGAGACCAAGCCCCATATACTGGGTGGCCTAACCACAGGGTTCCGGTATCCCTTCCTGAGAGGGGATTACTATGTGGAACCTTTTATCAAGAGCGGATACCCCTTTCTCTGGGGCGCTGGCGCCCGGTTTGGATGCCGGTTTTAGGAACAGGAACGATGAAAAATCCATTTTTTCCAAGTACAGTCATAATCCTGATGAGCTTCCTCCTTGCAAACTGCCAAAATCCCGTCTTTAAAGCGGTTGAGGATAACGGCGCCTTTGCATACTTGAAGTCAATAACGATTACCAAGCCCCTGAAAAACACGCTCTATACTCGCGGGGAGGCCCTGGACATCAGCGGTCTTGAGGTAACCGGAACCTATAGCGATGGTTCTACAAAACTGGAATCCGTAACCCTATCGCATATCAGCGGCTATAATCCGTATCAGGACGAGAAACAAGATTTAACGGTTACGATAAATAACAAATCGGCGAAGGATTCGGATATCCCAAAATATCCGTTGCAGGTCTATGTTGCGGTGTTTGTGGGTATAGGCTCCCTTCAGGAGATAAAAGCTGGGATGCCGATAATAACCACGGTTAGTCCAGAAGGCGACTGGACCGTTAAACTGGACAGAAATTCACCTGAGCCGCTTTTGGGTACCTATTTCATACCGGCAGATACGAATCCAGGACCACATCAGATTGAGGTATCACTGAATGCCTCTTATTCCCGCACGTATGATATTACCGTGGCCCCTTAAATTAAGGGCTAAACTTGACCCACAATTGAGATTATGCTTATGGTTTGTAAACCAAGTTAAGAAGAAAAACCACGAAGTATCGCAAAGTTTCACAAAGTAAGAAGAAGAATAGATACTTTGTGCAACTTCGTGTAACTTAGTGGTTACATATTTTACGGGTCAAGTTTAGAAATTAAGGGGTGGTGATCCACAAAGTGAGGCATCCGGCCTTTATGATGGTGAAGTAAGGTCGAGCCTCCTACTCGGTGGTATCCCGCTTCAGGGTAAGCATCAGGGGCAGATGGTCGCTGAGACCATTGCCCGTGCGGGGGTTATAAGGAGCAGGATGCCCCTTGGCATCGATAAAAGGTTCCTGGTTTATCACCATACAAGTATCAAAGTCCCAGCCGCTCAGGTCAAACAAAGCAGAGGGCAGTAAAAAATGGTCTATCGTTTCCCAGATGCCCTGATAATAATAGGAACCTCCTTGTAGTTCAGTGCCCCAGGGGGAATAGAGGGCCAGTGCGTCGGTGGCAAAATGTTCCGGCCTGGGTGGTTTGTGGGGGCTGAGGATGAGAAAGTCCTGCTGTTCCTGAAAGGTTTGTTTGGTAGTCCCGGTACGTTCCACAGCTTCTGGATCATCCGGCAGGAGGGCGCTTAGGATCGAAGGATCACTCCGGTAAAATTCATCGTGGTTTTCATTCAAATCCCCCATGATCACCACGGCCAACCGGGGATTTTCCTGTTCAAGCTCGTGCAGTCTCCTCAGTATGACCCGGGCCGAGGCCCTGCGCGAGGATTCGGTGGCACTATCGCCCCCCAGTTTTGATTTCCAATGGCAGATAAACAGGACCACAGGCGTATCCTGGGGTGCAAGCCGGACCTCCAAGAGCGGCCTGGGGATGGTTTCTCCTTGGGCGGTGATCGAATGGGCCCTGGTTTCGGTAAGGGGGAAGCGGCTTACCACCCCGATTCCCAAGGCAGCTCCTGGATGAGCGGTGAAAGCTGTCCAATGATAGCCATAAACCGCCAAGGGTCCGTTTACCAGATCCGCCAAAACCTGGGAATTTTCCGTTTCTATGAGACCAATAATATCCGGGCCGTGGGCTGCTATCCGGCCAATCCCCTGGGCAAGGGAATTCAGCCGTGCCCTATACTTTTCCTCGGTCCAGCCCGCTGCTGCCCGGTAGTCATCATATTCGGTTCCCGCCTCGTCACCATCGAACAGGGTCTGCACATTCCAGGTTACAATCCTCAGCGTACCGGAATGGTCAAATGACCCCTCTGATTTCGGTACAGTACAAGCGCCAAATACGAGCAGGGAAATCAATACCCCCATGGGCATCTGATACCGGTATAAGCGGTGATACGTATTCATGGAAAGCCTCCTGATACTATATGCAGCGGTACCAGGAGAATGCTTTGAATAAATTCCTAGATACGCATCATAGACCGCTGCCGTAATAACGCTCGAAGATATCCTGCACCTTTTGTTGACATTCCTGGAAAAAGAGCTGGTATCTTTCTAAAAAGGCCTCCCCATCATTGGTTAGATGCGCTTTACCGCCGCCCTGTCCCCCCTGTTGCCGGAGCACGACTGGACACCCAAGCCAGGCTTCCAACCCTTTGAGCAATTTCCAGCCCTTACTGTAGGACATCTCCATGAGTTCACAGGCTTGACGAACATTACCGCTTTTCTTAATGGATAAAAGCAGTTTTATCATCCCTGGACCACAAAAGGGTTGATGCTTTCCACCGGGATCTGCCAGGAAAATTTTAACTATCGGCTTTACATCACTCCGCACTCCACACTCCTCACTCAAGCATAATCACTTCAACTTCGCTTCCCGCACACAAGACGCCACTCCCCAGGGGGATATCCACGAGACAATTACATCCTAAAAGAGAAAACAAGTGTCCTGAAGAATGTCCTTGCGGCAGAGTTACGAGACCCTGCTCCAGCCGGGCACGAACAAAACGCCGTTGCCTGCCCGATTCCTTGGAGAAGGTATTTTGCAGAATCCCCCGCTGCCGCTGCGGCCAGAGATCAGGACGCCCTGCCAACTTAGCCAGCACCGGTTTTACCAGCAGTTCAAAGGTGGTAAGGCCGGCAAAAGGATTCCCCGACAGGCACATCAGCAGCTTCCCCCGGTACACACCACAGAGTATGGCGCCCCCCGGTTTACAGGTCATACGCCAAAACAGGCGTTCCACCCCTAAGATATCAAACACCTCGTGCATGATATCCTTATCCCCCACGCTGACCGCGCCGGTAGTGATAAAAAGGTCCACATCATCAATATGCGCCCCAATTTCACGGGCTACCGGCGCCGCAGTATCCTCCATGCTGGGAAGGATCCGCGGGGTGAAGCCCAGTTCCCCAAGGCGGCTGCCTAGGAGAACCTCGTTACTGTTGTATATCTTCCCCGGGACCAAAGGCTCCCCTGGGGAAGACAGCTCACTCCCAGTACAGAGGAGACCGATCCGCGGTGGACGTACCACCGATACAACGGCAAGGCCCATGGTGGCAAGGATACCCAGGTGTATAAAGCACAGCCGTTCCCCCAGGGGGATGAGCAACTGTCCTGTGCGGATATCCTCCCCCTGGAACACATAGTTCTGGTGATGCTCCAGGGGACGGGAAAGCAGGACCGTGGTCCCATCTTCCCGCACCTCTTCCTTGGGGACAACACAATCAGCGCCTTCAGGGATGACGCCCCCGGTCATGATCCGCACCGCCTCCCCAGGCATGAGGACCTGATCCCAGGGCTTCCCTGCATACACAACCCCTGCGATACCCAGGCGGACCGGGCTATCGGCAGATGCGGTGCAGGTATCTTCGCTTCTCAGGGTAAAACCATCCAAAGGGGAACGATTAAAGGGGGGATTGTCCAGAGGCGCATAGATGGGTTCCCCGGTCACCTGTCCCAGACTCATGGTTAAAGGCATACCTTGGGTTTCATTGATGGGCATAACCCTGGCCAGCACCAATTCCAGGGCTTTTTCCAGATCTATTTTTTCCATTTATGGTATCCTAACTAACAAGACGGACCACCGGGCATCCCGCTGCTGTCCGCTCAATCAGCACGTGTGCAAGAAGTCCTTCCAGTGCATCTGGTCCAACTGGGCTTTTCATGGTGATGTGAGCCAGATCCGCCACTGCCGCGGCACTGGGTTTGATTGCATCCCCTGTACCGGAATTGAGCATGATAAAACAACCGGGCATGACCACTTCCCGCAGGCTATTGGATTCACAAATGATGAGGGTATCTGGCAAGGCTTTTTCCCGGAAAACGGTATATGCCTCTCCGAGGGAAGCGCGCAGGGACCGGAGCCAGAAGACCTGAGCCGCACCGGCCTGGAGCAACTGAACGGTATCCTTGCCGGCGGATAAACCTGGTTCCTCCTCCAGCACATACTTTGACCCAATGGTACAGGCCCCGCAGCCCTCTCCGCCCCGATGGCAAACGCCGCCTTCATGGGCAATAGTAGTAACCTTGAGTGCCGTAATGGGGAATCGATCCTTCCAACGGCGTATCAATTCCACAGCCAAGGTCGTTTTACCTGAATTCCGTCCCCCCGAACCGATGAGGATCATGGATTCCATAGAAAAAACAGGATGCTTCATTAGTATATTCTATACCAGTTACGCATTAAGTGCAACGAAAAGAATCTTGTCAAGATACCCCTATAAACAAGTTCAAATATAAGGTATGACTATGGTATTGATGAGCGGTATATCTTTCTGATCATTGAGGAGGTTGATGATATGATCGCGGGAATTATCGGCGCAACCGGCTATGCAGGAGTCGAATTAGTCCGGCTCCTGTCGGGGCATCCAGAGATTAAGGAACTTGCCCTTGCGTCTGTAAGCTATGAGGGCGACCGGATTGAACATATATATCCCAATTTGCTGGGGAAGGTTTCGGCGTCCCTTACCAAGGTTGAAGCGGTGATTGCCGCTTCGGATGTGGTGTTCGCTTCCCTGCCCCACGGGGTAGGGGAGCCTTACGCTCAGGCGTGCATGGACAAGGGCATCCCCTTTATTGACTTGTCAGCGGATTTTCGTTTTGGTGATGATGAGGCAACCTTTTCCGCATGGTACGGTAAGCCCTACCAGTACCCCGAGCTGCGCAAGCAATCGGTGTACGGGCTTCCAGAACTGAACCGCAGCCGCATAAAGGCCCTGGCCGCTTCCGGTCCGGTGATCATTGGAAATCCGGGCTGTTATCCTACGGGAGCGTCCCTGGGGGCCTTTCCTGCCCTGGCAAAGGGCCTCGTGGGCCCGGGGCTTATCATCGTGGACGCCGCCTCCGGGGTTACCGGTGGAGGCCGGGAGCCGGCACGGGCCTTCCATTACCCAGAATGTGCCGATTCGGTTTCCCCCTACAAGGTGGGGAGCCACCGGCATACTCCGGAAATCAGCCGGAATTACCAGGCTATGCTCAAGGTGGAGCAGCCACAACCAGAGGGGCCGCAGCTCATCTTCACCCCCCACCTGGCGCCCATGAACCGGGGCATCCTCAGTACCATCTACCTGCCGCTGGTGGATACCTGGCAGGCTGCGGTTCCCCGTTCTCCAGCACCTCGTCCGCCAACCAAGGAGATCGAGGAGAAAACCAGGGAAATCTGGGAATGCTACGCTGAATTTTACCGGAATGAACCCTTTGTGCGGGTACTGCCCTTGGGGAGCATTGCGGCTACGAGCCGGGTACGACAATCCAATTTCTGTGACCTATCGGTCCATCTGGATCAAAGCGGCAGGACCCTCATTGTGGCAAGCGCCATTGACAACATGGTCAAGGGCGCGGCAGGACAGGCGGTTCAGAACATGAATATCATCAGTGGGTTTGATGAAACCGCAGGGCTTACCGCTATCCCCGCATCGTTTTAGTTTAATAAGAAAAAAAAGGAAAAAATGAAAAATGAAAAATTCAGTATGAGCGCTGAAGTGCTCATCCAGGCACTACCCTATATTCAGCAGTACCGGGGCAAGACCATGGTGGTCAAGTACGGCGGGAACGCCATGATCAACGGGGATATCAAGGCCGCAGTTATCCAGGATGTGATCCTTATGGCCTGTATAGGGATACGGACCATACTGGTCCACGGGGGGGGGCCAGAGATCGAAGCCATGCTCAACGCAGTGGGAAAGGAAAGTCATTTCGTTCAAGGGCTTCGCTACACCGATGCAGATACCATGGAAATCGTCCAGATGGTCCTCTGCGGCAAGGTGAACAAGGATATCGTCTCCCTGATTCAGCAAGCCGGGGGCCAGGCCTTGGGGCTGTGCGGGATCGACGGGGCCATGCTCCAGGCCGAACGGCTCCATGCTGCCGGGGAAGACTTGGGATTGGTGGGGGAAATTAAAGCGGTGGATACCTCGATGTTGAAAGTCGTGTTGGACTCAGGGGCAATTCCCGTGGTTTCCTCAGTAGCCTTGGGTGTCGGGGCGGAGGCGGGGCAGGTCCTTAACATAAACGCCGATAGTGCTGCCGCGGAGCTTGCCGGGGCAATGGGAGCGGAAAAACTCATCCTGATGACCGATGTACAGGGCCTCCTCCGGGACGTACAGAACCCGGATTCCCTGATCCAGGTGGTTGCCCGGACAGAACTTGAGGGGCTTAAAAAGCAGGGCATCGTGAGCAAGGGCATGATCCCCAAGGTGGATTGCTGCGGTCTCGCCCTGGACAAGGGGGTACGGAAGGCCCATATCATCGACGGACGCCTTCCCCACTCCCTCTTAATCGAACTCTTTACCGATGAGGGGATCGGAACCATGATAGAAAATAGTGAAAAGTGAGGAACAATCATGTCTGACGTGTTTATGAATACCTATCACCGGCTGCCGGTAACCTTCGCCAAAGGGGAAGGGGCCTGGTTGACCGATGTAAACGGGAAGCGGTACCTGGATTTTACTGCCGGCATTGCCGTGAATTGTTTGGGCCATGGGTACCCGGCGCTGGTCAAGGCCATTGCAGAGCAGGCAGCCAAATGTAACCATGTGTGCAATTATTATCAGAGCGATGTGTCCGTTGCCTTTGCAGAGCAGCTCGTCGCCGCCTGTGTGGGGATGCGGAAGGTCTTTCTGGGTAACTCCGGGGCAGAAGCCAACGAAGGGGCCTGTAAGATCGCCCGGAAGTACTCCCTGAAAAAATACGGACCGGGACGGCACCGGATCGTAACGCTCCAGGGCAGCTTCCACGGGAGGACCATCACCACCCTTTCGGCCACAGGACAGGACAAGTTTCATAAGGATTTCGGCCCCTTTACCGAAGGGTTCCTCTTTATTCCACCTGGGGACCAGGCTGCCCTGGACCGGGCCTTGGACCCTGCTTCAGTGGCGGGCCTCCTCATCGAAGCCATCCAGGGTGAAAGCGGTATACTCCCCCAGGAAGACGCCTATATCAAAGCGGCGGCGAAATACTGCGCCGAACGGGATATCCTCCTCATGTTTGATGAAATCCAGTGCGGGGTAGGCCGGACCGGAACCTTCCTGGCCTGTGAAGGCTATGGGGTGAAGCCTGACATCGTTACCCTGGCCAAGGGCCTTTCCGGGGGAGTGCCCGTGGGGGCGGTCCTCGCAGGGGAGAAGGCAGCGGATGTGTTTGAGACCAGTGATCATGGCAGCACCTTTGGCGGGAACCCCCTGGCTGCGGCTGCTGGGCTTGTGGTGTTACAAACCGTGAACAACCCCGCTTTTCTCAAGGCGATCAGCGGGAAAGGGGAAAAGATACAGGCAACCCTCAAATCCTGGAAGCATCCGGCGATTAAAGCAGTCCGGGGCCGGGGTCTCATGATCGGCGTGGATATCACCACCCCAGCCTGGCCGGTACTGGAAGCAGCCCTTGCCAAAGGACTCCTCATCCTTTCGGCAGGGCCTAACACCCTTCGTTTCCTTCCGCCCTATACCATCACCGATGGGGAGATAGACCAGGGCTTAGGGATACTTAGGGAGACATTGGGATAGTCTCCACGGTACTATTTAAGCAGCCCCTGTTTTTGGAGATATTCCCGGGAAACATCCACTTCCTTCTGGCCTTCTACATCCACCGCATAGGTCAAGGCTATCATGGCCTCATCGGTGAATATGCCGGCCATCCGGGAGAGTACTTCTTCCAAATTCGGGGCTGTTTTTTGGAGCCGCTTAAACAGATCATCTCTGATCAGCAACGCGCCATTGTATTCCGGGAAAAAAGCCCGATCATCCGCCAGTATTTTTAATTGATGCTTTTTGTTCAGCCCGTCGGTGGCATACGCGCAGGTAACATTGATATTGCCGCTTTCCACTGCGGAGTATTTCAAGTTGATATCGATTTGCCGGGCTTCTTTAAAATGTAACCCGTAAAACTGCACAAAGGGATTGTATTTCGCGCTCCCCTCTTCGGTAAAAAAGTCATGTTCCGCTCCAAAAACCAGTTGGTCTGCCACGGGAATCAGATCACTAATCCTATTGAGCTGGTACTGATCGGCGATCTTTTGGGGTACTGCTATCGCGTAGGTGTTGTTGATCCCCAGTTTTTCCAGGAGCCGTACCCTCTTGTCGGCTTCTGCCTTGGCCGCCTCAGCATTGACAAAATCATAGAGGCTGATGTTCCCAGGCACATCCGAGGGATCGAGGTGGAGGAAGGTCGTCAGCAGGGTACCGTCATAACAGTTCATAAGATCGGCGGTTCCCTTGACCATTTCATGGTAAGAATTCACCGGCGCCAT
>JAITQK010000211.1 GCA_031288975.1 Treponema sp. | reverse complement strand
GTTTCGGCAATGAGCCGTGAAACTTCCGGTAATGCAGGCGTGTCCACCGCCTGAAAAGTTGTTTTCATCCATTCGACAGAATCCCTCGCCGCATCTTTGGCGACCGGCACGGCTATCGCCCCGATATGGTGAAGGGCAAGATAGGTAATGACATACATGGCGGAAGGAAGCGCGGGAACCAACACGCGCTCCTCTTTTTTTATCCCGGCTTCCCGCAAACGAAAAGCCACTGCCCTTAGCGCTGAAGCAAGCTCCTGGTAGGATAACTGTTTTTCATTATCAACAATCGCGGTTTTACCGGGCGTGGTTTCCGCGTGGGATAAGACCGCTTCTAACACTGTACGATACATATAGTCTCCTTGTATTGCTTTAATTCTTTCATCTGATCTTTTTGATGACATTTACGTTGCGTGCGGTATGGGGAAAGAAGGTTGATTCTCCGGTTGAAGCGGGATACCCAAGCGCGGCGACTCCCCAAACGATATGATTTTCGGGGATATCCCATTGGCTTAACAAGGCGCGTATGGCCGGATCGTCGCCGATGTTCTTTAAGCCGTTTATCCAGCAGGAGCCGATCCCCAGGGAGGAGGCCGCAAGAAACATGTTTTGCAAAGCGCACGCGCAGTCCGCAAGCCCGTTGGAATTGTTCCGGTCGTTTGACGTAAGGATGATGGCATCCGGCCCGTAGAACCCCCACAGTTTTTCTCCCCGTGCCGCAATAACACCAGAGGCGGTTTTTTCCAGGTTCCGTATCATGACCGCGTTTTGTATCAGGGTAAAACGCCATGTCTGCCGGTTTTTGCCGCTGGGTGCGCTGACGGCGGCCTGGAGGATCTCGTCCAGCAGGGCTTCTTCGATGGGCTGGCCAGAAAAAGACCGGACGCTCCGCCGCTGCCGGATACAGCTTATGACTTCGTTCATAGCATCCCCCCTATCTTTCCGGCAACCAGCTTCTTCAACTCACCCCAGTTGCTCAGGCTCAAAAGCTCGTCGAATTCCAAGGTGACGTGGAATTCGTATTCCAAACGCTCGATAAGGGTGAGGTTGGCCAGGGAATCCCATCCCGCCTTCTGCCCCGGCTCCCATTCGTCGCGGATCTCCTCTCCCTCGGCTATCTCGCAGACCTTCCTGAAAAGCGCGTTCATTTTGCCGTCTATGTCCATACAAGCTCCTCCCGGCGCGTTCTCATAAGCACCGTCTCAAAATCGAAAAAGACTAGTAATACTAGACTGATAGCCCAATATTACTAGCCTATTAGTACGCCAATATTGGATTGTCAAGGTTTAATGAGGTTGTACCATGCTATTTTGGAGGAAAAATTATAAAATCGGAACCTTTACGTGAATTCCTATCCGGCAACATCAAGGCCAGACGGGAAGCCTTGCATATAACCCAGGAAAAGCTCGCCGAATTGGCGGATGTCTCAGTTCAGATGGTGAAGCAGATTGAGGGGCGGCAAACTTGGGTAAGTGACGTCATGCTGGCCAAGCTTGCCCACGCCCTTAAGGTCAGATCCTTCCAACTATTGGTCCCCGTCGGTGGCTCTGAAATATCGGAAGATACCACGCTCATCTCCGGTATGCTCACCAATCTCCACAGGAACATTCAGGACGATATCAGTTCCCGCTTTGACCGGTTTCTGACGAAAGTCTAAAACAGCTTGCGGAAGGGGCTTGGCCCGCAAAATATTTAACCACGAAGTTACACGAAGTTGCACTAGGGAACAATTGGAGGAGGGACGGACGATAATTACAGATGATGGCCGCTTTGAATGGGATGAAGATAAAAACGTCGCGAATATAGCAAAACATGGTATTGATTTTAGTTTTGCCAGAAGGGTTTTTGATGATGAAGAAAAAATAGAGGAATATGATGGCCTTCATAGTACCTACAATGAAGAACGATATAGCGTGGTCGGCATGGTAGACAATGATGTACTTTTTGTGGTAGAAACAGCGTTGGAGTCTGGAAGGATTAGGATTATATCGGCTCGATATGCTGAAAAAGCATATCAGGAAAAATATTTTAGTATGAGGAGAGGCAAAAATGGTTTTGGAACAAGAGATTGAAACAATACAGGAACCTCAGGTTGATTTTTTGGATGGCTGGTACAAAAGTTCTGAAAGGTCTAAGTATCCTCACCCCAAGAAATATAAAGTTGAATGTTCTTTGGACGCAGATGTGATACAATGGCTGCAATCAAAGGCCGATGCTGACGATGACTATTCTATCTATATAAATCATTTTTTGAAAAAAATAATGAATAAAGAAATTGAGTAACCGTTCAGGGGGAACCAATTTCTTGAGTTAGGCATAATACGCCTCCTCTCTCGTTTGATGGTATTTCTCTTGAGAAATACGCTATTTTTCACCAGCCCCACGCCGTTTCTCTTCAGAAATGCCGTGTCGCTGTTGGATCCCACCTTTTTCTTATCTAAGCCTGACTTGTTCTTACCTAAGTATGACTTTTTCTTACCTAAGCCTGACTTGTGCTTAGGTAAGGCTGACTTGTTCTTACATAAGAATACCGTGTTTTTAGTAAGCCTGACTTGTTCTTAGGTAAGCACAACGTGTTCTTAGGTAAGAACGACGTGTTCTTAGGTAAGAAAAACTTGTTCTTACCTATAAACAACTCATTGCCAGTCAGCAAACCCGCGTTCTGCGGAAAGAGTTGCACATATCCCAAGAAAAGCTCGCCGAATTGGCGGATGTTTCGGTTCAGATGGTAAAGCAGATTGAGGGGCGGCAAACTTGGGTAAGTGATACCATGCTGGATAAACTGGCTCGCGCCCTCCCGGGACGATATTGATTCCCATTTTGACCGGTTTCTAGGGCGACTTCCGGCATCCTGAACGTGGCGGGAAGCTTCTCATTGCCGATGTGAAGCTGTAAGAGCCTGTTGCATTGGCGCCAGACGCCAAATAGTATATTGACAATCACGGTACAGGGTTATACATTTTGAAGTGGAGGATCCTATGGCGCAAGAAATTTTAAGTGTTAGCATGGACGAGGATTTGAAAAAAAACTTTGATTCCTTATGCAATGAATTTGGAATGAATACCACTACGGCAATTACAAAGAAATTCGGTTTGTAATGGAGGAGGTGTAGCGTATGAAGATTGGCATAGCTCTTTCCGGAGGCGGTATCCGGGCAACGATCTTTCATCTGGGAGTGTTTAAGTACCTCGCGGAGAAGGGCTTACTCGGGCAAATTACCCATATTTCATCGGTGTCTGGCGCGAGTCTGTGCGTGGCCCTAATTTTTGCCAGGAATGGGAACAAGTGGCCCTTAGACCGGGAGTATCTTGACCGGGTGTTGCCGGACATCGAAAAGACGATACTGAATAACAATATTCAGATGGCCGCCCTGTTGCGGTTTCTGTTTTCTCATAAATACTGGGGAAACAGGGCTGCCCTCATCGCTCAGGTGATGCGGGACAAATGGGGAGTGACCGGTTCTCTCCAGGACTTGCCGGATGTGCCGGTGTGGGAAATCAACTGCACGACCTTTGAGACGGGGAAATGTTTCCGGTTCACCAAGGCGCAGATGGGGGACTGGCAGATAGGGCATGTGAAACGGCCTGATTTTCCTATTGCCGATGCCGCGGCGGCTTCGGCGGGTTTTCCCATTTTGATAGGACCGTTGAAATTTGACGCCGGCAAATATCAATGGGATAAAAAACCTCTGGAGGCCGTCTATTACCTGTGGGACGGAGGGGTCTATGATAACCTGGGGCTTGAGGCGTTGTACAAACCTGACCAGGGGCTGGTGGACACGGATTTTCTGGTACTGAGCAATGCTTCCTGTCCGAATGGGTATCTGCACCGGAACGGCTTTTCTTCGGCGAAGAACCTGAAGCGGCTGCTGGATATAACGATGGATCAGGTTGCAGGGCTTCGGGAGCGCGAGGTGGTTGCCCAGGTCATAAAAATGAACCAAGGGATATACGTGAACATCGAGAACACGGCGGAGAAGATTGCTGACGATAGTAAGGCTGATGTGGAAACGAAGAAACGATTGATGGATATGTGTATATCGCCTGGTGATGCAGAGAAAGTGCGTGATTATGAGACGACGTTGAACAGTCCTGCAAAGCAGAATTATGAACTTATTTTGCGGCATGGGTATGAGAACGCGCTGTGCTGCTGGACGTGTTATATGAAGATGTAGTAGGATTGTTTGCTTAATTGTCATATAGAGTTCAATACAACAATAACGTTTTCAAAGCAATACCGTTTATAACGCAAAGATTCGCCATCCGGCGGGTCTTTTTTTTGGCGTATCTGGCATATGAAAAAGTGTTTAAATAGCTGTAACTAAGGAACCTGGGGGAAAAGATGCAGGATCAACAGCATATCATCGGACTCACCGGCATGTACTGTGCAGGGAAGAACCATATAGCGCGGCTCCTGGAGGCCCGGGGCCTGGCAGTGCTTGATGTGGATAAGCTGGGGCACCAGGCAATCGAGCTGGAACAGGAGGCCATTCTTAAACAGTTCGGGCCGTCCATTCTGGGGGAAGATGGGATCATAGACCGGCGCCTGTTGGGGGCAAAGGTCTTCGGCAATGCTGAGGCCCTGACTTGCCTTGAGAACTTGGTCCACCCGGCGGCGAACTGGTTGACCGAAGCCTGGATTGCCGCACAAGGAGGTAAACCCTGTGTCATCAACGCTGCCCTGCTCCATAAGTCCGCGGCCTTTAGCCGCCTTGAGAGTATCATCCTGGTGAAGGCCCCGGTCCTTACCCGTCTCTTACGCGCCCGGAAACGGGACCGTCTGCCCTGGGGCACCCTTATCACCCGTTTCAGGAGTCAAAAAGACTTCACCTCTAAATATTTTCAGAAAGGTGCCGATATGTATATAATACATAACAGGGGACGGGGATATACCAGTTTGCGGTCTCCTTTTATCAAAGGAAGCCTTGAAAACCGGATAGATGAAATTTTGGAGCAATTATTATGGAAAAGAAGAAATTATTGTTAGTGGCGATTTCGGTCGGTATTTTTCTCATCATTGTGATTGGATTCTCTATATTGATATTTTCACCGAAGAAAAACGCCCAGGCTGCCGCTTCCCGCCCCATTCGGGCAGGTGCCTCTGGCATAGAAGGGGAAAGTACTCCGGCAAGGACTCAGCCGGCAACGGTAGATGCGGTAGATATGATCAGGAATCGTGAGGGGGTCCAGGGCTTGCAGTCCCCTCCGCCGCCGGTAAGCGCAGGGGAAAATAATGGGTATGCCGGTGAAAATCCCAGTCAGTCGAGAACCGAGGAAAAAGCCGCAAATCTGGTCGTAGCGGTGCCCAAGCCTTCGGTTACGGTAAGCTCCACGGCGCCGAAGTCTGTTTCAGTGCCGGCGAGTCAGCCGAAACCAGCTGTAACGCCGAAGCAGTCTGTTGTTCAGCCGACAGCAAAGGTTGAGCCTAAGAGTACCGTTACGCCGGCAGCAAAACCCCAGGCGACCCCGGTGGCAGTTTCAAGAACCCAGCAGGCTCCAGTAGCCGCACGGCCTGCGGTTCGGCAGCAGGCTACTGATTATTGGGTTCAGGCCGGTGCGTATTCAACCCAGGTTCGGGCCGAGGGGGTCAAGGAGCAGCTCTCTGCCAAGGGCATTACCGCTATTATAGAAAACGGCGATGTGAATGGAAAAAGGGTGTACCGTGTTCGGGTTGGTCCGTATACCTCTCAAAACGAGGCTGATTATTGGGTTACCCTCATTCGGGCTATCAACGGCTTTGAGGATAGTCAGGTCAGAACCAGCCAGCATTAGAGTTTAGAGAAAAAAGAAAAAAGAAAAAATCGAAATTTTAAGAAAAAGACTTGACCTTTTTTTTTGAAATGAGTATATATAAAGTATACATGCCGCTGTAGCTCAGTTGGTAGAGCAAAGGACTGAAAATCCTTGTGGCAAGAGTTCAATTCTCTTTGGCGGCATTTTTATAATATGAATATTAATGAGCTTTTTAATAAAATAGTACATGCGCGTTACTGTGTTGCTCTTACTGGTGCGGGTGTAAGTACCCTTTCAGGCATCAGGGATTTCCGTGGAAAAAATGGTCTCTATAATGACATGGATGCGGAAAAGATGTTTGATATCGACTATTTTGAGCAAGACCCTTCTTATTACTATAAAACCGCCGGTTCTTTTATTTATAATGTTGATGAAAAAGAAGCCTCAGTTGTCCATACGACTTTGGCGGAACTCGAAAAGAAAGGGTATCTTAAGGCGTTGATCACCCAGAATATCGACCTCCTCCATCAAAAGGGGGGAAGCCGCCGGGTCATTGAAGTACATGGTTCCCCTGCTATTCATTATTGCCTCTCCTGCGGAGGGGTTCGTATGGGATTCGAGGAAGCTGCCGCCATTGTCAAGGCTGGTGGCTTGCCCCGGTGTCCACAGTGCGGTAGAGTCCTCAAACCGGCAATTACCTTTTTTGGTGAAAGCCTCCCCATGGAAGCCTTGAGAGACGCGGGAACTGAGGCTCAAAAGGCAGACCTGATGCTGATCTTAGGGACCAGCCTCACGGTGTATCCCGCCGCAGGTCTTCCCGAATACACCCTGCGGAACGGTGGTGAACTCGTCATCGTGAACAATATGGCGACTCCCCTGGACGGGCATGCAGCTCTGCATTTCGATGATTTAGGTGAGGTTTTTCAAGGCTTACAGGAACTCCTGAAGCACTCTTAAAAACACTCGGTAAGCCGAGCCAATGCCCGGTCTACCCGTGCCAGACTGCGGGACGCCCCCAGGATACGGACCGAACCGAAGAGGGGTGGACTTACCCGTGCCCCTGTAATTGCCACCCGCAAGGGCATCATAAGGTCTCCGAGCTTGATCCCTACTTTTTCAGCTTTTGCCTTTATCACCTCTTCCGCTACTTCGTCCGTTGAAACAGACAGAGGCTCAATGAGGTCCCGACCTATCTGTAGCAATTCGATGGTCCGGGGCAGGTCCCCCTTCTTGGGGATGAACTCCGTTGCTGCCGGGATGGGAGGCTCGGAGAAAAGATACCCCAGCTTTTGCGGTACTTCAGGTAAAAAGGAGATCCGTTCCTTGATGAGGGGCATGGCGGCAATGAAGGCCCGCCGCTGTTCTGGGGTGGGTTCAGTTCCTGCGGCGTTTGCAGCTTCTGGCTCGGTTTCTGTGCCAAAAAGACCCTGGGAGATCGCGTAGGGCAGGGACAGGGCGGCAAGCTCCTCATCGCTTTTCATGCGGATATACTGACCGTTGTACCATTCCAGCTTCTTATAATCAAAAATCGCCGGAGCCTTGTTGAGCTTGTCCAGACTGAACCGTGTGGCTAATGCATCCAGGGTATACATATCGGTCCCCTCTTCATAAGACGCACCCAAGCGGGCCACGTAGTTGATGAGGGCCTCTGGAAGATAACCCAGACGCCGGAATTCATCGATACTCGTGGCGCCGTGGCGTTTACTCAGCTTTTTCCCATCCTGGCCCATGACCATGGGGAGATGACAGAAGCGGGGATGCTCCCAGCCAAAGGCCCGGTACATGATCACATGGAGGGGGGTGGAGGAAAGCCATTCCTGGGCGCGGAGCACGTGGCTTATCCCCATGAGGTGATCGTCCACCACATTGGCAAGGTGATAGGTGGGGAATCCGTCGGACTTGAGGAGCACCGGATCAGGGTTCACATCGTCGTTTTTCCATTCAATGTCCCCTAGCAGCTCATCCCGGAACCGTGTGGTTTCTCCCAGGGGTATCTTGAGCCTGATGGTATACGCCGCTCCGGCTTGTACGCGCTCCGCCGCTTCTGCCAGCGGGATGCTTCGACAGTACCGGTCATACCCGGTCGCACTTGAATGGGCCGCTTCCCGCTCCTTCCGCAGGGTATCGAGCCGTTCAGCAGAGCAGAAGCAGTAATAGGCATGGCCTTGGACCACCAGGTCCCCGGCATATTTTTGATACAAGGCGAATCGTTCAGACTGAACGTAAGGCGCCGCAGGTCCGCCGATGTCAGGCCCCTCATCCCAGGGAATTCCCAGCCACGCAAAGGTATCGTAGAGGTTTCGCACGAACTGTTCATCAAACCGGGTGCGGTCTGTATCTTCCAGACGCAGGATAAATTTGCCCCCTGCAGAGCGGGCAAACAGGTAGTTAAAGAGGGCGGTTCTAAGTCCCCCAATGTGTTGAAGCCCCGTGGGAGAAGGGGCGTATCGGTCTCGGATTTCCATAATGTTGATTCTACTAGAAACCGCAAAAACAGACAAGGTGGTGCGGCAATGCCCCAGGGCGACGGCATTTACCTCAGAGCAGGTGTTGCCTTGTTCGCATTTTCCCGCTATAGTTCAACAAGCAAGAGCGCCGTTATGAGGAGCCGCTATAAAGGCGTTTAAAAGGCAGGTTTTTTTGGCAGCAGGAGATTCAGAGGATATTCGCGTTGCGTGGCACCCCGCTTTTTTAGAGGCCATCCAGATGGAATTGGAGCAATACCAGGA
>JAITQK010000227.1 GCA_031288975.1 Treponema sp. | reverse complement strand
CCGTTCCGCCCTAACCGTTCTGTTCCAAGGAATAAAACCCCGCGCAAGGCTAAGTTTCACCATAACCAGAAGTCAAATTGTTGAGGAAGGGCGAAGGGCTTAACCTGTTGACATTGAATTACTATCCTAAGAAAATATGGACTAAATTTGAATCCGATCAATTTAAAAGCAGATTTGGTCAGAATGCTATAATTCCTATTTGGTATTCTGATACAATAGCAGGGTATTTTGATGAAACAAAAAAGTACGGTGGGATTACTTTTTATGTTGATAAAGAATTCGAATCTCAAGTATTAAATATTGTAGAAAACTTGTCCAATAAATTACAAGAGCAACGAAGGAATTTATCATAATGCCCCCCACAACACAAGCCGAACTTGAAACCATCATCGTGAATACCGTCCCCGTGGAACAGATATACCTCTTCGGGTCCCATGCTTACGGAACGCCGCACAAGGACTCTGACTTGGATTTATACATCGTCTTAAAAGATGAAGCTCAAATGCGAAATATTGATGCCGGTAAACAGATACATATTGCCATAGGAAGAAAGCAAACCATGCCGGTAGATATTTTAGTTAATAAAAAAAGCAGGTATCAGGAACTAATAAAGGATGCCACGCTGGAAAGAAAAATTGCACGGGAGGGTATTAAAATATATGGCTAATCCAGATCAGGTAAAACAATGGATTGAAATTGCGAACTTTGATTTTGCAACTGCAAAGCATGTGGCAGCTACTATGTATCCCATCCCTTCATCACCTGGAGTCACCAATGCCTAAACCCACACCCAAGTCTAAAAAAACCGTCACTTCCCTCTCCCACACGGAAGAGAAGCGCAAAAACATTCCCACCGCCGAAATACAGTCTGTAGTGGATAATGACATTAAGGCCCTCAAGCCGCTCAGGTATCCCCGCAATACCGACCTGGACCCCCAGCTCCTCTGGCGAGGCAAGGACGAACAGGACTGGTCAGATCTGGTGGTCAACGCGCCGCCTCTCTACATTCAGGAAAAGGTTCATCCCAAGGTACTCATCGAAGACCTGCGCCGCCGGACCGAAGCGGACAACAAAGCCGATAGCGGTGAGATAGACCTTTTCGCCGACTTCAACGGCATCCCCGAAGGGGCGGATAAAACCGAGTTCTACCGCCACGACCAGAACTGGTCCAACCGCATGATCCTGGGGGGATAGCCTGCAAGTTATGGCAAGCCTCGCTGAACGGGAAAGTTTGAAAGGCAAAGTCCAGTGCATTTACCTTGACCCGCCCTACGGCATCAAGTTCAATTCCAATTTTCAGTGGTCCACCACAAGCCGGGATGTGAAAGACGGCAACCCCGGCCACATCACCCGTGAGCCGGAAGTCGTGCGGGCCTTCCGCGACACATGGCGGGATGGCATTCACAGTTACCTCTCCTATCTCCGGGACCGCCTTACTGTAGCCCGTGATTTACTGCATGAATCGGGTTCAATTTTTGTGCAGATTGGGGATGAGAATGTTCACCGGGTACGGGTGCTTATGGATGAAGTATTTCGGGAATATAATTTTGTATCACAAATTTCGTATACAACAACAGGTGGATTTGCCTCTGATACTTTGAGCCGTGCTGGTGATTATGTTTTATGGTATGCAAAGAACAAACCAGAAATAAAATATCACAATTTAGTACATCCAAAACAAACTCCCGACGAAGATTCAAAATCAAAATATGATCAATTTGAAACTGAAGATGGGCGTCGAGTAGGAATGACATATGCAAAATACCTTAATGAATATGATTTTCTTCATGGAAGAATTTTTCGTATTGATAATATTATTTCACAAGGTAGTTCAGATGGTACGACCAAAACATTTGCTCACAAGAGGAAAATTTTTGATTGTGGTTTGAATAGCCATTGGAAGACTAATCCGCAACTCGGAATGATTAGACTAGCACATGCAAATAGGATTGCGATTAGCAATCAAAGTAATTGGGTATATTCGTTATTTTAATGATTTCCCGATTATCCAATTAACAAATATTTGGACCGATATTGGTGGTAGCGTACAAAGCCGTTCAGATCCTAAAGTATATGTAGTTCAGACAGGAACTTCATTAATAGAACGCTGCATCCTCATGACCACCGACCCCGGCGATCTGGTGCTGGACCCAACCTGCGGTTCCGGTACTACCGCTTATGTGGCAGAACAGTGGGGCCGCCGCTGGATCACCATCGACACATCCCGTGTGGCGCTGGCATTGGCGCGTGCGCGTATCATGGGCGCCCGCTATCCCTACTACTTCCTCGCCGATTCCGAAGAAGGCTACAAGAGAGAACTGGAATTAGGAGGAAGAATCATAACCGCAGAGAGCGCGGAGAAGACACAAAGTAAAGAAATTAAAACCTCCGTGTCCTCTGTGGTTAAAAAATTCTTCAGTCGTATCCGTCATGGCTTTGTCTATGAGCGGGTTCCCCATATCACCCTAAAATCCATCGCCAACAATACCGAAATTGACGTCATCTGGGAACAATACCAAAGCGAGGTTGAATCCGCACGCAAGGAACTTAACGCCGCACTGCGGAATCATAAAACATCCTTCAAGGTTGAAACCGGGGGCAGGCAGGGAAAGGCCATAGATTTTTCCGCCCCTGATGGAAAAACCGATACCCTGCCCTCTGGTGAAAAAGTACCGGTCTACGAACTCCTCGAATGGGAAATACCCCAACAAGTTCCTTCTGATTGGCCCAAGGACGCCGCCTGTGCCCTCGACATCTTTTGGCAGACGCGGATTAAGCGGCAAAAAGCCATTGATGCTTCAATTCAGAAAAAAGCGGAATTTGAATACCTCTACGACAAACCCTGCGAGGATAAACGGAAAGTCCGGGTGGCCGGCCCCTTTACAGTGGAGAGCATTTCTCCCCACCGGGTTTTGGGGGTGGACGAAAACGGCGATGTTATTGATAGACCTGCAGATCGATCCTGGGGTGAAGTCAGGGAAGTGGAGCCAAACTACGGCTTTACGGAGATAATCCTTGAAAACCTCAAAACCGCCGGGGTTCAATCGGTTCATAAAGACGACAAGATCAATTTTACTTCCCTGGTCCCCTGGCCGGGGAGCCTTATCTGCGCTGAAGGCGATTACATGGCAGGAGAAATCCAGCGCCGGGCAGCCATCTTTATCGGTCCCGAATTCGGTACCGTCTCCCGGCCCGATCTCATCGAAGCCGCACGGGAAGCCGCCGATGCGGACTTCGATATACTCATCGCCTGCGCTTTTAACTACGAAGCCCACACCACGGAATTTGAGAAGCTAGGAAAGGTAAAAATACTCAAAGCCCGCATGAACGCCGACCTCCACATGGCCGGCGATTTACGGAACAACGGCAAAGGTAACCTCTTTGTCATATTCGGCGAACCGGATATTGATATCGAAACCCTTCAAAACAAACAAATCCAGGTCCATGTAAAAGGCGTCGATGTGTTCCACCCCAACACCGGAGAGATTATTTCCAATGACACTGATGGTATTGCCTGCTGGTTCATCGACACGGATTACAATGAAGAAAATTTTTTTGTCCGCCACGCTTATTTCTTGGGCGCAGGCGATCCCTACGGCGCGCTCAAAACCAGCCTCAAGGTGGAAATCAACGAAGACGCATGGTCAACCCTCCACAGCGATACTTCCCGTCCCTTTGACAAACCCGCTTCCGGCCGTATTGCCGTCAAGGTTATCAACCACCTGGGGGACGAGGTGATGAAAGTGTTCAAGGTGTAGTGGCTCTAGCAATACTTTCTCTATTTGCTCCTATGCGTTTCTCCTGTATCACGGCTTGAGTGTTGCAGCCTCGGTGTACTTTGCATTTGCCGAATCAAGCTGCTTCCATACGCGAAGCAGGACAAGCGCTGTAATGACCATCGCTAAAATATCCGCAGCGGGAGCCGCCCAAAAAATACCGGTTACCCCGATATAAGCCGGAATGATCAACGAAAAGGCAATCAGGAAAACGACATCCCGGATAATCGACAGCGGGATAGCCGCAGCCGCCTTGCCGATGGATTGCAGAAAAATGGCACATGCTTTTTGGATACAGGTCAGGATGATGAACGATAAGTAAATACGTAAACACGTAACCGCGAAGGTTGTATAGAGTTCTCCGTCTGAACCAAACAACTGGATAAACATAAGCGGTATTCCCTCGAACAAAACAGTGGCAACAGCGCTTGTGATGAACGTCCAAATAATAACATATTTGAAAGTCTCCTTCACACGGTCGTACCGTTTTGCCCCATAGTTAAAGCCAATAATCGGCTGTGCACCAGCGGCAATCCCAATGGCGATGTTCAGCACGATTTGAAACAACTTCATAATGACAACAAAGGCGGCCAAAGGAATATCTGAGCCGTATTCAGACAGTGCACCGTAGGACACCAGTAATTTGTTATTTACAACAGTTACAATAACGATGGAAATCTGTGTCATAAAACTGGAACCCCCCAAAGGAATAACCAGCTTGATAGCATTCCAATTCGGCTTGAAATCCGATGGGCGGACACGGAAGGTTTTGCTCCGGTAAAGATACAGTGCGCACAAAACAAAGCTAACAAACTGCCCAAAAATCGTTGCGTATGCGGCGCCCTTGATCCCCCATCCCCATACAAAAATAGTAATCGGGTCAAAAATAATGTTCAGGATTGCGCCCACGGCCATCGACATCATGGCATAGCGCGGGCTGCCATCCGCCCGGATAATGGCCGCTAGCGTATTTTGCGCCAAGGCCAATGGCATCATGATAAAGATGATATTTCCATAATCGCGAGTTAAAACGATTGTGGCATCCGTTGCGCCGAGGGCCTTCAGAATATTATCACCGCAGAGGTAGCAAACCACTATAATCAGAACGCCTGACAAAAAGGAAAGCAGGATGCTGTTGGCCATGGTCTTGCCTGTATTCTTTGTATCTCCACGACCTTGCGACAGGCTGAGAGCGGCTGCTGCCCCATCACCGAACAAAAGGGAAACGCCCCATCCTATGACGGTAATGGGGAAGATGATTCCAGTTGCCGCATTTCCCAGATAACCGATGCCGTTTCCAACAAAAATCTGGTCAACGATGTTGTAAAGGCATGAAATGATCAGGGATATGACGCAGGGAATAGCAAATTTGGGTAGCAGTTTACGGATGGGTTCCGTAATGAGATAGTTACCCTGCTGCTGTGGTTGCTCAAGTGGGTGAGCGTTTTCAATAGGTTTCATAAACCTACCTCCAATAATTACCGCCCGAGCAAAAAAAGAACGAACGGTATAAATCACAACTGGACTTACGTGAACTCCACCGCTCGTTGTTATTTTAACATATCTTTTTTTCTAAAAAATGTCAAGCACCCCAGTGTATCAATACACCTTGCAGGCTTTTTCACCCATTAGCGATCATTGTTTGTTCCCTTCCACTTCAGCAGTACCCCCCAGGTTTCGTTCCAGCATTTCTTTGAGGTAGATGCCGGTATAAGACGTTTCACAACGGGCCACAGTTTCAGGGACACCGCTTACCACGATTTCACCACCCCGGTCCCCTCCTTCAGGCCCAAGGTCAATCAGATGATCCGCCTGGAGCAGCACATCCAGGTTGTGCTCTATCATCACCACCGTGTTCCCCTGATCTACCAGACGCTGGATCACCTCCATGAGGTGTTTCACATCGGCGAAGTGAAGCCCTGTGGTGGGTTCGTCCAGGATATAGAGGGTCTTGCCAGTGGAGCGTTTTGAAAGTTCCAGGGCAAGTTTGACCCGCTGGGCCTCCCCGCCTGAGAGGGTGAGGGCTGATTGGCCGAGCTTGATGTACCCGAGGCCCACTGAGAGGAGGGTCTCCATCTTCCTGGCAATATGGGGGATATGGCCGAAGAAGTCCGCTGCTTCTTCGATGGTCATGTCCAGCACATCGGCGATATTCTTGCCCTTGTACCGGATTTCCAGGGTTTCCTTGTTGAACCGCTGGCCGTGGCACACGTCGCAGGTGATGTACACGTCAGGGAGGAAATTCATCTCGATCTTGATGGTCCCATCCCCCTGGCAGTTCTCGCAGCGCCCGCCCTTGACGTTAAAAGAGAAGCGCCCTGGCTTATACCCCCGCATCTTAGCATCTGGGAGGCTGGCGAAGAGGTCCCGGATACCAGAGAAGACCCCTACATAGGTGGCGGGGTTTGACCGGGGGGTTCGCCCGATGGGGCTTTGATCGATATCAATGACCTTGTCAATGAACTGCGCCCCCTCAATCTTCCGGTAGGCTCCTTCGGTCCGGTTCGATTTAGAGACCCGGTTGGAGAGGGCTGGGTAGAGTACGTCGGAGAGGAGGGTGGACTTCCCGGACCCGGAAACCCCGGTGATACAGGTAAAGACCCCCAGGGGGATTTCCACGTCAATGCCCTTCAGGTTGTGTTCTGAAACCCCCTGGAGTCTGATGAAGGTACCGTTCCCCGGGCGCCGCTCTGTTGGCAGGTTCATGGTGAGGGTCCCGGCTAAATACTGTCCGGTGAGGCTCTCCTGCACCTTCATTACCTCTGCAGGGGTGCCCTGGGCCACCACATGGCCGCCGTGGACCCCAGCCCCGGGGCCTAAGTCCACGATGTAGTCGGCGGTGCGGAGGGTCTGTTCATCATGTTCCACCACGATGAGGGTGTTACCAATGTCTCGGAGGTAGTGGAGGGTGTCGATGAGGCGCTGGTTATCCCGCTGGTGCAGGCCGATAGAAGGCTCATCCAGGATGTAGAGAACCCCCACGAGGCTGGAACCTATCTGGGTGGCAAGGCGTATCCGCTGGGCCTCCCCTCCTGAGAGGGTGGCGGACTTCCGTTCCAGGGTGAGGTAATCGAGGCCCACGTTCTTCATGAAGCCAAGGCGGGCGTTTATTTCCTTTAAGATCTGGGAGGCTATCTTCTTTTCGGTCTCACTAAAGGTGATGGCATTGAAGAACCTGAGAGAATCAATAACCGAAAGGCTCGTGAGTTCCCAGATGTTCTTGCCCCCAACCGTTACGGCCAGGGCCTCTGGTTTGAGCCGCTTCCCCTCGCAGTCCTCGCAGGGCTTCTGGCTCATGAACTTTTCCAGCCATTCCTTGATGCCGGTGGACTGGGTTTCCAGGTAGCGGCGCTTGAGGTCCTCAAGGACCCCGGGGAACTTGGAGCGGTATTCGAAGCGGCCGGTCTTGTCCCGGTTTTCATAGCTCACATCGATCTCTTCTTTACTACCGTGGAGAAGCGCGTCCATGACCTTCTTGGGAAGCTCCTGGAGGGGCGTGTCCAGACTGAACTTGTAGTGCCGTGCGAGGCTGTCGAAGCGGCTGCGATGCCAGGCGGAATCGGGGTTATAGGGTACCACGCCCCCCTCATTGAAGGAGAGGGAACGGTCGGGAATCACCAGTCTGGGGTCGAATTCCAGCTTGGCCCCAAGGCCCGAACAGGCGGGACAAGCTCCAAAGGGGTTGTTAAAGGAGAAAAGCCGGGGCTGGAGTTCGGGGATGGAGATGCCGCAGTCAGGGCAGGCGTTTTTCTGGCTGAAGAAGCGTTCCGTATCCCCAGTCTCGGTTTGGGCCAATACCAGCATGATACCCTCAGCAGACTCGAGAGCAGCCTCCACGGATTCGGCGAGGCGGGACCGTATATCTGGCCCGGTGATGAGGCGGTCTACCACGATTTCTATCGTGTGTTTCTTCTGTTTATCCAGTTTGATAGTATCATCAAGGCTCACCAGGAGACCATCTATCCGGGCACGGGCAAACCCGGCCTTTCTGGCATCCTCCAGGATCTTCTGGTGTTCCCCCTTCTTCCCCCGGATCACCGGCGCGAGGAGCTGAATCTTCGTGCCAGTCCCCAGGGCCAGGATGGTATCGATGATCTGGTCCACTGACTGCTCCTGGATTTCTCTACCGCACTGGGGACAATGGGGCACCCCAATACGGGCGTAGAGGAGGCGGTAATAATCGTATATCTCCGTTACGGTCCCCACAATGGACCGGGGATTGCGGTGGGTGGTCTTCTGTTCTATGGAAATCGCCGGGGAAAGCCCCTCGATAAAGTCCAGGTCCGGCTTATCCATCCGGCCCAGGAACTGCCGGGCGTAGGCGGACAGGCTCTCTACATAGCGACGCTGCCCTTCGGCAAAGATCGTATCGAAGGCCAGAGAACTTTTCCCCGATCCTGAGAGGCCGGAAATGACGATGAGTTTATCCCGGGGTAATTCCAGATCGATGTTTTTGAGATTATGCTCCCGGGCGCCTTTGATGATGAGTTTATCCATAGCCCGTGAGTATAACCCGATGGGGTGAGGTCAAACAAGTAGGCAAACCTCAGCATCACAAGTAGGCCTTAAAACGCCGCTCAATATCACCGATGAGCTTATACTCGATGGAGTCCACCAAGGCGATCCGGCTTGCGTCGATGATGTCCGCAGATACCCCCACGGTACTCCAGCGGCTCCGGCCATCAGTGGATTCGATGAGGACCCGGACCAGGGCGGCAGTGGCGGCAGTGCCGTCGATGACCCTGACCTTGTAATCCGAGAGCCGGACCTGTTCCAATTCAGGATAGAAGCGCTGGAGTGCCCGGCGGAGGGCACCATCCAGGGCATTCACCGGTCCATCCCCCTCGGCAGCGGCGATCTCGTACTGCCCATCCACCCAGACCTTGACCCAGGTATGGGAACAGGCGATGGTCTCCCCGGTGGGATGCTCGCTCACCACCCGGTACGCCTCAATCCTGAAGAGGGGCTGGTACCTCCCCAATTCCCGGCGAACCAGGAGTTCAAAGCTGGCATCCGCCCCCTCAAACTGCCATCCCTCGGCTTCCAGGGTTTTCAGCTTCGAGGCCAGGGCCGCGGTAACAGGATGCTCCTTGGTAATCGAGGGATCGATCTTCTTTGCCCGTTCGGCAATGGCAGAACGCCCCCCCACTTCGCTCATCAGAAACTGCCGATCATTCCCCACCTGGGTGGGATCAATGTGTTCAAAAGACCGGCTTGTTTTGAGGATACCATCGGCATGCATCCCCGCCTTGTGGGAAAAGGCGTGGGTACCAATGTATGGCATGGTATCAGATACCGCGATATTGGCGATCTCCGCCACCTTCCGGCTCAACCTGCAGATCCGTTCCAAGCGGCCCTCGCCAAGGCAGGGAAGCCCCAGCTTGAGTTCTATGCTTGGGATCACCGCCGCAAGACTGGTATTACCACAGCGCTCCCCAAAGCCCAGCAGGGTGCCCTGAACATGACGGCATCCAGCCTTCACCGCCGCCACCGTGTTGGCGCTGGCCATATCCGCATCATTGTGGGCATGAATACCGAGGCGGGAAGAAGGAGAGGGGAGGAGGGCGATCACAGCCTTAAGTTCCTCGGTGATAACATCGGGGAAGGTGCCGCCGTTGGTGTCGCAGAGCACGATCCGGTCGGCCCCGGCATCCAGGGCGGCCTTAACAGTAGCCAGGGCATAAGCGGGATTGGCGAGGCGTCCATCAAAGAAATGTTCCGCGTCGTAGATCACCAGCCGGCCCTGGGCTTTAAGAAACGCCACGGTCTCGGCGATCATGGCAAGGTTTTCCTCAAGACTCACCCGGAGTATCTCGGTTACGTGGAGGTCCCAGCTTTTCCCGAAGATCACCACTGCCTCGGTGTTCGCCTCAAGCAGGCTCCGTATCCGGGGATCCTCCCCCACAGGTGTCCCCTTCTTCCGGGTAGAACCAAAGGCGCAGAGCCGGGCATGTTCTAGCTTGAGGTCGGCGACAAGGCGAAAAAATTCCATGTCCTTGGGATTACTCCCAGGATTCCCCGCCTCGATAAAGGACACCCCTAGTTCATCCAGGGCCTTGACCACCGCGAGTTTATCCTGGACCGAAAAGGTGATCCCCTTCCCCTGGGCGCCATCTCTGAGGGTGGTATCTAATATTTCTACAGAGCTATTCATACAGGTTCCTTTACTTTGGCAATAATACCGCAATACCTGCCCCCAGCGTCAAGAACACCATGATGATTCTTTCAAGGAAAGCGCATTAAACTTACCTGTCTTTTTAAACCTTTCCACCTCCCACCCTTTTCTCATTTCCCCTTTTACGTTAGAATTTTATCCATGTTGGTTACATTCCCGATTACATTCCCGATAAAACTATCCACTGGTATGCTCTGCCTCTGGTTATCCTTACTGGTGGTTCCTTGTATACCAGCCCAAACCGAGGCTGCACAGGGGAAATGGCCCCTGCTCATCGGAACTGGAGATGGTTTATACAGCCTAGATCAGAACGGAACCCTTTCGTCCCGGTGGTCAGGCGGCGCGGTGCGTAAGATAATCAGGAGCGACGACTATTGGGCGCTACTCAGTGACCAGGGTATCCTGGTTTCCACAGATTTGATCCGCTGGGAAGCGCGGAACGAGGGGCTTCCGATAAAAACCATCAAAGTCTATGAAAAGGGGAAAAAGTCCTTCATCCAGATGGTGCAGGAACTTAAAGACCTGGAAATACACCCCGGCAACCCGGACCTCATGGTATGCGCCGTCAAGGACGCGGTGTTCCTCTCACGGGATAAGGGCCGAGGCTGGGTAAACCTGGGCATGCCCGCCTACCGGACCAATGGCATCAAGGCCGTTGCCGTGGCGAACCTGCCGGAATTGACGGTTTTCCTCTCCCACAGCCTCTACGGTATCCATTATATCAACGCCGATATTCCCGGCGCTAAGTGGCTTGAACTTAATACCGGGATTGAGAACCTTGAAACCACCGGTAACCCTGATGAGGTTTCGGATATTGCCGTGGTACTTCCCCAAACCGCCGATGGGCAGCCTGCTGCCGTCATGCCGATCATCTACGTTGCCCAGACCTTTCGCCGGCGGGTGTATCAGCTTGACTGGAAGGGAAAGCGCTTCATTACCCGCTGGTCTGATGGGGGTGATTTTGGTACTGTGGATTCTTTGGATATAGGGAAGCACACCATTCGTTTTGTCCAGGACGGCGGGGTAGTAGAATTGGACCGCCAAAGCCCGGCAGAGGAAGTCGCGGTAAGTCCCCAGGCGATGCTACCCTATCCCCGGCAGCGCTGGGACCTGCTTGAATTCATCGCAGGGCTTACGGAAAATCTGGGACTGCAGCCAACCTGCCTGTTCTTCTGGGCAGATAGCTATAACCCCTACTCAGAGCATATCAATTTATCCGAACTCTGGCTGCTGGACAGCGCTGATACGCTCCGTACCACTGTGGCCAAGGGACGGGAGGGCCTCTACCTGCCGGTCAACCACGCCGGAGACCGGAACGCTCTGAAACCCTATCTTGATCTGATTGCCCAGCGGGGCCTTAACATGGTGGTCATCGACATGAAGGATGATTATGGCCGCCTCCGGTTTACCCCGAACAACCCCGCCATCAGCGCCAAGGGACGGGTCTTCAGGCCCATTGAGCTTGAAGGGTTTCTCAAAAACATGAAAGAACAGGGCATCTACACTGTAGCCCGGATCGTGGTTTTTAAGGACGGTGAATTGGCCAAAAAGGAAGGGGGGAAGTTTGCCGTGTGGGATTCCCGGACCAATAAGCCCTGGGCCGGTTATTACGACCGGCGGCAAAAGAAGACGGACTCAGGCGAAAGCGCCGGCCAGAATCCCCTGGTTCAGATCCTTCCTGCAGATGATCCGGCCTATGAAATCCTCAGAACCTACTATGATGAAAGCTGGGTAGACCCCTATTCTGAAGAGGTCTGGGACTATATTGCCACCATTGCCGGGGAACTCCATGAGCGGGGCTTTGACGAGATTCAGTTTGACTACATCCGGTTCCCCACCGACGGGGTCAACCTCCCGGATGCCCGGTACCGGTGGCGGGACAACGGCATGGACATGGACAGTGCCCTCCTGTCGTTCCTCCGGCATATCCGTTCCCAGGTGGACGCCCCCATTTCCATTGATATTTACGGGGCCAACGGCTGGTACCGGACCGGCGCCCGGACCGGGCAGGAGGTGGAACTCCTGGCCCCCTACGTGGACGTGATCTGCCCCATGTACTATCCCAGTCATTTTGAACAAGCCTTCCTCGCCCAGGCCCCGACAGAACTCCGCCCCTACCGCATCTACTACCAGGGAACCCAGCGTACCGAGCGGATCAGCCGGGCTCAAATCGTCGTCCGGCCCTACGTGCAGGCTTTTTACCTCAACGTGTCCTATGACCGAAAATACTACAACCTGGACTATGTGCGCCGCGAGGTCGAGGGGGTCCGGGATGCCGGCAATCCTGGACTCACCTACTGGAACAATTCAGGCCGCTACGACGACATTCCTGCTGGGAAATCCGGTTCTTGAGTAAAAAAGTTGCGTCCAAGGTGAAATTTAGCTTGACATAATCCGTTCAAGTTGGTATATTCTAACTAATTACTGGGGGTGTAGCTCAGTTGGCTAGAGCGTTTGAATGGCATTCAAGAGGCCAGGGGTTCAATTCCCCTCACCTCCATCGGTAATTTTCTGGTATGAGGTTTATAAACCTTATAGGACAAAACAATGAAGAAAGGGTATGAAGTAACATACGAATGGGTGATAAAATTATTACAAAATTGTGACTTTGATGAAAGTTCAAGAAGACTCGGGTTAAAGCAAGTTGCACAAAATAGCGTTTTAATTGATTTCCTTGAAAGGACCTACATAATAGCCAAAGATGGCATAGAGCTGGCTGAACAAAAAATAGCTTGGACACCTAAAACCGAAGGATACGATTACAATCTGAAAAGTGTTTTAGGGTATTATCTTTTGTCAGAAGCGAATTTAGAGCCAGGGAATGATTTCTGCTTACTTACACATTTTTCTGGTGGGGTATTCGGTAATGGCAACGCATGGCCGGATTCGCTTGGGAAAGTTTATGGAAATGATTATAAAAAATTTTGCAGAATAGCGGAAAAACTTGGCATGGTATTTGAAACAGAAAAAAGGGCAGGGCAATATGTTTGGAGCTATACGCTATTGCCGAAAATCCCCATAAAAATAATGTATTACGAAGGGGATGATGAGTATCCTACAACCCTGCAAATACTGTATGATAAAACAGCCATACAATTTTATAAATTTGAACCCTTAGCTGTTTTGCATATTTGTTTTATTGAAGGACTTGCAGCTATTGGGAAACAGGAATAATAAAAAATCCTATAAGACTTGCTAAGAGCTTATCTATATAAATAATTTTATCCATTAATTCATTATATTTACGGTGGTTTGACAGTCCGAATAAAGACCAGGATGATTGTGGAAAGTAAAGTCGAAAGCCCCGCTTTCCAAAAGGGGGCTTTTTCAAAAGGCGTGCATCCCTACTGGGATAAGGCCTCTTCCAGCGCTTTTTGAAATTGTTCAGTGCCGATGCGGTCAAGGGTTTTTCCCAAGCGCTCGCCTTTTTTCGCGTTAGATGTAAAAAACACCAGCACAGCGTCTAAAACGTGTAACACCTTTTCTGTATCTAAAATGATAGACACATACTGTTTGCCCGTATGTATCTCGCTACCGAAGAAGCCGCCGAAGTAAAGACGGAAGCCGTTTTTTCCCGTCCATGCTTTCCCGTTACATGTTTTAGCGCACTTCCCGCAGAAGAGGCATTTTTTTTCATCATAATCAAGGGATTTTTTTTCTTTATCAACGGTGATTGCTGTTCCTGGACAAGTTCCCGCGCACCGGCCGCAAAAGGAACAGTTTTGGTTATGCCATGTTGGTACAAGCCCGCCTTTGATCCCCAGGTCGCTTGCCTCTATTTTGGCGCAGTTATTGGAACAACCGGTTATGGCGATTTTGAACTTGCAGGGAAGTTCCCGCCCATAAAAACGGCGGTCAATTTCCTCTGCAAGGGCGGTCGTGTCGATAAGTCCGCCCTGACAGATCGCCCCACCCTGACACGCGATAATCGAACGTACCCGAAGCCCGCCCCCTGCTGTTTGCATACCTGATGCGGCAAGTTCTTGTTTGATGGTTTCTATAGCATCAAGGGAGATAAAAGGAATCTCAATATTCTGCCGGGTGGTAAAGTGAACATAGCCCTGCCCATATTTTTCCGCAATCTCCCCCACCTTCTTCACCTGGTCGGCCTTCAACATCCCCGCAAGCGCCTTGACCCTTAGCGAAAATTTATTTTCCTGGTTTTGTTTAAAAAAGCCGTTCTTTTTAAACGCAACAACGTCTATTTCTGACATATTATGCCCCCCAGTATTAAGTATGTATATTTTGCCAAGCAAGTGTCAACAGTAAAACCAGCAAAAAAATAGAAACTATGATTACCTGCGTTTTCGGCGCTGGTCCCGGATAGAAATATACGCAACAATTGCTATGAAGAGCAGAAAAAATATCGAGAATACCACGAGAAAGAGCAAATTGTTCTGCTGGGGTTGCACTGGTTTGTCAGGGGGAAGGTCTGCAATCACCGGTCTGGGACTTGCCGCAGGTTCACTTAAAATAATACATAAGCTCAGGATGATGGAAAAGCCGATGATGATAAGCACGATGAGGGCAACCCGTCTGAGGAGGGGGCTTGATTTTCTGGAGAGGGCAAAGTACACGATGAGTACA
Source organism: Treponema sp. (assembly GCA_031288975.1). Lineage (GTDB taxonomy): Bacteria > Spirochaetota > Spirochaetia > Treponematales > Breznakiellaceae > JAITNP01. The sequence continues at coordinate 2,877 of JAITQK010000227.1, read as the reverse complement.
AACAACGCTATGGGGAATAAAAGTAATATATAATTCAGCATACCTAAAGATAGTATACCAGAGGAAGAAAAGCAACAGGGCTGGATTTACAGCTTGACCCGACCCCTGAAACTCCGCGACAGGGTGAGGCGGTCCGCGTATTCCAGTTCTCCTCCCACAGGGAGGCCCGATGCAAGGCGGGTAACTTCCACTGCCAGGTCTTTGAGTATTTTCTGGATATACAGGGCCGTGGTATCCCCTTCAATGGTGGGGTTCATGGCAAGGATGACTTCCCTGATGCCACCGGTGCGGACCCGGTTCATGAGGGGGCCAATGGTGAGGTCCCCAGGGTGTATGCCTTCCAGGGGCGCGATGAGACCGCCTAAGACATGGAAGCGGCCCTGGAATTCCCGGGATTCCTCAATGACCCGCACGTCCTGAGCCCGTTCAACCACGCAGAGGATGCTGGTGTCCCGGTGGGTATCAGTACAGATGGCACAGGGATCATCTTCGGTGAAGCTGCCGCACACGGAGCAGCGTTTGATTGCCCCGTGCAGGCTGGCAAGCTCGTGCGCCAGGTTCTGTGCGAAGCTCGGATCGGCGTCGAGGATATAATAGGCCAGGCGGCCGGCGCTTTTCTTCCCGATTCCCGGTAGTTTGGAGAAGAGGAGCACCAGGCGGTCTATGGCATTCACAAGGCGCTGGGGAATCCCGGGGGCATACCGGCCATGCCTGCGGCGGCAAAGGCGCCGAGTTCCCGGTTAATCGCTTCCTTGATCTTTTCCATGCCATTGGTAAAGGCCGCGGTGATAAGGTCCTGGAGCAGGTCCACATCCTCTGGATTGACCACTTCCTTTGCAATCCTGATGGATAGAAGCTCCAGACGGCCATTCATGTCTAGCTCTACCATGCCGCCTCCGGCAGAACCGGAGGCCGTAATCGTACCGAGTTTTTCCTGAAACGCGCCCATTTGTTCTTGTATCTTCTGGGCGTTCTTGAGGATGTCAAAGGGATTAATATTCATCATCTACTCCGATTGTGTATGCTTGACTATGGTTCCCCGGAACACCCGGAGAACCCTTTCCACCTGGGGGACTGGGGCGGCTTTTTTAGGAGCGCCCCTGGAAGCTTTCTTTGCCTTCCCCTGCTGCCCATCATGATCCCGCAACTCTGGGGTGTGCTGCAAAGCAGCGTCTGACTCTTGCACCGCTGGGACAGACGACGCGCCCGAATCCTGTACCGCTGGGGCGGACGGTGCAGACGCACCCGACTCCCCTGCCACTGGGACGGACGACGCGCCCGAATCCTGCACCACTGGGGCGGATGGCGCAGACGCACCCGACTCCTTTGCCACTGGGGTGGACGACGCGCCCGAATCCTGCACCGTTGGGGTGGACGGCGACGACGTGCCTGACTCCCGTGCGGCAAGCATGCGTTTAAACCCTTCGCTCAGGGAGCCAAGGTTGTTGGGGCGTTCTGGACGTACCGCCTCTACAGGCCGGGATTCCACCGCAGCCGTTTCATTACCAGAAGGAGCGGTAGTATAGACCGCCTGCTGATCGGACACCGCATCAGCAGGAAGGGGTTTCGGCCTTGCCACCGGTAAAGGGCGGTTGCCCCCTTCCAGCAACGAACCACCCAATGCCGCTTGAACACCGGCAATGGCGGCCCGCAGATCCTGGGGGGAAATCCATTGATCCAGGCAGCAGAGTTTTGAAATCACCATTTCCAGTTCAAAGCGCGGTGAAACAGAGTACCGTATATCCCGGTAAAGGGCCAAGAGCAGCTCCAGGGCATGTTCAAGCTGGACCGTATGCAGGCTCTGCAAAACCGTGGCGGAGAAACGGTCAGGATGGTAATCCAGGAGGGATGTTCTAGTAATGCCTGCCCTTAAAAAGAGGAGGTTATGGTAATACCCGACCAGATCAATGATGAACTGTTCAATGGCGACTCCTGCATTCAGAATATCGTCGATCACAGTAAAGGCCCGTGCAAGATCCCCTGCGGCGCAGGCTTCTGCCAAGGCATTGAGATTATCCAGGCCCACGAGACCCAGCTTTTCCCGGATAAGGGCGGAACGGATATGGCCATCGGAAAAAGAGACCACCTGATCGAAGAGGGTGTACGCATCCCGCATACTGCCCGTTGATTCTCGTGCGACCCAGAACAGGGCATCATCCTCAAACCGGAGCCCCAGTTCCTGACAGGTGGCTTTCAGAATCCCCGTGATGGTTTCAAGGGGGATGAGCCTGAAGGCGAACTGCTGGCAGCGGCTTTTAATGGTAGCAGGCACCTTGTGGAGTTCTGTGGTGGCAAAGATAAAGACAATATAGGGAGGAGGTTCCTCAATGGTCTTGAGGAGGGCATTGAAGGCGCTATTAGAGAGCATGTGGACTTCATCGATGATATAGACCTTATAGCGCCCTGCATTCGGGGGGAAGAGCACCTCATCCTTGATCTGCCGCACATCATTGACACCGGTATTGGAGGCGCCGTCAATCTCGATAATATCCAGACTTGCCCCTCGTGCGATTTCCTGGCAACTGGGACAGACCCCACAGGGGTTTGCGGTGGGACCCTGGTCACAGTTAAGGGACCGGGCCAGAATCCGGGCAGCGCTGGTCTTGCCGCAGCCCCGAGGCCCGGAGAACAGGTACGCATGGGCAATATGCCCGGTTTCGATAGAGTTTTTCAGGGTAGCGACCACAAATTCCTGACCCGCAAGTTCATCAAAGGTTTTAGGACGCCGCCTGGTAGCGGTTACTTCATAAGCCATAGGGATAGTATACTCAGAAAAGCAGGGGAAGAAAACCCGTATCTGCTTCTATCGCTTCAAGCAGATGGCGCCAGTTTGCCTCGGTTGAGGAAAGATATGCCGTCTCACCGGTACCTTCCTCA
>JAITQK010000088.1 GCA_031288975.1 Treponema sp. | reverse complement strand
TTATTACTATTACTCCCTGGTATCATAACCTGGAGTCCTCCATAAAATATAGCCTTGTCTATGACAAGTCCGATCATTCAGAATAACCTTATATTAATATAGCACTTTTATTTTTTTTTGTCTATAGAAATATGGAAAAAATGTGAAAAAAATAAAAATTCATCAGCATTGTCGTGTAGATCAAAAGGAGCCAGTCTTGCGGATCCGCGCCGAGTGCCACCGCCGCAGTAGGATCAGTCCTGCGCGGTGATGGCGACACGGTTTGCCGCCAGAAAAATAGAAAACTCCCTCCGTTCTGATGTTCGGTCCCCCGGATAACCCCCAGCAGCGGCTGGGTTGACCTAACTTCCCGGACGTTGTTAAAGTTGCTCTATTGTAGCCTGCTCCTTGCAAAAAATCAACTGGTAAAGGTGGCAAGAAAAGGCGCACGGACGAACAAGTTCACCTTGCCGCAAACCACACGCCTTCATTCCTAACTCCTCATTGTCTACCACTCCTGGGGGATGAAGCCTTCCTCAGCCTCAATTTGCATCGTATCCCCGGACTGCACAATCACATACAGCCCCGCTTCTATTGCCGCCTCTTTTACGTTTTCCGGGAACACCGCGCCGGCCAGCGCGCCGCGGATAATCCGGCTGTCGTGATGCTTGTCCATGTATTGCCGCAATGTTTCCAGCCGCTTGATGTGTTTCATAATGTCGTCTTCCTTGGGTCGGCTTTTTACCTCCACCGCCACCGAGTATTCCCTGTTTTCCAGCAATAGGTCAATTTGGGCAAGCAACTTCCCCTGTTCATCCAGTATTTTCTTGCCCCCTGGCGCAATCGAGTCAAAATGATACCCCAGGGCATTAAACTTTTCCGCGATACCGGGTGCTACCAAGTGTTCCGCCAAATCCCCAAAGCTGTTGTGCAAGCCCCCCATCTGCTGGTTCAAGTCCTTTATCTGCTGTGCCGTCTCCTGAAACTTCTTATCCGTCTCCTTGGACAATTCCTGTATTGTTGCCCATACCTGCTCAAATGTCAGCCCCATCTGCGGCTGCTTCACCTGTGCTTCTGCTGGCATATACCACCTCCGCTTATAGTATACCACACCTCAACTCGGTTAGTGCGGACTGTTTTTTCCTGTGCGTAAGGTGAGTTAAATAACAATATACCTCATCTTGTCCTCCTTATGTTGCGTCTGCCGCTACCTCATGTAACGCGATAGGGATGTGCTGACCATAAAGCTGAAAGTCGCTATCTTCGGTGAAGATTTCCCAATCGTGGCGCACCGCTACCGCGCAGAGGAGAAAGTCGGTTGGCGATCCTTGGACACCGTGAACACGACAGGTGTTGGAAAACTCAGCGGCGCGTATGTGGATCATAGTCATCGTCAAAGACGATAGTTCCCTGCAATGCCATCAGGTCTTCTATCCCCTTCTTGTGTTTCTCGATGCGATCCTTCAACGCCGCGTTAATCGCCGCTGCTTCAGGACTGGGAAAACCCGGAAAATAATTTACCGCCGCTTCCAGTAAATCGTCGTCAATGTTTGATACTCGCGCCATAATGCCCTCCTGTTTTAAGTTGAATGAAAAATCTTGAGGGACCACGGCCCCTCAAACCCCCCAGTTTTTATCCCCTGCCCACCTTTACCGTGCCGCGTAGCTCCATGCTTTCCCGTCGTAGCGGTAAGTCTCGGCGCGCTTCCCAGTGCTGTTGTAATAATCGTCAAAACCATTGGGAATACAGGGCCAACTTCCATTTACATCGTTTAAGCTGACATTTGCTCCGATGCTCACGCTCGTCAGTTTATTTTGGGCAAACGCATTCTCCCCGATGCTCGTAGTATCCCTGACCGGGTTACTGAGGGGTCTCCATTCCTGATACCGGTCTATGGCAATGAACATCGCCCACTGCCTGCCCACCACCGCATCCTTCCCCTCCGCGTCGGCAAGTATCACCTCCAGTCCCCGCCGGTCCTGGCCAACCAGCGGCGCCAGCGTAACCAGCGCCAGCCACACCGGAATCAACACCCGCATACCGCGCCATTACCTTTGATCTGCATAACACACCTCCTCATTGTCTACCACTCCTTGGGGATGAAGCCTTCCGCAACCTCAATTTGCATCGTATCCCCGGACTGCACAATCACATACAGCCCCGCTTCTATTGCCGCCTCTTTTACGTTTTCCGGGAACACCGCGCCGGCCAGCGCGCCGCGGATAACCCGGCTGTCGTGATGCTTGTCCATGTATTGCCGCAATGTTTCCAGCCGCTTGATGTGTTTCGTAATGTCGTCTTCCTTGGGCCGGCTTTTTACTTCCACCGCCACCGAGTATTCCCTGTTTTCCAGCAATAGGTCAATTTGGGCAAGCAACTTCCCCTGTTCATCCAGTATTTTCTTACCCCCCGGCGCAATCGAGTCAAAATGATACCCCAGGGCATTAAACTTTTCCGCGATACCAGGCGCTACCAAGTGTTCCGCCAAATCCCCAAAGCTGTTGTGCAAGCCCCCCATCTGCTGGTTCAAGTCCTTTATCTGCTGGGCCGTCTCCTGAAATTTCTTATCGGTCTCCTGAAACTTCTTATCCGTCTCCTTGGACAATTCCTGTATCGTTGCCCATACCTGCTCAAATGTCAGCCCCATCTGCGGCTGCTTCACCTGTGCTTCTGCTGGCATATAACACCTCCACTTATAGTATACCACACATCCCCACCAATCTGTCAAACGCCCACAAAAAAGGGGGTGGCCTCAAGCAGCCGGTGCAAACAGATCCGTCTACCCCCTTGTGCCGGCTCAGGGAAATCGGGTAACATACCTATAGGAGGCAAAATCATGGGAAGAAAAAAAAGTAAAAAGCTAGACCCATACAAAGCAAAAAAAACCAAACCGGCTGCAGTCAAGATAACCCTCAAGCCGAACAGCTCCGTTACCATTACACGGGAAGGGCCGGATGGTCAGCCGATTACTGAGGAAAAAGAACTGGAAGGCCCGGAACGGCTCTTCATGATCTTTTTGGAGAAGTGTATACGTGCAGGCTTTGATCTCCAGCAAGCCCTTTCTGAAATCGGCGCTGCAATAACAACGATCTTTCAGTTGGGCTACATACCTTCAGATGATGAATTTTATGAGCTGACACCGGAACAATACGAGAAGTACTATACCGATGTGGAACAAACCGACAAAAAAATCTTCATGCTGTTGTCGAAAAACCCGATGTACCAGAGTTCTTCACGCGAATTCGAGGTACTCACCGAAGAACAGATCGCCTGGTTTGACAAGGCTCAAAAGGTGATGAAGCAGTACTGCCGCGATGCGGGCAAGACTTTTGACAACCTGGAAGACGAATTAACCTGGCTCACCACGGTTATGCCGCCGACGTTCTCCGACGGGACCCGGTTTCGCCGTAATCTGCTCCACGAGGTATAAGGCCCGACTCGATGAACGCAAATATAGCTATACTGGGAGCAGGGGCTTGGGGAACGGCCATAGCCAAGGTTATTGCTGATAAGGGGCAGGCGCTGATGCTCTGGAGCCATAACCGGGAAACCACTGTAGGGATCAACGAGACCCATCGCAACTCTCGCTACCTGCCGGGTATTGTATTGCCTGAAAACATCCAGGCCACCGATGATATACTCGAAGCGGCAGAGGGCAGGGAAATCCTCATTTTAGCCATCCCCTCCCTCTACCTGTTGGACCGGGCAAAGCAGATTGTTACGGTCAATTCCATCAGAGAAGGAGAAACCTTCATCGGGATTCTCACCAAGGGCTTTCTCCCCAGCCCCAGGGGGCCTCGGCTGATCCTCGAAACCCTGGAGGATTACCTCCCCGGTTTTTACCGCCAGTCCCTGGTGTATATCGCCGGACCGAGCCACGCAGAAGAGGTATCCCGGGGGAAGATCACCGGCCTTATCGCGGCCAGCGAAAACGCCAAAAATTCCATAAGGTTCAGGGACCTCTTGAAGAGCAACCGGCTTTTGGTTTTTTCATCCTTTGATGTCCGGGGGGTACAGGTGGCCGCTGCGGTGAAGAATGTGATTGCCCTGGCCTTTGGCATGTTGGACGCCTTAAAAACCAGTGAAACGGGCACGGATATGTTCGGCGACGGCACCGAATCGCTGCTCCTTGCCGCAGGGCTTAACGAGATCCAGAGCCTGGGCCGGGCCATGGGCGCCACCCATGCGGAAACCTTTACCTCAATCTCCGGGGTGGGGGATCTGGACGTAACCTGCCGCTCCATATTTGGCCGGAACCGGCGCTTCGGCAGGGAAATCATCGAAAAGGATATCCTCAAACCCTATAGCAACCTGGACGACCTGGTGAGCCGCATCAAGGAAATCGGGTATCTTCCCGAAGGGGTGGTGGCGGCCCAGTATGTTAGGGTCCTCGCCGAACGATTCAAACTAAAGCTGCCCATCTCCATCGGGGTTTACCGCATCCTTAACCGGGAAATAGGACCAGCGGAATTTCTCCACCGTTTCCTCATCGATCTGTGAAAACGCCGGTTCAGCAAAAAGCCCTGTACGTTCTCCGGTACAGGGCTTTTGTGCGTTTTACAGCCCCAGCAAATACCGGTTCAGGATGTTTTCAAGGTGTTCCTGTTTACCGCTGGTAAGCCCCGCGTTGCCGTAATCGGAACCAAGCCCGGCCAATGCTTCAAAGGTGAGTTCCCCTTTAGCGAATTTGGCCCCATTACCGGAATCAAAGGAAGCGTACCGGTTTTTGACAAACCCAGGGAGCTTGCCGTCGTCGATGATCCGCTGGGCAATGACCAGCCCTGCGGCAAAGGTGTCCATACCGCCGATGTGGGCCTCAAAGAGGTCCGCAGGGTCCACCGAGTTCCGGCGGATCTTGGCGTCAAAGTTAAG
>JAITQK010000002.1 GCA_031288975.1 Treponema sp. | reverse complement strand
CCCGCGCGCTCCCCCCCGGCCGCCGCCGCCCCCCCGCCGCCCGGCCCCCCCCCCCGCCCCCACAATAGGCGTATAATATAAAGAATCATACCATGCAACCATGTATACTACATTTCCCTGACGTGATGTGTTCAACATTTACTCCGAATTAAATATACATTGAAAAACAGAACCTGTCAAGGGGCAGATCGAAAATAAAAATATAAAAAACCGTAAAGTCCAGGATAAAAACATCCGATAAATAATTCAGAATTATGAAAAATCCTATTGTCGCCCCATCGGTCCTTTCGGCGGATTTTTCCAACTTTGCCTCTGCGCTTATAGAAATTGAAGCTGCCGGTGCGGAATGGGTCCATCTGGATGTGATGGATGGGCATTTTGTGCCTAATCTGACCTTCGGCCCCAAATTGGTGGAGGATCTCCGGCATCAAAGTTCTGCGGTTTTTGATGTGCACCTCATGGTGGAGGGGCCTGAAAATCTGATCGAGGCATTTGCCAAGGCTGGTGCGGATGCCATCACCTTCCATGTGGAAGCGGTGGTCCATTCCCATAGGCTTCTAGGGGCTATTCATGGGTTGGGAAAAAAGGCTGGTATCAGTATTGTGCCCTCCACACCGGTCTCTTATATAGAAGAACTGCTTCCTGTGGCGGATCTGGTCCTGGTGATGACCGTGAATCCGGGATTCGGCGGCCAGGAACTGATTCCCCAGTGCCTTGAAAAGATAAGAACCTTGGTAAGGCTGCGGGAAAAACAGGGACTTCATTTCTTGATTTCCGTGGATGGTGGTGTCAATGAGTCCACTGCCGCCATGGTCCGGGAAGCGGGGGCGGATGTGTTAATCACCGGGTCCTCCTTCTTTAAGGCTCAGGATAAGGCCCGGTTGGTGGGGCATTTAAAAGGAATTTAAAGTTGGACACAAAGATAGAAAAAACATTGAAGGAAGGGGTGATTTGCGGTACAGTATAAGTGATGAACCTCGACCCTATTTTAACCAAAGCAACCCGTTTAATCCAGCGGAAACATTATAATCGCGCCATAAAGATTCTTGAACCTGAAGTAAACCGGTACCATGGTATGTTTACCTATTACTATCTGTTGGGGATTTGTTATCTGTATACCAGCGCCTTTTCAGTGGCTTTTACCTATTTTAAACTGGCTCGGGATATAAAAATGCGGGATCCCTCGGTATTGCTCGGATTAGCGGCCCTGTACCTCCGGCGGGGAGATACGGATCGGGCGGTGGAGTTTTATCTTGAGGTTCAGGATCAGGATAAGCATAACAAAACGGCAAAAAGGGCGCTTAAAATAATCCGTAAATACGCAGGGGTCGAAAACTTTTCCGCGTGGATCGATTCGAGGCGCCTTTCCCGGATATTTCCCCCTTGTCCGCAGGCGCCTTTGACCCTGGGGAGTTTCCTGGTTCCTATTGCCTGTCTTCTGATAGCCAGTACCCTGGGCGCCGGGGTCCTGGTCAAAGTCAAGGTGCTTCCCTCGCCTTTTAAAGAACGTCCTGCACGGGAGGGCCTCAGCTTCAGTGAGCTTGCCTGGGATGAACGGGATAAGCCTGTGGAGGTGGGGGGCAGTTACCGGTATGTTCTGACCAGTAGCCAGGTTTTGGATGCCTATGCCACGGCCCGAACCCTGTTTATCGGATACCGGGATGAAGCGGCCAAGATTTCCCTTAACCGTATTCTTGAATCAAACGCTTCAGAGGCCATTAAAAACAAGGCCCGGCTCCTCATCTCCTACATGGAGGTTCCTGGGTTTGATACCCTTTCTAAGCAGGACCGGTTTACCTACTCGGAGGTCATCAAGGAACCGGTCCTGTACCGGGATTGTCATGTGATATGGCGGGGAATGGCCACAAACCTTGAGGCCCTGCAGAATACCACGTCCTTTAACTTTTTGGTTGGCTATGATACGCGCAGTACCTTGGAAGGTATTGTACTGGTGGTATTTAACTTTTCTGTGCCGGTGAATCCTGAACAACCATTGGAAGTGCTGGCTAGAATTGTGCCGGTGGTCACGGAAAAGGGCCAGGATATACGACTTGAAGGGGTGGCCCTGCATCAGGCGGGGCTGCTCATGGGAGCTGAGAAATGAAAGCAGTGGTTCAGCGGGTACGGAACGCTTCGGTTTCGGTAGAAGGAAAGGTATGGGGGGAAATTCTCGCCGGGCTTTTGGTGTACCTGGGGGTTGCACAGGGTGATACTGAAGCTGATGCCGACTACCTGGCGGAAAAGATCGGTAATCTCAGAATATTCGAAGATGATGAGGGCAAGATGAACCGTTCGGTAAAAGATACAGGCGGTAAGGTCTTGGCGGTGTCCCAGTTCACCTTGTTGGCAGATACACGGAAGGGAAGGCGCCCTTATTACGGGGCTGCTGCAGAACCGGGGCTTGCTAAAGCCCATTATGAGTATTTCATGGACAAGATCCGGGAACAGGGGCTTGAATGCGAAAGTGGCGTCTTTCAAGCCCACATGGAAGTTACGTACACCAACGACGGTCCGGTAACCATCGTGCTGGATTCTTCGCTTAACTAACGCATCGTTATTGGTTGAATAGATTCGGAGACTTTAAATAGGTCTCTGCGTCGAATACCCGCAGGAGCTTTCCCATGGGGTTATTGGTAATAATGGTCCTCAGAATTTTGGCGGATAATTCAGTTGAAGAGACCACTTCAAGGTTGAGCACTTTTTCCGGTATTGAGTGAGGACAGTACACTGTATCGGTTACGATAATACGGTGTAACAGCCCTTCCTCGGACAGCCTGTTCAGGCGCTCCGCAGCAGGGGGTGAGAATATGGCGTGAACCGCGATGATGTTGACTTCCGCAGGCTTAAAAGGCGCCAAAGCCTGGATAAGGCTGGTCACCGAACCGGCAGTATCCACCATGTCGTCTACTATCCAGAGTACCTTACCTTCAATGGGTTCGGCGGAAAGGATGTTGATGGATTCAATGGTATTGACTTTGGAATAATCCCGCTGTTTATGGGCCACCACCAGGGGGGAGCCAAAGCCATTGGCAAAGCCCCGGGCCAACTTTTCACCTCCTGCGTCAACCGCACAGAAAGCCCAATGAGGGCGGACGATTTTCTCCAATCCTTCGATATCTTTTATATAGATATCACAAAGGTACTTTTCAAGGAGGGTCATGGCGGGGACGTCGTCAATGGCACAGTTGGCAGGGTCTAGCATGGATTTGGATTTATCCGAATGGAGCTGATAGGTTACGATATGTTTGGTACCCAGGCTGGTGAGGATCTTAAAATGAACCCAAAGCCCCACGGAGCTGCGGCGGGCAGTACGGTCTGACCGGGAACAGGACACAAACGGCTCAAACACGAAGATCCGTTTTGCCTGGGACCGTTTCAGGGCATCCACAGCATGGTATAATTCGATTTTTGCCTCATTAACGCCGATGCCGGCCTCATTCCTGGCACAACTGGTAAAGAGGATCACATCCTTCCCCCGGATGGAGGTATTCACCTCCACCTCTGTTTCCCCATCTGCAAAACGGTCGGTCTGGAGTATCTCTACCCCATTGATAGTATCCGCCAAAGGAGCAAAACTGGCAAATTTGGTCAGATGACCCACAACCCGGGACGCATAATCCCGCATGGACCGGGTGGCCGTAACGATAAATTCATTCATCATGATTACCTCGCTTCTTTTAGGAAGAGTCTTGTGTATTATGAAGGGAATCTGATGTTAATCCTAGGGGGTGCGGCGAACCCAATAGGTGATGAAGGCTGCGGCAAAAAGGGCGACAACCCCGCTTGCTGCACGGGAGGGATCCCCGGAACCGGGGGAGATGATGCCCATGCCGATAAAGCCCCCGATAAAGCCCAGGATGGGGGGAAGCAGGGCAATGAGGGCTTCTTGTAGCAGCGCTGGTTTTGCTCCCTGTCCCACAAGCTTTTCTTCGTTTTCCCCGCTCAGATGGGCAGCCTTACATTCCTGGTTAATACAGCCGAAACAGCCTGTAGCTGCTTCCCGGTCTATAATGTGCAGTTTACCGGTCATCCTCTTCCTCCGTAGGAACCACATCCCCGTCTTTCTCAGGTACCCGGTCTGGAACCGGGGCATCCAGCACCGGATGCCGGATCCGTTCGATGGACAGGGCCTTTCCCTCGCTGTTTATGTCAATAAGGACCCCCTGCAATTCAGGTCTGGCCCAGGCATCTTTTGTCCATTCAGGAATACCGGTCAGATACTCCTGAATCCGGGCGTTCCGGTCATTGCCACCCACGGAATCAACACTGCCCGTACGGCCTGCATCGGTAATGACGGCAGTACCTCCAGGTAATACGGTCTCATCGGCGGTTTGGACCCGGCCATGAGAACCGATCACCGCGGAACAGCGGCCATCTGCGGCGGCAAAGAGGGTACGCTTATCCGCAGTTGCCTGGGCATGGAAGTCGATGACCACATAGGGGGTTTGCTGGTGCAGCCGTTCCAGTAATACCGGGAGCAACGAAAAGGGGTTGTTGCCGTGAATCCTCCCAAAGCCACTTTGACCCAAGAGCACTGCCACCGCGACTTTACAATTCCCTCCGGCCTTGAAAATCCGGGAACCTGCCCCCGGGGCTTCGGGGTTGAGGTTTTCAGGTCTCAGCACAAAGGGGACCTTCCCCAGGTTTTCTACCAGGTCCTTCTTATAAAAGCAACATTCCCCAGTGGTCAGCACCTGAACCCCGAGCTTGTGGATATACGCCGCATGGTTCCTGCCCAGCCCGTTCCCGCTGGTGGCACCATCGGCACAGGCAATGACAAAATCAAAGGGTTTATGCCGTTTAAGGTCCCCAAGGCCCTTCTTAAGGGCATAAACCCCAGCTTTTCCAACTATTTCCGCGATATAGAGAATCTTCATTACACCATCATGCCCTATATACCCATGAACGAATAGTATCCTTACCGGGTATTGTAAGTCCCAGAATGGATTTGATACCCCAGGCGATAGGAGATCCCCGAAAGGATCCGCTCGAATTCCGCTGCCGCCCGGTAATCCTCCAGTTCTCGGCAGGTATCCCGGAGGTTATACAGCGCATCATAGTAGAGGGGAGATAAACTTATAGCCTCCTCAAAACAATGCCGGGCCTCTTCGTAACTCCCCTCGGTAAAGTAGAGGACCCCCAGATTATTCCAGATTTTTGGATCCCCCCTATCCCGTTCCAGAGCCTCGTGGTAACAGGATTCCGACATGTCAAATTGTTCAAGCTCATAGTAGATTAAACCCATGGAAAGCCAGGCATCAGCAAGGTTGTCTTCGATGCCAATTGCCCGGTGAAAACTGCTGATGGCCTCTTCATAAGCCCCTGTCCGCTGCTGGGCAATCCCCAGGTTCATCCATAACAGAGGATTTCCCGGCTCCATGATCAGGGCCTTGCGGAAGAGGGGTATGGCCTCATAGGGTCTATTCGCTTCAGTTAATGCAATACCGGAATCATTCAAAAAAGTCGCTGTCTCCATAATACCCATCCTTATGTACTAACTATAATCCAAAATGAACGAAAGAACCATGATTGGCTGGGGGAAATGTCTCGTATGCTACTGGGGCAAAATTATCGCATAGACCTTGATACCCCGTTCCGCGACCGCTTGATACACCATGTCTTCGGAGATTTCTCCCCGCTGCTCAGGGTGGGGCGGGGCATCGCCTATGAGGATCATGAGCTTTGATTTCGCTGCCCAGGGGAATTGAACCGCCCCCTCATAGAGGGCTTCGTAGACCGCTTCGGGGATCTCCTGTCCGCCCCCTCCCACGCCAACCGCTCTGAGGGTCCTTTGGAAGGCCTTAAAATCACTGGTGAAGGGGATAGCTTTGTTGAGATACTCCTGCCCATAGTCCTTATACAGCATCATACCCATGCGGAAGCTGGGGAATTCACTAATAACCCCCTCCAGCATGGGGATGAGCATACGTTTGATCGCGTCAATCTTATTCTTCATGCTCCCCGTGGTATCCAGGCAGAGGACCAGGTCCAGGGCGTTTCCCCTTTCTTTTTCCAATATGGCTCTGATTTTATCCACCAGATCCGAGGCAGTGGAGTATATCAGGTTCCCATGACCCATAGTGGCTATATTCTTAAACGTATCCATCGCATCAGGTAAAATCCCTTCAGGGGGAACTTCGGGAATTTTTTGGGTTACTTGCAGAATAAAGGGGTTATCCCGGAAATCACGCCGGTAGTCCCCATAGGGCAGGACAAAGGCGCGGATATTAAAATACGTCCCCTCCTCCACATACATACCATCACCGCCGTCATTACGGGTATTTTCATAGCCATAGTGGAGTATATAGGGAATATAGATATGAAAGGCTTCCCCCAGGTCAGGGTGCGGCTCTGGGGTGGAATCAATGAGGGAGCGGATTCCGTACAGGGGAGCGCTATTGATGAGCCGAATTTCGCTGCCATTAGTGGTATCCCAGATAGTATTCCACTCTGGAGCACGGTACGCATAATTATCCTCCTGCATCGAATGGTCCTTAGTGGACTCAGTCAGCAGCACCGAGCCAATATCCGCCTTTTTCCGTATAAAAAGATGAAACCCCCCATCGAAGCGCTGTTCTATTCGGAGGTCTTCTTGGCTTATGGAGAGGTCCTGAGCATACAGAGAACCAGTCATGAGCACCACAACACTGAACATCATAGCTGTATACCGCATATTGTTTATAATCGGTTAAATGGGACCTGAAAACAAGGCAGGACTCCCTGTACTGGGGAATGTTCAACTAAACATACATCTGCACCGCATTATCTCCTCATTCTGTCCCACGAATGACCCATTCATTCCTTTCCTTTCTCATGGTTTTTGCCTATACTTAAGTCCATGGACTGTTTATCTCTCAAAAAGCCCGAATGGATACGGGTTCACATTCCCTCTGGGGATACTTGGCAACAGGTACACCGTACCCTCGAAAAACACAGTCTTCATACAGTGTGTGATGAGGCGCGATGCCCCAACAAGGGGGAGTGTTGGGGAGCAGGGACGGCGACCTTCATGCTCATGGGGGATGTTTGTACCAGGGGATGCCGTTTCTGTGCGGTGGCCACCGGACGGGTGGGGCGGGAACTGCGAAGTGATGAGGGAACGGCGATTACCCAGGCTGCGGCTGAGTTGGGTCTTACCTACGTGGTCCTCACCTCGGTGGACCGGGATGATCTTCCTGACCGGGGGGCTGGGCATTTTGCTTCCTGTGTGCAGGCCCTGCACGCGGGGATCCCCGGTATCAGGGTGGAGATACTTATCCCTGATTATACCCAAGATGAACTGTCTGCTGTCGTGGCAGCAGCACCGGATGTGTTGGCCCATAATGTGGAAAGTGTCCGTTCCCTTCAATGGATACGGGATAGCAGGGCTTCCTTTGACAAGAGTCTTGCTACTCTCAAAATAGCCAAAACCTTGGGGATTAGGACAACAAAAACCAGCCTGCTTCTGGGGCTGGGTGAAACACAGGAGGAGGTTCTGGAGACTATGGATGCACTGCGGGAAGCGGATGTGAATATCCTCGTCATGGGACAGTATCTGAGACCATCGAAAAAGCAGATCCCGGTGGTGGAATATGTACGACCCGAACAGTTTGAAGCCTACGCCGAAGAAGGGCGGAACCGGGGATTTTCCTCAGTGGTTTCCGCGCCTTTTGCCCGGACCAGTTATCATGCTGCCGCGGCCCTGGAAGCCGGTACTCACCATGTGGATTGAAGGTGTGGGAAAGCCGCCGGGGTGCAAGCTCCTCCGGGCTGGTGCGGATATTGACAGAGGCATCATCAGGACCCTCCGCATCAGGGGTGATTTTTTTGCCAGTCCTGAAGAGGGGCTTGAGCAGGTGGAACAGCGGCTTTCCGGTGTGCCCCTTGTGGAATTAGCCGCTGCTTTCGATGCCTTGATTCGGGAAGCAGGGGTCGAGGTCTTTGGTATCTCCGGGTCTGGGCTGGCTTCGGTGCTGTTTTCGGCCCTGGTAGCGATGGAGGAAAGCCCATGATAGCTTATCCGTTCAGGTGTTTCAAAACGGGCTTTCATACGAGGGTGCAACTTCAAAATCGTGGTAATTAGGCGGCGCCTAGCAAAAGCCCGCGGACGGCTCTGTTCCAGAGTCCGCTCTCCCATTTAGCGCGGAGCGTCACCATGTTTTGCGCATTTTTGACATTCCACCGCATCCCAGCCTGCTTGCACTGTTTCTGAACCACAGTCTTATTCCCG
>JAITQK010000123.1 GCA_031288975.1 Treponema sp. | reverse complement strand
CGCGCCCGTTTTATCATGGGTGTAACTCACGACCTTAAAACGCCCCTCTCGATAATTCAAAGTTATGCCGAGTTAATCGATGACGGTATGGCAAGTGATCCGGCATCACAAAAAACAGCAACGGAAATCATCCTCGCGAAAGTTGATCAACTTGAGACCATGATAAATCATTTGATCGAATTTGTGAAGATGGATACTGGTGAATGGCAAAGTCAATTGTCACACGTTAATATTGCCGTTTTTTTAAAAACCTTTGCGCGGCGCTTTATCCTTGATGTGGAAGCACTGCATCACAACATGACCGCGAATATCACGATACCCGAAAACACCTTCGTGCTGCTTGATGAAAGGCTCGTCCTACGGGCTTTGGAAAACCTTGTTGGGAACGCTATCCGCCATACCCCCGATGGCTCGCTCGTCACTCTTGACGCATCTCAAGATAAAAATAGTATTCATGTTACCATAAGTGACAACGGCCCCGGTATCTCTGAGAAAGATATCTCCCACATATTTGAAACCTTCTACCGGAGCAGCGCCTCACGCCGGGAACAGGGTATGGGTATCGGGCTTTCCGTGGTCAAGTGGGTCATTGATTCCCATGGCTGGAAGATCGAAGTCGCCTCAGAATACGGCAAAGGCACGTGCTTCAAAGTCACGATTCCCGGCTGAATACCTGAAATTGGCGGTAATAACACGGTTGATTTCATCGATGGATATAAACACCATCTTGATGTGAGCGACACAAAAGTATTTGTGAAAGGCTATGAAAAAATACGTTTTGTTTTAATGAGCGCCATCCTATACCTTGCCGCTTTAAAAACACTTCAGCATTGTATCCTCTGAACAGGGGTTTTGAGAGAAGCTCCCTCATCAAAAAAACTTGCAAAATTTCAAATCGGTGCTATATTGGTATTTATTAGATTGCTTGAATTTTGGGTTTCTGTGAACCCACATATCACCGATTTAGGAGTTTTCTATGTTCGCGGCGGTTATCGGCGCTACGGGAAACCGCCTTTTTGGTTTAGGCGATAAGGATGCTCTGGTTCCACTTATAAAGGAAATATATGAGAATGATGCTAACGCCTATACCACAGATACGATGCATAGGATTTTCATCAAGGAAAGCATCAATAAAAAAGCTTTCATCGCCAGTTATTATAATTCCCTATCCTTTGCATTTTCTGAGATAGTCGGCCGGAGCTATGGCGGGGGTGTATTGGAACTTATGCCGAGTGAAACGGGGAGTATCTTCCTTCCGTATAGTGCAAGTAATCAAACTTTGATTGACGAAATTGATGCCTTGATGCGAAAAAAAACAAACATCGATACTATTTTGAAAATGACAAATCTTATTGTTCTACATGAAGGCTTTGGCCTACCAATGAGGGATATTGAATTAGCAAATTCAATTTGGAAGAAACTTTGCAATAGAAGATTGAATAGGTCTGGGAAAATTTATGTACAGACAAGGGTACTTGAGAGTGGTAAATTCTCAAATTTATCGTATTTTAACGCTATATAGCCACTGCATAGAACGGTACATTATTAATCAAATATACTATCATAGAGCGTATTGTAAAGAATTTGTGATTCGCAAGTCAAGAAAGCGTCTTTTACTTCAGCAGGTCGAGGGTATGTCGCCCCAGGCGTTTGCCGCTCAGGCACAGGCCTCTTCCTGGATCGCCACGGGGGACTATACTTTCAGGGGAAATAAGCGTAGAATGGGGAAGCCTGGGGTATACCAGGAAAATCGACTATGCGATGAGGATACCGTGGAAAAAAAATTGAACCAGATGGCCTATGTATTGTTGAATTTCAGAGAATTTTTTCGTCTTTTAAGTAGAACCTCCTTTACCTTTTTGGCATCCGTCTTTGCCATAGGGTTGATGAAGCGAATCGACCATGTCCGTCACGCGTCTTTGCGTCTTATTGCCGAGGAAATCCGGGAAAGAAACATAGAAGGAGCTGTTGCGGAACTGGGGGTGTTCAAAGGGGACTTTGCCAAACGCATTAACATCGCCTTTCCTGACAGAAAGCTCTATCTCTTTGACACCTTCGACGGGTTTGATGAGCGGGATGTTAAGGTGGAGCTGGATAATGGCTATTCAAACGCGGGAATAAAGGATTTTACCAGCAAAAGCGTGGATGTGGTCATGAAGAAGATGAAGCATCCCAACGTGTGCATCGTCAAGAAGGGGTATTTCCCGGAAACGACCAAGGATGTGGACAGGAACGAGAGGTTTGTGTTTGTGAGTATCGATGCCGACCTGTTTGAGCCTATTTACAATGGGCTGTGCTACTTCTTCCCCCGGCTGGAAAAGGGAGGCTACATATTCGTCCATGATTATAACGCCATGATATACACCGGCACCAAGGCGGCGGTGCGCAAGTTCGCCGCGGAGTTCAATGTGCCCTTTTTTCCTTTGATTGATAACTGCGGCAGTGTCATTATCATGAAATAATAGCTATAAATGAACCGGCTCTTCCCATACTGGTGCTGGTATCCGGAAACGGTACCAACCTTCAGGCCCTTTCTCGCGTGCTTTCAGAGCGTAAATGCGCCCTTGAGATTTGACGGGTGGTTCTTGTACAGGGTGAAAATCCCGGGGTTGTGGGCTGTTTGTCCACTTGACAAAAAATAGTTTTTTATACATATTCTTATTATTCCGATGGGAATATTAAATCGTTAAGGAGCGAGACATGAAAAAAGGATTAATGGTTACGGTGGCCCTTGTTTTGGGGGTTGTCGTGGTGTTTGCAGGGGCTAAAAAAGAGGGTACAGGAACTCAGCAAACAGGAACTCAGCAAACAGTGGTTAAAATCGGCCTCATGGGGGAGGAATTAAGACCCGCCTGGAATACAGTGGCCAAGGCCCTGGAACAAGATGGGATCAAGGTTGAACTGGTTAATTTCAGCGACTATGCGGTGCCCAACCGGGCGCTCTCCGATGGGGACATCGACCTGAACTCATTCCAGCATGATGCTTTTCTGCAGAATGAGATCAAAAACCAGAAATATGATCTTACCGCTATTGGCAATACGGTGATCTTCTTTTTGGGGGTCTATTCCCATAAAATCAAGAGCCTCGATGAACTGCAAGACGGGGATACGGTGGTCATCATGAATGACGCCACTAATGGGGGCCGTGCCCTCAAGGTACTTGAGGCAGCAGGGGTTTTCACCCTGGATCCTTCCAAGGGGAATGTTCCCACGATACAGGATATTGTTTCCAATCCTAAGAACATCCAGGTCGTGGAAGTAGACGCATCCCAAACCTGGCGCACCCTGGATGACCCCCAGGTCGCGGCAGCAGTGGTGAACTCAAACTTTGTGGTTGACGGCGGCGGTGTGCCCGCACAGGATGCCATCTACATTAAGCCCATTGACAAAGAAGGGGATAAGCCGTATATCAATCTCTTGGTGGCCCGGACCAAAGATAAGGACAATCCGGTTTACCGAAAGGTGGTTGCCGCTTTCCAGACCGAAACAGTTGCCAAGGTCATAACCGATGAGCCGCCCTTAAAGGGTACTGCCCTGCCGGCCTGGTAGTAAACTCTGGGGATACCACCTGTCAGGGTATCCCCCTGGTATAGGAGCATTGTGATGAGATTACCGGATGCATTAAAAGAGGCTGCGGAAGCGTACCGCAGGTGGATACTGGAATGTTTACCCATTGGGAAGGAACTCCTCTATCTTTCCCAGGACCATGTAAAACAGGTTCCCCTTACACCGGCAGAAGTTTTAGACTTGACGGAAAAAGCACTCATTGCCTACAGCGCGCAGAAGGTGGATATGCCTTCCAAGATCGCCCTCCATCCCCTAGCAGATACCTTTTTCCACGCCATGCCCGCCTATGTGCCGGAACAGTTTGTAGCGGGCATCAAATGGGGTTCTTGTTATCCCCGGAACCGGGAACAATTCGGCGTTCCCCAGGCCCAGGGTCTCATCCTCTTGAGCGATCACCTTTCAGGGCTGCCCCTGGCGGTAATGGATTGTAAGTATATCACCGAGCTTCGTACCGCCGCGGTGACCTATACGGCGATAAAATATCTGGCCCCGAAAAACGTTGAAACCTTCGGCATGATAGGCTGCGGTGTTGAGGGGAGGCAGCATGTGCGGAATATTCTAAGCGTACTGCCTGGCTTAAAAACCATCTATGTCTACGACATTTTTGAAAAAGCCGCCGATGCCCTCATTGCGGATTTACAGCCTTGTATAGGGGCACAGATTGTCAAAGCCGCTTCTTATGAAGCGCTGGTTAAAAACACACAGGTCATTGCCTCTGCCACTATTGCCTCGGAAGGCTATAACCCGGTGATTAAAGACGAATGGATAGAAAAGGGGAAAACAATCCTCCTCTGCGAAGGGCATACCCTCTACGAGGACCCTGTCTTCAAGCGGGCGGACAAGTACATTGTGGACAGCCGTGAACAGGTGGAGCAGTTTGTTCAGTACGGTTTTTATCCCTTTGGGCATCCTGTCATTCATGCAGAGACCGGAGAAGTGGCGGCAGGAAAAGTCCGGGGCCGTGAAAACACCGAAGAGCTTATCATTGCCAATAACTTCGGTATGGCAGTGGATGATATGTTTGTAGTCAGGGCCATTTTTGACCGTGCCCTGGAACACCGTATTGGGGTAAGGTTGCCGCTGTAAATAATGATAAAGCTCACTGGTGTATCAAAGACCTTCAGAACCGACCGGGAAATCCATGCGGTCCATGATGTTTCCCTGAGCATAGAAGCAGGGGATATCTTCGGGGTGATCGGTTTTTCCGGCGCAGGAAAAAGTACCTTGGTACGGTGCATCAACCTCCTGGAACGGCCCGACTCAGGGCAGGTACTGGTGCATGATCAGGACCTGACACGCCTCACCGAAGCAGAACTGCGGCTGGCCCGTAAAAAGATCGGCATGATCTTCCAGCACTTCAACCTCTTCCGTTCCCGGACCGTGGGAAGCAACATCAGTTTTCCCCTGAAATACGCTGGCCTTTCCAAGGAAGCAGTTGCAAAACGAGTACAGGAACTCCTTGAACTGGTGGGTCTTGAGGACAAGGAAACCGCCTACCCGTCCCAGCTCTCAGGGGGGCAGAAACAGCGGGTCGGCATCGCACGGGCCTTGGCATCGAACCCCGCGGTTTTGCTCTGCGACGAGGCCACCAGCGCCCTGGACCCCCAGACGACCCAGGCAATCCTGGCTCTGCTTAAGAAGCTGAACGAGAAACTGGGCCTTACCATTGTGATCATTACCCACGAGATGCAGGTGATAAAGTCGATCTGCCACCATGCGGCGGTCATGGATAAGGGTATCATTGTTGAAGCCGGTTCGGTGTTTGATATTTTCTCAAATCCCCAGGCCCGGATCACCAAGGACTTTATCGCTACCACATCCCATCTTAATAAGATACACGAGCTGCTGGCTACGGATTCTCCCCTGGTCAGGCTTAAACCCAATCAAACCTTGTGTCACTTTAGTTATACCGGGCATAATACCGTAGACCCCCTGATTTCCACTGCTTCGGTGCTATTCAACGTACAGCTCAACATCATTTTCGGCGATCTTGATATCATTCAGGAAACGCCCCTCGGTGGCCTCATCATCATCCTTGAAGGTGAAAAGGCCGCAGTGGAGCATACCGTGCAATGGTTCGTTGAACGGGGGGTACGGGTGGAGGAATTGAAACATGGCTGAACTAATGCGGGCGCTCATGCCCCATGTGATGGATCGGATTCCAGAACTCCTCACCAGTCTCTGGCAAACCATCTATATGATCCTCGTTACCGGGAGCATCTCCTTTGCATTCGGCATCACCTTTGCGGTGATCCTCACCATAACCCGGAAAGGGGGGATCCTGGAAAATAGGGTGCTCTGGACCGTGCTGGACAAGATCATCAACTTTTTCCGCTCTGTTCCCTTTATCATCCTCATTGCCCTGCTCATCCCCGTGACCAGGCTCATCGCCGGCACCGCCATTGGGGTACGAGGGGCCATTCCGCCCCTCATCTTCGGCACTGCCCCCTTCTTTACCCGCCAGATGGAAAGCGCCTTGGCAGAAATCGACAGTGGTTCTGTTGAGGCTGCCTTATCCGTGGGAACCAGCCCCCTGGGCATCATCTTCCGGGTGTACCTAAAAGAAAGCGTCCCCGGCATCATCCGAGGCGTTACCATCACCCTCATAAGCCTGGTAGGGCTTACTGCCATGGCCGGAGCCGTGGGCGGCGGCGGCCTTGGGGACTTTGCCATTCGCTATGGGTATCAGCGCTACCAAACGGACATCACCATTGTGACGGTGATCATCCTCATCCTCCTGGTTTCTCTGGTCCAGGGAGTGGGGAATTTGTTCGCAAAAAAAATGAGTCACTGAGGAAGCGGGATCATGCCAGATACGAGTAGACGGACAGCGGGATTCGGGGAGTCGGTGATACGCAGGATGACCAGGGTTGCTATGGAACATGGGGCTATCAATCTTTCCCAGGGCTTTCCTGATTTTGATCCGCCTGTGGAGCTGACCAGGGCGCTGGCGAAAACCGCGGAATCTGGTCCCCATCAGTACGCGATTACCTGGGGGGCGGCGAATTTCCGCAGGGCTTTGGCGGAGAAGCAGACACGGCTCATGGGTATTCCGGTGGATGGGGAGAAACATATCACCGTGACCTGCGGTTCCACTGAAGCGATGATGGCCGCTATGCTGAGTGTGGTCAACCCAGGGGATAAGGTGCTTGTTTTTTCCCCGTTCTACGAAAACTACGGCGCCGATGCTCTACTCTCAGGCGCCCAGCCTATCTATGTGCCCCTCATGCCGCCGGACTTTGGGTTTGACGAAAAGCAGCTGCGAGCTGCCTTTGAACAGCACCCCAAAGCGCTCATCCTCTGCAATCCCTCGAACCCCACAGGCAAGGTTTTTACCCGGGAAGAACTTGCGTACATCGGGGCCTTGGCAGAGGAGTTCGATGTCTGGGTCATCACCGACGAGGTCTATGAGCATATTGTCTATGCCCCAGCAGGGCATGTCTATTTTGCCTCCCTTCCGGGGATGCAGGACCGGACGATATGCTGCTCATCCCTGTCAAAAACCTATTCCATTACAGGCTGGCGGCTGGGCTATACCATTGCCCATGAAAAGGTAAGCGCGGTCATCCGCAAGGTCCACGACTTCCTCACCGTGGGAGCAGCGGCGCCCCTCATGGAAGCGGCGGTAACAGCCCTCCAGTTTCCCCAAAGCTACTACGATGAACTCCTCGCGTCCTATACCAACAAACGGGACCTTTTTCTCCATGCCCTGGACGAGGCCGGTTTACGCTACACCAATCCCCAAGGGGCTTACTATGTGCTGGTTGATATCGGGGCCTTTGATGGACAGGATGATACCCGCTTCTGTGAATGGCTTGCACGGGAAGTAAAGGTCGCGGCGGTTCCCGGCTCGAGTTTCTTCCGGGAGCCGGTGCATCACCTGATCCGCTTCCACTTTGCCAAAAAGGAAGCAACCCTCAAGGCCGCCGGGGACAGGCTCAAGGAACTGGAGCGGCTCTGGAAAACACGGGGCTATAGTGTATGAGCGATAGTTCTGGCTTGACAGCGCCCTCAGTTCGGTGATAATCAACAGCCCCCGTCCTGGCCATTTACCGCCGGGCTATTTCACCAGGCGCAGAGGCTGGTACGTCTTGTTCGCCTCCCGCGGCTTCCGTATTAATAAGTCATGTTACGCATGACTACAAAAAACGAAGAAAAGGGTCCGCGGATTTCGCTAATTTTCGCGGATAAGACAAGATTTCTTGGTGGAAATCTGCGTTAATCCGCGTAAATCCGCGGGCTGTCTTCTTCTCGTGCGTAAGGTGAGTTAAGGAGAAAACCGCAAAAGAAGAAAAAACCACGAAGTATCGCAAAGTTTCACAAAATAAGAAGAAGAGTAGATACTTTGTGCAACTTCGTGTAACTTAGTGGTTAACTCATGTTACGCATGATTACAAAAAATGAAAAAAGAGGTCCGCGGATTACGCGGATTTTCGCGGATTGGAAGCTATAATCCGCGTAAATCTGCGGACTGTCTTCTTCTCGTGCGTAAGGTGAGTGAGTTAATAAATCTTGTACTGCTTCCCCAAACGCCTCCGTTAGCTCCCATGATTTCTTCAAAATATGATAAAAACGTTTGATAAATCAAATAAACGTGATATACTGAATTCATATTGATAGAGATTTGTATATCATGCTGTAAGTATGGGAAGTTTATTAAAAGAAGGATGGCTGAGGACAGCGGCAAGACCGCGTACTGCTGTGTGCGCTACGAGAACACGACGGGGAAAGCGGGGCCGCGGGGCCTGGTGTTCTCCGCCGTGATCCCCTGAGATGGATACACAGAGCGGAAGGAACCGCTGTTCCAGTTGCAACTTGCAGGAATAAGGCTTGCAGGCGCGGCAAGCATACCGCGCCCAGCCCGCAAGCCCTGCGCTCGTGCGGCGTTGCCGTAGGCGCGGGGGCGGACTGTACAACTTAATGAGAAGGAGTGATAGTACATGAAGAAAAAAATTGTTACGCTCGGTGTTTTAGGCGCGTTGCTGGTTTCGGCCAGCGTCTATGCACAGAATTACACAGGTGATGGGGGCAGGGGCAAGAGCCTTGCCATTCTCGCGCCCAAGGCAGCCGGTCTTGCGGAAGATCAGAACTACCTCCCCTCGGTGGTGCAGGGGGAGTTTGTCAGCAACTTTTCCAGCTATTCCGCCATATCTGTTATGGACCGCGAAACCCTGGATAAGGTCTACGCCGAACTGTTATCAGGCTATTATGACGGCACGGCGGGGCTTGATCTAGGGCATTTATCCGCAACGGATTATATCATGACCGGTACTATTACCAAGACGGCCACAGGCTACGCCCTTCAAATGCAGATTACCAAAACCGCCGACAAGATGACGAAGGCGTATTCGGGAACCTGTACCTTCGCGGAGCTGGACGACCTCTCCGGCATCCGGCGGGCTTCCCTCGATCT
>JAITQK010000118.1 GCA_031288975.1 Treponema sp. | reverse complement strand
ACTTGACATACTGACCGTTCCTGATATATAACAAAACATCCTGATAAAATAAGTTTATACAGGATAAGGAAATACATAGTATTTTCCGGATATTCTGATATTGTGTGATATGCCCTGATTTTACCGAGCATTAGATTGCGGATCTGTTGGATTGAAAATTCGCGGTCGGAGGTTTAAATCCTCTCAGGCTCATGTACCTAATGGGGTTGTGTTTGTTTGAGTGTATTGGCAGGCAGGGTTTCTTGGAGAGATGCGAGAGTGGTTGAATCGGACGGTTTCGAAAACCGTTGAACTCGAAAGGGTTCCGGGGGTTCGAATCCCCCTCTCTCCGTTGAGAGCTGCGTGTATTTTTTGGAGAGATGACCGAGCGGTCGAAGGTGCACGATTGGAAGTCGTGTGTACCCCGAAAGGGTACCGAGGGTTCAAATCCCTCTCTCTCCGTTTTTTTCTGCTTGCGGTGCAGGTTGTCCGATGTTTTCTTCTAAAAACCAGCCCATTGCTTCTACCCCAGTTTCTCCAGGAAGATGGTTTATCTTGAACATGTTGTGCCGAGGGGCTACATCTCCCTGGTCACTGATGTTTTCATAATAGGAGATGCGGGCCCCAGGGTTGACTTTCGCGAGGGTATCTGCAGCGGCATTAGTGGCAATACGGTTCTGCTCAACCAGGGTAAAGGCCCGGCAGGTGGGGCAGGAACACCAGGTTTGTTCATGCCCCCGATCAGGCCATAGATGATAGACCGCGACTTTCGGGTTGGCACGGAAGATCTTTTCAGCCTCTTTCTGCAGCAGCCTGATGGTCTGAGGGGCAGTGGGGCAGAAGTTGTACTGTTTGATTCGTTTACCCGAATCCATACGGAAGATCTCCTGGTTAAGAAAAAAATAACCCCTTGGTACCAGCAGGGATAAGTCCCAGCCTCCCCCTTCAATGGCGAGTTTGTATTTTTCCGCCAATCTGAGTACTAGTTCCCGATCATGGTTCGGTTTCCCGAAGAGCTTGGCAAAGAACTGGGTAATCGGAGGATCCTCTGGTCGTGGGCTATGGTCCTGTAATACCCTGCTTCGCAGGGAAAACACCAAGGTGTCGATCTTGTTCCGTACTGCCCATACAATCATGGATTCCAATGTTTTGGCGGAATCTTTCCTGCGGAATACCATGCGGCGGCAGATGCTATCCGCCCCTGAAGGATGATAGGCATCGACTTCTTTGGGGATATACTCATTGGGCAGGAGCTTATCCAGGGGGGGCAGCAGCTCCTGACCCGGCTTGGGCCAACGAAATCCAAGGGCGCCCAGAAAATCAAACACCCCATTACAAAGCCCCCGGCCTGATTCACCGTATATTTCAACCCGATCCTTCCCCATACGCCATGAAAACCCGTTTCCCTCTTGCCGCTCCATATCAACATTGAGGAGGATGGTGGGAACCGAATCATCAGGGGGCGTTTCAGAAGTATCCTGCACCTGGGGCGATGTTTGGGGAAGTTCCGCCTGACGCCGGAGGAGTTCGATATAATGGGACAATTCTTCCGCCATCTTTGCAGCGGTCGGCTGCTTGGCGGGTATAAGAATCACCCAGCCTTTAGAAACATCAAAATTCGCCATACTTGGTATTATATAGATTTTTCTATCTTTAAGATATATCATAAAACGAGAGAAATTATGACTAAGTTTAATCTTCCAAACCTTAATCCCCAGCCCCAGGACTACGATGTGGCTATTATCGGCTGCGGCGTTTCCGGCGCGAACATCGCCCGGCGGCTTTCGGTGTACCACATTCGGACGGCGATCCTGGAAAAGGCGGCAGACGTGTCTTTTGGGACCTCCAAGGCGAATTCAGGCATTGTCCACGGCGGGTTTCACCATAACAAGAAGTACCTCAAGGCCCGGCTTGAGATCCAGGGAAACCTCATGTTCGATCAACTGCACCGGGAACTGGACTTCCCCTTTAAACGCTGCGGCATTGTCGTGGCTGCCCTCCACGAGGACGAGATGAAGGTAGTGGAACACCTCTACATGCAGGGGGTTGAGAACGGGGTCATTGGTATTGAGCTGTGTTCCCGGGACCGCATCCTGGAACTGGAACCCAAGCTTTCTTCCGACGTGGTGGGGGGCCTCTACACCCCTGGAGGCGGCATGATCGAGCCGTACCGTTTCGTGTTTGCCCTGGTGGAGTCGGCCATGAAAAACGGGGTGCACCTCTACACAGATTTCAAGGTAAAGGCCGCTCAGTATGAACCGGCAGCTCAATGGACTATCCATGCCGCAGACGGCAGAACCCTACAGGCCCGCTTCGTGGTCAATGCGGCTGGACTTTTTGCCGACGAGGTATCCCAGGTGTTTGGAGGCGAGACGTTTACGATTAAGGCCCGGAAGGGGGAATATTTCCTCATGGACCGGCTGACCCGTGCCCGGCCTGACCGGGTGGTGTTCCCTGTGCCTACCGCGGTTTCCAAGGGCATGCTGGTTATCCCCACGGTGGAGGGTACGGTCCTGGTGGGACCCACGGCAGACGCGGTGGATGACAAGACCGATTACGCCACCACCTCAACGCGACTGGAACAGATCCTCGATTCCGGGAAAACCATGATCCCCTCCTTGAGCCGCAACGATGTGATCACCAGTTTTGCCGGGCTTCGTCCCTATCTGGATGAGGATTTCTATATCGAAGCCTCAAAAAAGGCGCCTGCCTTGGTGCAGGTGGCGGGGATACAGTCTCCAGGGCTGACCGCTTCCCCTGCTATCGGCGAGTATGTCAAGAACCTCCTCAAGGGCATGGGTCTTAACCTGACGGAAAAGCCCGAATGGGACCCCTTTGTGGAAGTCCGGCCTCGCTCACGGGAGCTTTCTCCCTTTGCATTGGACAAACTCATCACCCAGGACCCTGCCTGGGGAAACATCATCTGTCGCTGCGAAAATGTAAGTGAGGCAGAGATCATCCAGGCGATCAGGCTCGGTCACTATACCCTGGACGGGATCAAGTACTTTACCCGCGCCCAGATGGGCAGGTGTCAGGGGGGATTCTGCACGTACAAGATCATCAAGATCATCATGCGTGAGACCGGTCTTTCCTGGGACGCGGTTACCAAGCACGGCGGTGCAAGCAGGCTCCTGGAGGCGGTGTTATGAAAGAACTCAACTTTGACGCGGTTGTTATTGGCGGAGGCGCCGCTGGCATGGCCGCCGCCCTGGAACTGGAAGGCGCGGGATTCTCCGTTGCCATTATTGAACGGGAGGATCACCTAGGGGGGATTCTCATGCAGTGCATCCACAACGGTTTTGGGCTTCATGAATTCAACGAAGAGCTGACTGGCCCGGAATTCGCCGAACGGCTGATGGCCAAGACCCTGAACTCCCGGATCACCTGCTACCTGAACACCACCGTAACCGCCTTCCACACTGAGGGTCCTGCTGGAACCGCATACAAAGAACTCTTCTGCGTTTCCCCGGACCTGGGGGTGCTGAGGATCATTGCGCGGGTGGTAGTGCTGGCCATGGGCTGCCGGGAACGGAACCGCGGCAATGTGCGGATTCCCGGATCCCGGCCTGCGGGGGTGTACACCGCGGGCCTTGCCCAGCGGCTGGTGAACATCGAGGGCTATATCCCCGGCAAAGAGATAGTGATCATCGGTTCTGGGGACATTGGTCTCATCATGGCCCGGCGCATGAGCTGGGTGGGGTGCACGGTTAAGGCGGTTGTGGAGATCATGCCCTACCCTGCGGGGCTTACGCGGAACATCGTCCAGTGTCTCCGGGACTTCAACATCCCCTTGTATCTATCCTCCCAGACCACGAATATTTTCGGTAACGACCGGGTGGAAGGGGTGGAGGTAACGCCCATGGAAAACGGCGCCTTGGTTCCTGAGAAGCGGTTTCGCATTGACTGTGATACGGTGCTTCTCTCCGTGGGGCTGGTGCCGGAAAACGAGCTTTCCAAGGATGCAGGGGTGGACCTCAACGGCACTACCGGCGGCCCCCTGGTGGATTCAAACCTCATGACCAATGTGGAAGGGGTCTTTGCCTGCGGCAACGTGCTCCACGTCCACGATCTGGTGGACTGGGTCACCGAAGAAAGCCGGCGGGCAGGTTTGTACGCGGCAGCGTGGCTCAGGGGTGCGCGGCCTGGACTGCAACTGCGTCTCAAAGCCGGTTCCAACGTTCGCTATGTGAACCCCGGTAAACTCGATCCCAAACGGGACAACAAGCTATACCTCCGTTCGCTCATCGTGAAGAACGACGCGACGCTGGAGCTGCGTATTGACAACCGGGTCATCAAGAGTATCAAGAAAGGCCATATTCAGCCTTCGGAGATGATAAACGTGAACCTGGGCCCTAAAGACCTGGAAGGGCTTGGCATGGGACCTGATTCGGCCCTGGAGTTTTCGCTCAAGTAGGCATAGTTATGAGCGCATGTTACGCATGACTACAAAAAACGAAGAAAAGAGTCCGCGGATTTCGCTGATTTTCGCGGATAAGACAAGATTTCTTGGTGGAAATCTGCGTTAATCCGCGTAATTCGCGGACTGTCTTCTTCTCGTGCTAAGGTGAATTATGAGGTATACTGATGTAAGAGCAAGTCCATATACCCTGCCGGATATATGGACTTCTTTCGCGTTTTCTTTATCAGCGGTAAGAGTTACTGTCCCGCTTGGATAATCTTAACGTTACTATCAAACGCCTCCCATTCGATAGTGGCAACACTGTTTGGAATCGTTACGCTTGTTAGTTGATTATTTCGAAACGTACGAGTTTCGATGAATGTAACACTATTTGGAATCGTTACGCTCGTCAGTTGATTATTAGAAAACGTACCCAAATATATGGAGGTAATACTGTTTGGAATTGTTACGCTCGTCAGTTTATTATTAGAAAACGCATCCATTCCGATGGAGGTAACACTGTTTGGAATCGTTACGCTCGTCAGTTGATTGCGATTAAACGCATCCATTCCGATGGAGGTAACACTGTTTGGAATTGTTACGCTTGTCAGTCCCTCCCTCTTAAACGCATCATATAAATCTCCATCTTCTGCGGAATATCCTCCGATGGCAGTAACGGGAAGCCCGTTTATCTTGTCCGGGATACGGACATCCTTCACTGTTCCCGTATAACCGGTAATGGTTACCTTCCCGTCCTTAACCTTTGTCTTGAAATCACTCGCGTTCTGCCCAAACAGCGCGAAAGCCGAAAACACAAAACACACGAGAAACACCCATGTCTTTTTCATCGTTACCCTCCTGAGGTAAAAAAAAATATATAACGCCTGCCTCTGATCCGGCGGGCGCCGATACCCTTACGGGATTATCGCACTGATAATGTCCGGCCACGGCCACCCTTGGCGTTTTCCCAGCACGCGGCGTAGTACACCTGCTTGCCGTGGCTTGAACAAATACGTTATGTGCCAAGGAATATGGCTTATTTGCCTGAGTAAATAAAAAATAATTTTTGTAAAAAAAGGGAAAAAAGCCCTCAAAGGGCTTGACAAAATCAGTTGTGGCTATAAAACTTTTTGGCCGTTGGCCGTTGGCCGTTGGCCGTTGGCTCGTGCGTATACTGCGCTCATGGAGACATGGTAGCACTGATACGGGGAGGCTGTCAAGGGATTTTTTGGGGGGAAAAGAATTTTTTTGAGGAATGGGGACTTAAAAAGGGGGGCCAGGTGTTCTTTTCCCCCAATGAAGGCCTAAACTTGACCCGTAAAATATTTAACCACTAAGTTACACAAAGTTGCACAAAGTATCTATTCTTCTTCTTACTTTGTGCAACTTTGCGATACTTCGAGGTTTTTTTTTCTTAACTTGGTTTACAAACCATAAGAGGTTAATCGCATTAGTCTGTTAGCCCGATGGCTATGACCATGAGACCGTTGAGCCTGAAGAAGCGAATAAGAAAATAGGCGACAATACAACCTTTTGAAAGTAAGACGCCCTTCCGGGCTTAACCTGAAAGGGCGTCTGTTCAAGATGTCGTGCCTATCCCTACTGGAGCAATTGGAGAACACCTTGACCCTGCTGATTGGCCTGAGCCAGCATGGCGGTTCCGGCCTGGCTGAGGATCTGGTTCTTGGTAAACGTAACCATCTCTTTGGCCATGTCGGCATCCCGGATGCGGGATTCGGAGGCTTGCAGATTTTCAGCCCCTGCATCAATACCGCGAATCGCGTGTTCCAGGCGGTTCTGGTAAGCTCCCAGATCGGCTCTTTGCTTGCTGACCTTTTTCAGGGCTTCGTCAAGGGTTCCAATGGCGCGGTTGGCGCTATCAGGTTCGGATAATGACAGGAGGGAATCATCACCGATGTTACGAACCCCAAGGGCCTTAGCGGTCATCGTATTGATAAATATCTGTTCCCGCTGATCCATGTTGGCGCCGACGTGGAGCCACATAGAAGCGGTAACCACATTTTCGCCGATTTGACGGCCAAACCGTCCGGTAAGCAGGTTGAGTCCGTTGAACTGGGCATGAGAGGCGATCCGATCAACCTCATCAATGAGCTGGGAGACTTCGATTTGCATCGCTATCCGGTCGTCATCGGTATAAATACCGTTCGAAGATTGCACTGCCAGCTCCCGGAGACGCTGCAAAATGTCCTGGGTTTCCTCAAGATACCCTTCCGTCGTTTGAATAAATGAAATGCCGTTCTGGGCATTAGAAGATGCCGCGTTCAAACCACGAATCTGGCTTCGCAGCTTTTCAGAAACAGCGAGTCCGGAAGGATCATCAGCGGAACGGGTGATACGCAGGCCGCTCGACAGCTTCTCAATATTCTTCCCTAACTGGTTCTGGGTAGTCCTGAGAGACCTGTCGGCAAACATTGCACTTAAGTTGTGATTAATAATCATAAATCTTCACTCCTTTTAGCATTTCCGGCGCCACCGTCCCCTGACGGCTGCCGTCAATCGACGGCTTCAACGCCGCGGCATCTTTGCCGTGGGTGGTACCACTGCTCTACAACAGTCCTCCTAAAATAGGACTTTCAGTATCACCATTGCTTTAAAAAACGTGCCTTAAACCCTAACCTCCTCATTCCTGGAAGGGTGAGGGTATCTGAACTTACACAACCATGGAGACCCAACGGGTACATGATTCAAATCCAGCTTTATTATAAATATCGGATGAGAAACACCGCGCTTTAGAGAAATTTTAAAAAACAAGGCCGGACGGCTCATATTCCCATGCAGGTACCAACCGCAATTGCCGTATCGATCATGTAATGATCCACCGGAACGGTTTTGACTTTCCCTGCGGGAACGCTCAAGTCCACGGTGTTTATCTCATTGCCGGTAAGGGCGACCATCCTGCCGTATTCGCCCCGGGCAAGCAGGTCCGCTGCCGCAGTACCAAGGCTTGTGGCCAGAACCCGATCCGAGGCGCTGGGGATGCCCCCGCGCTGGACATAGCCTAAGACCGTGGCCCTGGTTTCCATACCTGTCTCAGCCTCAATCTCACGGGCAACCCGATAACCGATAGAAGGGGTTACTACTGTTTGTTCCCGGTGTTTCTTCCGTTCTTTTTTATCCATCCGGGATTCCTCAATAGAAAGCGACCCTTCGGCTACTACCACGATGGAAAACCCCTTCCCGCACTGGCTGCGCTTAAGGAGGTGCTGGCCTATGACCTTGATATCATAGGGAAGCTCAGGGATAAGGATCACATCCCCGCCCCCGGCAACCCCGGCGTACAGGGCAAGCCAGCCAGCCTTATGGCCCATCAGCTCAATAACCATGACCCGGTTATGACTCTGTGCAGTGGAATGGAGCCGATCTATGGCTTCGGTGGCAATGGCAAGGGCCGAGTGAAAGCCGAAGGTCCGGTCAGTACCGGCGATATCATTATCTATGGTTTTAGGAAGCCCCACTACATTAAGCCCTTCCTGGGAGAGAAGATAGCCCGTGGTATTGGTGCCGTTGCCGCCTATGACCACGAGACAATCCAGGCGGAGTTTACGGTAATTTTCTTTGATAGCCGCAACCTTATCCACCCCTAACTCGTTGTCGTATTCCCCCCGTGATACCTTAAAGGGCTTTTCCCGACTCGCCCCCAGGATGGTCCCCCCTCTGGTGAGGATACCCCAAACATCCTCTGGTTTCAGAACCCGGTAATTTCCCTCAATAAGGCCCCGGTATCCATTGGCAATCCCGATGATAGTCATATCATACCGGTCACGAGCGGCCCGGCACACACCCCGGATGGCAGCGTTCAAACCAGGACAATCCCCGCCGGCAGTCAGAATCCCGAAGGTTTTGGTGATGCTCTGCATATATTTGTTCTCCTAAAAGTACCGGACAAGCACATAGCCTGTGGATAGAGTCAGATTCACCAAGGTAATCAAGATACCGTATTTGGTAAAATCCATGAAGCTGATGGGATAGCCGTTTTTCGTTGAAATGCTGGCAGATACCACGTTGGCAGAAGCCCCTACCAGGGTGGCGTTCCCCCCAAGACAGGCGCCCAGGCTCAGGGACCACCAGAGGGGCACTGCCGCCTCCGCACCAACCGCGGTGGCAATATCTTGCACCATGGGGATCATTGTGGCCATATAGGGGATGTTATCCACCAGAGCGGAGAAGGCCCCGGAAACCCAGATCAGCAGCACCGCGGTAACCCTCAAGTTTCCCCCGGTCAGGTGCATCAGAAAATCGGCACAGCGCTTGATCAACCCCAGTTCCACCAGTCCCCCCACCAGCATGAAAAGGCCGATAAAAAAGAA
Source organism: Treponema sp. (assembly GCA_031288975.1). GTDB lineage: Bacteria > Spirochaetota > Spirochaetia > Treponematales > Breznakiellaceae > JAITNP01. Next base: position 4,943 of record JAITQK010000118.1, on the reverse strand, counting down.
AATGGTTCCCCATTCAATATCCCGAAAAAATTCATCAATCTCATGTTTTCCTGAGAGGAGCAGGAGGAGCACCGCGCCGAGCATGGCGATGGTGGAAGCCTCCATATTAAGAGAGCCATGAACCAGAAACCCAATAATCACCAGGATCAAGACCAGGATGCACTTGATCAGGAGGGGTTTGTTTTCCAGGGACTTGGATTCGTCAAAATCCATGATCCGGGCCTTCCGTTCGTTGGAAACGACCATCTGTTTTCTGAAAAGTACGATGATGATCCCGGTAAAGAAGCAGAGAATGATGAGAATAATCGGCCCAAGGCCGACGAGAAAATCCATGAAGTCCAGGTTCGCGGCGCTTCCCACCATGATGTTCGGCGGGTCCCCGATGAGGGTCGCGGTTCCCCCGATGTTTGACGCGATAGCCATACAAATGATGAAGGGCGCCGGGCTTATCCCCAGTTCCACAGCAATGAGGATCGTAACCGGGCTTAATATCAGCACCGTGGTAACGTTGTCCAGAAAGGCCGAGAACACCGCGGTTAAGAGCGAGAGGAGGATGAGGATCTTCAGGGGGTTACCTTGCACGGCCTTGGCGGCTTTAATGGCCACGAACTGAAAGAGTCCCGTGGTTTTGGTGATATTGATGATGACCATCATGCTAACCAGAAGGAAGATGACGTTCCAGTCAATGACCTTGAAGGCCGCTTCCTGGTCGATGATACCCAACCCAACGAAAAGCCCGCCGCCTAGGATGGCGATAATGGTCTTGTTGATCTTTTCTGTGGAAATGATGATAAAAATCCCCAGAAACATGACGACAGCGATCCATGCTAAAGGTGTCATAACTCAGGCCCTCAATACTTTATGGAGAATGTCTAGGTAGGTGACCATCCCGATCAGTTTCCCGTTCTTCACCACGGGCAGGAAGTTTCGCTTATTCCTGACCAGCTTCATAAGTGCCTCAATCACCGGTGCGTCCTCTGTGAGGGTCAGGACCGGTGTTTTCATCACCTCCCGGACCCGAATGGTCTGTTCTTGCCGCACGAGCCCTTCAAACGGCTCAATGCTGTTGAGGAATTTCAGGTTCTCCATTTGTACCGCGTAATCGGGGATGCCGATGGCGAAAACATCCAGCACCGTCAGCTCCCCGACCAAGGTATCACCGCGGTCCAGCACCGGGAGGTAATTCCGATGGTACTTGTAAAACAGGTCCACCGCTTCCTTGACCGTATCCTCTGGGTGCAAGGCCCGAAAGGTCTGGTGCATGATGGGGAGCATAATAGAAGAGACCAGGAATTCCTTGGTTACTTCGATGTTGCGGTCCCGGAGGATCTGTATGAACTCCTGTGGATGTGCTGCACCGCAGAGACGGGAAAACAATTCCCTGTCCAGGGAGAGCCTCGTGAAGGCCGCGAGGGTATTGAGGTACACTACGGAACCGGCCAGGGAAGTCAACATGAGGATCATCATGCGAATAGGGGTATCTTGATACATAACAGGCACCTCGGGAACACCAATGACAATGAGGATGTCGTTGAATTGGGGCAGCCGTGCGTGGGGGATGGCTAGTCCGCTCTCAAAGACGGTTTCACCAAGATGTTCCCGGTCCAAAACCGCGGTACGGATAGTGGCTTCAGGAACCGGAATAGGCTGCCGGGTACGGTATAACTCCCGAATCAGCTCATCCAGAAGGGCTTCCTTGGTCTTGCAGGTCTTTTTGAGCAACACCAGATCAGGGATAAGTAAACTGGATAGTTTCATGGTTTTAGTATGCGAAAAAGAAGGGTCTGTGTCTATAAAAAACCGTTCCCCCCAAAAAATAATACAGGAGCCGCATGAGCCTTCCCCGTTACCCGGGGATGGACCCACGCAGCCGTATTCAGGAAGGGATCCTACTTGGCTCGGGAAAGGGTTACCGCGCAGGTAACGACAATGTCTTCCACCGAAGCCCCGCGGGAGAGGTCACTGATGGGTTTGGCAAAGCCCTGGAGGAAGGGGCCAAAAGCCTCGGCTTTACCCAGACGCTGGACCAGCTTATACCCGATATTCCCCGCTCCCAGGTCCGGGAAGACCAGGGTGTTGACCTTACCTCGGATGGGGCTACCCGGAGCCTTCTTATCAGTTACCGAAGGTACCAGGGCCGCATCGGCCTGGAGTTCCCCGTCAAACACGAAGTTAGGCTGCTTGGCCTTGAGCCGCTCGTAGGCGCTCTTTACCTTGAGGGCATCTGCCAGGTCCCCGCCAGAACCCTTGCTGGAGAAGGAAAGGAGGGCCACCACCGGTTCGGCGTTGAGGAATTCCCGGCAGGACTGGGCCGCACTTTCGGCAATATCCGCCAGTTGTTCATCGGTGGGATCAGGAACCACCGCGCAGTCCGAGAAGATCAGGGCACCGTCAACACCCCAAGCTGGGTCAGTAGTCTGGACCACAAAACAAGAGGAAGCGGTTTTCAAGCCCGGAACCGCGCCGATAATGGCAAGTCCTGCCCGCAGCACTGCGGCAGTGGCGTTATCCGCACCGGCAACCATGGCATCAGCATCGCCCTTCCGCACCATCATGGCCCCCCAACGCAGAGGATCCACCATGTCGATCTTGGCCTGTTCTTCGGTCATGCCCTTCTTCTTCCGCAGCTCATAGTATTCATGGGCATAGGCACCGGCCAGGGGAGCGGTCGCAGGGTTCACAATCGTGATACCCTCCAGTTTAACCCCTTCTTTGGCCGCAACAGCCTTCACATCCGCTTCCGTGCCCACCAGGGTTACCGAGGCCGCAAGGCCCTCATCGGCGATAATTCGGGCGGCCTTAACGGTCCGCGGCTCAGTTCCCTCGGGGAGAACCAGCTTTTTCTGCAGCGTTTTAGCCTTTTGCCGCATTTCTTTCACAAAGTCCATAGACAGCTCCTTTCATTACAATCGTTAAAATAGGTATACAAAACCTGCATTAAGCATATCCCCTTACTGCACATCGCGCAAGCAGGTAATTGCCCCCTCACAGCCAGTGGCGCCGCTTAAAGAACAGCAGCATGCTCAGGGCGATGAGCACCATGATACCCCAGGTAATGGGGTAGGCATAGGGGAAATCCAGCTCAGGCATGTGGGTAAAGTTCATGCCATATACCCCGGCAATGAAGGTCAGAGGAATGAAGATAGTCGAAATAATGGTCAGCACTTTCATCACCTTATTCATACGGTTGGACATGGACGAGAAGTTCACCTCTATCACCCCGGACAAGAGTTCCCGGTAATTCTCCAGCGTTTCCGCAGCCTGCATCACATTATCATGGAGGTCCTTGAGGAAGGGTTCAAGTTCAGGGTTGATAAGATCCGAATCCAGTCTGAGGAGGAGGGTAAGACTCTCCCGGAGGGGCCAGATGATCCGCCTGAGTCTGAGGAGGCTTTGTTTGACCTGCTGCACATCCGGGATGAACGCCGTATCCTGTTCATCCAAGGCTCGCTCCTCAAAATCATCAAGCCCGGCGCCAAGCCCATCAAGCACGAGAAAATAGGCGTCTACCACCGAATCGATGAGGGCATACGCCAGATAATCAGCGCCCATCTTCCTGATCTTGCCCAGGTTCTGGAGAATCCGCCGCCTGATACCGTCAAAAGAATCCCCGGGGATCTGCTGGAAGGTGATGACCGTATCATGGGTGAGGATAAGACTTATCTGATCAAACTCCAGCTCCCCTTCTTTCCCGGAATTTACCGCCTTAAAGGTGATAAAGAGATACCGGTCAAATTCTTCAGCCTTGGGCCGCTGTTTAGGGTCCAGGATATCCTCAATGGTCAGCGGATGGATACCGAAAACCTCGGTCAAGTGGCTTATCGCAGCAGAATCTCTGAGATCGTTTATATTGATCCAGGTAAGTCCCCCTGAATTCCGGTACTGTAACAATTCCTCCGCCGTATCGGCGGTTTTAAACCAGGCGCCTATTGGATCATACCCGATGATAGAAAGGTCCATAGCGCCATGATACACCAAGAACACAAGGGGTCGCAAGGACCAGCGTTCACCTCCAGAGCTACACAGCAGGCCCCCTTGATCTCCATGCGCCACCCATTTATGATGCATGATACTTAGGTATGATGACGATTTTTAACTTTTATGTTGCCGATTATGCGCGTAAAAAACAAGCGGATACCGTGTGCCGTAGTCGAGGCGGTTCCCCATGAAAAAGCAGAAAACCGTGGCCTTTATCTGTTCCTCCTGCGGCCATCAGGAACCTAAGTGGCTGGGGCGCTGTCCTGAATGTGGTGAATGGAACACCCTCACCGAAACCGCCCTGGCAGGACAAGGGGTGGTCAAGGGGGGGAGTGAGGGCTTGGCTGGGAGCAGGGGGACGGCTCAGTCTGTGCCCTTGGCTTCTGTAAGTACAGAGGAGGGGAGCCGTATTTCCAGCGGTATCGGCGAGCTGGACCGGGTACTGGGGGGCGGTATCATGCGGCGGTCCACCATTCTCGTGGGAGGTGAGCCGGGGATAGGTAAATCCACCTTGCTGCTCCAGGTTGCCGCTGCCGCAAAAACAAAGGGACGGATCCTCTATGTTTCCGGGGAAGAATCTGCAGGCCAGGTGAAGATGCGGGCGAACCGGCTCGGTATACAGGGGGACCGGATCGAAATCTTCTGTTCTGGGCGGCTTGAAGACATTATGGCCATCTTGGAAGCGGTAAGGCCGATGATCATCATGGTGGATTCTGCCCAGACCCTCCACACCGATGAAGCGGGTATGGTGCCCGGTACGGTGAATCAGATGAAGTACGGGGCCTATGAACTCCTCTCCTGGGTGAAGGAACATGATGCGGCGTTGTTCCTCGTGGCCCATGTTACCAAAGAGGGGATCATTTCAGGGCCGAAAACCCTGGAACACATGGTGGATACGGTGCTCTACTTTGAACAGAACGATGGAGACAGCCGTTTTCTCAGGGCGGCAAAGAACCGCTTCGGCT
>JAITQK010000098.1 GCA_031288975.1 Treponema sp. | reverse complement strand
CCTCCGGGCATTGCCACTGCAGCGGTACTGGAGGGGTCCCGGACGCTCCTGGTGGAAATCCAGGCCCTGACCATCCCCGCCAAGGGCGCTATGAGCCGGGTGTTTTCCGACTGTATCGACTCGGCCAGGGTGTCACGGGTAGCCGCAATCCTGGAAAAACACCTGAACCTGCGGCTTTCGGATCATGACCTCTATGTCAATGTGGCGGGAGGTATCAGGATCGCCGAGGTTGGCGTGGAACTTGCCCTGGGGTGCGCCCTCTATTCCGCCCGAATCGGGAGCGCCCTGCCGGTAAAGACCGCCATAGCCGGAGAGTTATCCCTTGCTGGGGAGGTACGGGCGGTCAAGCGGCTTCCGGGACGGATAAAAACCAGCAGGAGTCTGGGTTTTGAACACTTCCTGGGGCCTCTGCCGGATACGCCGGAGCATCAGATGGACGGGGTTATGGCGGTAAAGGACATCAAATCGGTAATCAGCTTACTCTTTACTTAAAATCAAAAAAGGGTACAAAAAACTAAATAATACTTGACGATATGCCGAAACTGAGGTACTGTTTCTAAGAACAGGAAAAATTTTTTTGAGTATGTTGTGGTATGGTGATTCTTATAGTGAATTGCCGCTTTTCGAAAATCAGGGATTCTGCGCTTCTCTTCCGGTTGCTTTTTACCCCTTGTTTTATTATCTTGCATCCCGTATTCTTCCTGGGGACTTGTTTCCCTTAAAGAAGATTGGAGTCGCCCATGGTTAATGGGCGTGAATAACCGCGTGCCCGGACGCAGCAAGCCAGGGGGTATTATCCTCTGGTTTGATTCCGGGAGAAGGAATTTTCTCAATGGCCAAGAAATTGTATGTCGGTAATCTCTCTTACAACACGACCGAAGACGGGCTTCGTACCCTGTTTTCTGGGTTTGGCAGTGTTGCCTCCGCTAAGATCATATTTGATCGTGAAACCGGCAATTCTAAAGGATTCGGCTTTATCGAAATGAGTACCGATGAAGAAGCAAGTGCCGCTATCGCGGGCACCAACGGTCGTGAATTTGAAGGCCGTCAGCTTAGGGTGAATGAAGCGATGGACAAGCCCCGCCGGGAGCGCAGCACCGGAGGCGGCTATAGCAATAACTGGTAAGAAGGGTACCTTTAGAGCGCCCCGTCTTTTCGTGGATGGTGAGATAAAACGAGAAATCTCAACTTCCGTCAGGAAGGGGGCATGAACACCGGGGTCTATGGATTAACGTTGATGGGATGGTAATTGGCGTTGTCAGCGTTAATCGATGGATCTTCTTTATTGTAATTCAAAAATAGTACTCATTTTGCCTCATACACCGGTTCATTTATTGCAGATTTGGTCCAGGATGTGTATAGTGATATCATAGTACAAGGAGCAGAATCATGTATGATATTGAACCAGTTGGAGGCTATACTCCTACCAGGGTGCTGACAAAACAGGGCGTTACTGCAGTAGGCGGCATCGTGGGAGGGGTGGCTCTTTTTATTATGGGCGCCCTTCCTCCTATCGCGGGAATCGTGGTAGGCGGGGTGGTTGGGGTTGCCGGTATTGTGACGTTCCTTTCCAAGGACCCGGCAGATAAAAAACCGGGCCTTATGATCGCCGCTGCCGGGGCGCTTTCTGTTTTTTCCCGGATCGGTGCGGTGCGCCCCCTGGCCGGAACCCTCCTGGGTATCGGCGCCATCGGGTTGCTTGCGGTAGGTATCTGGAATGGCATTAAATTTCTTAAAGGCCTTAAAAGCAGAAGCTAATCGGTACAGCTACGATGACTTACTTCTTTGAAACCTACGGGTGCCAGATGAATACTGCCGAATCCGCAGCGCTGCGGCTGGTTTTGGGGGAACGGGGCTGGTCTGCCGCTCCCACTGGGGAAAGCGCCGACCTGGTGGTGCTGAACACCTGCTCGGTCAGGAAGACTGCGGAACAACGGGTCTGGGGACGGCTTGCCCAGTACGGGGCGCTCAAAAAAAAGCGGCCCTTTACCTTGGTGGTGGCAGGGTGTATGGCCTCTCGCCTGGGGGCGGGGCTTAAGGAAAAAATAGGGGCTGTGGACTACGTGATGGGAACGGGATCCCGGTCCCTCTTCCCTCGTATCCTGGAATCGGTGGAACAGGGGCGTTCCCCAGAGGAGCTTTGTGCGGAAACCACTGAGGAAAAGCCGGTATTTGCCTTCTCAACTTCCCACCTGGAGGAAGGGCAGTTCCGCAGCTTCATCCCCATCATGCACGGGTGTAATAATTTCTGTTCCTATTGTATTGTCCCGGTGGTGCGGGGCAGGGAGGTGTCTCGCAGTCCCGCTTCCATTGGAGAAGAGATACGGCTCCTTGCCGACCGGGGGGTGCGGGAGATTACCCTCTTGGGGCAGAATGTTAATTCCTATACCTGGGTTGGGGAGGACAAAAAACTCGATTTTCCCGGGCTTCTGGAACTGATCGCCGAGGTAACTGAAAACAGTCCCATCCAATGGGTCCGCTTTTTGTCTGCCAATCCTAAAGATCTCTCTTCCAAAGCCATCAGGGTCATGGCAGCCCATCCGGTTTTTTGCCGCCACCTCCACCTCTGTGTCCAGCACGGCTCTAATGCCATGCTCAGGGCCATGAATCGCCGCTACACCAGAGAGCAATACCTGGCCTTAGTCGCCGAAATCCGGGACGCCATGCCGGGGATCACCTTCTCAACGGATATTCTCGTGGGATTTCCCGGGGAAACCGAAGGGGACCTTGAGGAGACGCTGACCTTAATGGAAGAAGTGCGCTTCCTCTATGCCTATATGTACCATTATAACCCCAGGGAGGGTACTGTCGCCTTTACACTGCCGAATCGTATCGACGAAGGGGTTAAACGGAAACGCCTGGCACGGGTTATTGAATTACAGCGGCGGCACAGATTAGAATTATTAAAGGCCCGCATCGGTTCCCGGGAAAAAGTCCTCATTGAGGGGATTTCCCGTAAGAATGCCGATGAATTAATAACCCGCACGGAACGAGATGAAATGGCGGTTGTTTCCGGCAAGCCCTCCCTGATAGGTTCTTTTGCTGAAGTAACCCTCGGATCCCTCATGGGAACCACCTTCCGCGCCCAGGAATTATTCGTGCAAAGGAGTGAACCCTATGGCTTGGCGATTCGTCGTATTTATCCTGATCTGTAGCATTTTTCTTATTTTTATCACCTTAAATCTGGAAAACAAGTGTGATATTTCCTTCGGTTTTACGAAGATTGAAGGGGTGTATGTATGGGTTACGGCCTTTGCATCCTTTGGATTGGGAACCTTTTGTACCATTTTGTTTACGCTTTTCTCCCGGGTGAGTAAAAAACTCAGGTCCAAGTCCGGTAAGCCGGGTAAGGGGTCTTTAAAATCCATAAAGCGGGGGGATGATGCCGATGGAAGTAACGCTTCCTAGGGTATTAATGGTATGTTTGTGCCTGTTCCTCCTGGTGACCGGATCAGGGGGATGGTCTGTGTACGCCCAAACCGCAGGAGGTCCGTTGCTGACTGAGGAAATTAAAACCCTTAAAAAAACGCTGGAAACCCTCAAGATTTCCGTTGCCGACCGCCACCGCTCCCTGACACGCCTCGCCCGGCTTTTGCAGCTTTCGGGAAACCTTGAAGAATCGGTCCTGACATGGATGGATGCGGCATTTGTGGACCCGGGAAAACAGGATGACACCGCCCTACTCGAAGTGGTCCGCTGTTTTATTGCCCTCGGTGAACTGGATAAGGCTGAGGCAAGTGTGCAGGTGGTCTTGCAGAACAGTAAGGACCCCAAAAACCTGCTTGAGGCCCAGTATCTGAGGGCAGTGCTTGAGCTTTTCCGCTCAGGGAATACCGCCCCTCTGGTCGCGCTTATCAAAGATCCCGCCTATGAGCGCTACCGGCCTGGGATGTATTATACCCTCTGGAGAGCATCCGGGGACGGGGCCTATAAAAGCAAGCTCCTTGCCGACTATGGGTTAAGCCCCGAAGCCCTCATTGCCGGGGACCCGGCTGCGCTCAAGGGCGGCACTATCGTGGTTGGCGCGTCCCCATCGGCCATGTGGCTCCTCTTTCCAGGCCGCAGAGGTGTGGAACTTTCTGTGGCAACCACCACCGCAGCCCCTGCAGGCGAGAGTGCCGTGGTGGCCTTACAAACGGGATTCTTCGGCAAAGAAGAAAATGCCCGCATCCTGGCAGAGCAGCTTAAAAACGCGGGGTTTCATGCGGATGTTTCCCGGCGGACACGAGCAGGGGCCATCTATTGGCTGGTCAGCGTTCCACCAGGAGCGAATACAGACAAAACCATAGCCCAATTAAAGAAAGCGGGGTTTGATTCCTTCCCGATTTTTAACGCTGATCTATAGACCCACCTCGCCCAGAAACACCGCGACTTCGTGGAGCCGCTGGATACCCTGGGTACCAAGCCGAACCGGCAAGAGGATAAGGTTTCCTGTTTCTTTGGCATGTTCCACCACATAGGTTGTCCGGGAAGGAACGCTGGTATGGTCAAAACGAAGCTCCAGTAATTCTTCCCCATTCAGGAGAAAAAACGAGTATCTGCCCCGCTGGAGGGTTTCGCCTGAGGATACCTGATAGGCGCCATCAGGGAAAAACCGGACTGTTCCAATGGTACTGTTATACTGGGCGTCAATGTAGGAAGGGATGCTCTGGGCCTTTGCGGTCCGGTTTTCAAAGACACCAGCCTTGCGGTAGGAACCGTCCCAGGAGGCATTGACGCCAATCTTGAGCCTGACATCTTCAAAGACCTTTACCCGGATACTGTCCAGGGATTCAAGTTCCACATCCACCGAGCGTCTCAGTGTGGTAACGGAGATATTTTGCGTGGTGATAGAGATGCCATACCGGGTTGTGTTAGAATGCTGCCAGCTAAAAATCTGCTGGGTTTCATCCCCATAAAAAATAATTTCCCGGCTTTTGGGGTTAAAATACAGGTACTGACGGATATCCAGGGTTCCCTGGGGACTCACATAATACCAAAGCCCGTCAATGAAGCCTTCAAAGGTCTGGGCGTTTCCGTTTAATAATTCCCGCAAGCGGCGCTGCTCTATCTGAATTCCCGGTATCCGGGTAATCTTAGTTTGCTCATAGCGACTCGTTCCTGCATTATAAGTATAGACCGTTTCTATCTGATCCAGCCTGTTCTTGTCCAGGGACGAGTCATCATAGCCGTATGCAACCAGGGAAAAGCTCTGTCCCTTTGCAACACCTGACTGATAGGCCTGGGTGCGTACCGTTTCCTGCACAGAAATGGTCCCGTCTATCCGCAGTTCCGCTATTTTACTGAAAGGCTGGGAACCTTTGTCCTGTACGGGGTCGTTTTTTCTGAACACCGTCAGGGTATGCTCTCCGGCGCCATTCATGCCGCTCACCAGCACACAATGACTGCGATCCCCGATTAAATCCTGGATATAGACAGATACTGTGCCCGGACGGGTTGCGGCAGTTGGGGCGCTCCAGAGCCGTCGGTACCCCTGGGAGGCTTCATCAAAATCAATATAGGTGATATAAATCAGACCTGCCGCTTCCCGCAGATTCCGGTACACGATGAGCTGCTCTTCTGCCGCATCTCCATCAAGCTCCTCGGTCAGTACCGATACCAGAACCTCACCAGTACCCAGGGATACCTTGGTTCGGATGCTGCCTTCGTAGGCGATTTGTTCCTCGAAGACGCCCGAATCCCCATCGTCCTCTGCCGTCGATTCCCTGGGGACCACAACCCGGGTCTGGCGCTGTTCCTTGCCCTGGGGGGGGTGAAAAAAATGACCAGGAAACCAAACCAGCGCCCATATTCCTACGGCGGTAAGCAGAAAAATGGTGCTGGTCGTTATCCTAAAGGGCGTCATGGATTTTCCTTTAATTCATGGAGTTCTTTTAAGCTGCGCAATTTAAAGGTCGCTTTTTCCTGAATTTGCCGGACCCGTTCACGGGTGATGCCTAAGATCTTACCGGTTTCCTCAAGGGTCAAAGGCCCTTCACCGGTCAGACCAAAGCGGAGCTGAATGATCCGCATTTCCCGTTCCGAAAGGCGGGACAGAATATCCCCCATGGTTTCCTGGAGGGTCATGGAAAAGGCCATTTCAAAAGGCTCTGCCATAGTATCATCCTTGATGAGGTCCGCAAGGCGGGTGAGGTTGCCGTCATCCACAATGGTATCCAGACTGGTCGTTTCCTGGGAGAGTTTCACGATCTCCTTCACCTTGGAAAGGGGCATCCCCAGATATTCGGATAACTCCTGATCGCTGGGGTCCCGGCCCAGGTCCTGGGTCAACTGCTTGGAGACAAAATAACATTTTTTTATGGTATTCAGCATGTGAATGGGAATACGGATGACCCGTCCCTTATCGGCAATGCTTTTGATGATAGCCTGCCGGATCCACCAGGTACCGTAGGTGGAGAAGCGGCAGCCCCGGGTATAATCAAAGCGCTCCACCGCTTCAATAAGCCCGATATTGCCTTCATCAATCAGATCTAGCAGAGACAGGCCCCGGTGCTGGTAGTTCTTCGCAATGGAAACGACCAGACGAAGGTTGGAGTTGATCATCTTGTTTTTATACGAGCGGAGGGAAGTATCCAGCAGGACCCGTTGCTTCTTGTAGTCGCCGTCCTGGAGGTTTTCCTGATATGCAGCATCAAGTTCCTTGAGCTGCTGCCTGAGAACGACGATTTTTTGACCAATTCCCTGTTCTTCCTGAACCGTGAGGAGCGGAAATTTTGAGATCTGCTTGAAATACAGCGCTAAGGGATCCGTTTCCTTAGAAGCCTTCGATTTTTTGGAACTTTTCGATGCATGGGTATTGTGGGGCCGTTTTTTTGCCCGTTTTTTTTCTGATCCTGTGTCACTCATACGATGCAGCATTACCCCTCTTGGCTTACTTGTCCGTTCCGACATTTCAATAGTACCAGTTGATTTTGACATATACTACCTCCTCCGAGGATTTTATTTTATATGATTTTTAAAAAGTGAAAATCTGTACCCCTTAGGTCCGTGGGGCCTTGGCAGGATCGATGGGGGTAGCTCCGTGGTACACTAAAAAAAACAATTGAGGTTTTTTGGATACGGCATCGATCCCTAACCTCCCCAGTTCTGTGCCCGAAACAACCCGATCTCCCGTCTTCACCGACAAACTTTCACAACCGCCGTAAACGTATAAATATCCTCCTGTTACCTGCACAATCGCAACCCTTCCGAATCCGCGGTAAGGTCCGGCTGATACAATGGTTCCTGGGGTGAGACTTTTGACTGCCTCGGATTTTTCACCCTTCAGAACCACCCCATAGAGTTTTCCCGTCATGTATACCACTTCTTGAGCAGCCACCGGCCAGCGCAGGGAAGTATCCCGCTGCTTTTCCGTATTCTGCACCGGTGCAGACCGGGGACGCTCCACCAGTTCCACCTTCGCTCCAGAACCAGGGCGGGAAACCCGGAGCACATCTCCTTCTTTTAATATATAATTCTGCGTAAGATTATTGATAGTACGAAGTGCTTGCAGTGTCATTTCATGCTGCCGAGCTATACTATAGAGCGTTTCACCTCGGGTAACCCGGTATTCAATATAACTGGGTATGGTAAGACGCCGGCCTATTTGCAGTTTCTGGGCATCGGTAATCCCATTCAGCCGCATCAGGTCCTCGCTTTTAACACTATAGGAACGGGCTATCGAATAAATCGTCTCTCCCCTTTGAACAATATGAACGGTTTCCTCTGCATCAACCATCACCCCCCATAACACCAAAACAAGACATAAAACACCATATCGAACGTTCATATTAATACTTTATCGGTATTTCAAACTTTATTTATTATGGTACAAGAATATATATATCCTGCTTTTGCTAAATAGACAAGTATATTTTAAAAAAATTTGATAAGAATCCAGGGGTATTTGTAAAACTATCTCAAATAATGGATGATAAAACAAGAATTGGCCCCTTGTCCCTATAAATTAGAAAGAAAAAATGGTACGATACCCTATGGCTATTGAGATTGAATTAAAGGCATGGGTTGATGATTCGCAGGAGCTGAAAAAAGTGTTATGCTCCCTGGCTGGCTACCCCGCCGCCTTTGAAAAAGCGGATGCCTACTGGTATCCTGTCGGCACGGAAACTGCTCTCTCGTCGGGGGTACGGATCCGGGAAGTTGCGGCCACTGATGCTACGGGTAAGGTTACACGGACGATATGGGTAACTTACAAGATCAAGGAAGTACGGGAGGGCATCGAAGTAAATGATGAGCGGGAATTCGAGGTTTCCGATAAGGCGACTTTTGAGGAACTCCTCAGACGGGTGGGCCTTGAACCGGGGGTGGCCAAACACAAGCAGGGCTGGGCCTGGGAGTATGAGGGTATCACCGTGGAGCTGGCACAGGTGGCAGGTCTCGGCTGGTTTGTGGAACTGGAGATCCTTGCCGATACAGGCGGTGAGGACATCGTGGCCGGCGCCCGGACCCGTTTATTGGCCTGCTTACACCAGCTCGGCATTGCCGAAAACCGGATCGAAAGCCGATATTACACCGAAATGCTCTGCGGACCCCGGTGACTGCCTTTTCAATCAGTTGACTTTTTACTATAAAGTCTTATGATTACCTTGTATAAATATGGTTACTAAACGATCCGGATTCGATTATGGCCAACTCCGTCTGAAGCGGATCCTTCATACAGCCCTATCGGCTGCTGTTATCGTAATAATTATCTCGGTGTTGTCTGTATGTTTCATAAGTTGGAAGGACCGCTTGGGAAATGAACGAGAGGAATTGTTGCAGCTCTGGGAAGCCGGTTCGTATACCCAGGCATTTGACCTCAGTAAGGAACGGTTGCTTACAAAACCTATGGATCATTTTCTGCTGATGGTCCATGGGTTTGCGGCCTATCAGCTTGCTATTGCCCAGATCAATAACTTTGATACCATGACCTATATTGACACGGGTATCTGGTCTTTGCGAAAAGCCCTGCTGACTAAAGAAGTGCCCCAGGATGGCCGGCTTCAATATGTTCTCGGCAAGGCCTATTATTATAAAGGTGCGGATTACGCGGATTTGGCGATTAAATTTTTGGAGGAAGCGAGAAGCCTATTGTATAATGCCCAGGATATCCCTGAGTATTTGGGACTTGCCTATGCAGCAGTCCACAATTACCAGAAAAGCGTTGCCTCCTTTACCCTGGCCCTGTATCCGGTGGAAGTGGAAGCTACTGAGGAGCTCAATACTTCGGATTTGCTGCTCCTCTCTATCGCCCATTCCTATATCGCCCTTAATGAATCAGACGCGGCATACCCGTATCTGCTCAGGTGTGTGGAGCACTCCAGGGACTCTAAGGTTGTGGTGAAAGCCCGGCTGCTTTTAGGCAGTATCCTCGGTAAGGGTGGGGATACTGCTGGAGCCGAAGCCCAGTATGCGGCTATCCTGGCTGAAAGCGGTGAAAATGCGGAAGCCCATTATCAATTAGGTGAATTATTTGCCGCCGATGGCAATTCGACCCGGGCACGGGCGGAATGGCGGCGGGCGGTTCGGATAGATCCGGCCCATGTTCCTGCGAGAAAACGGCTTAATATGTAGATGCCGATTATAGTAACGAATGGAGGGAGACTATGTTTGGAAATAATTCTTCAGATATTGGTATTGATTTAGGGACTTGTAATACCCTTATTTATATATGCGGAAAAGGTATTGTATTAAATGAACCCTCAGTGGTGGCGGTTGAACGGGGTACCAAACGGGTGGTCGCGGTCGGGACTGACGCAAAACGGATGCTCTGGCGGACTCCGGCGAATATTATGGCCATAAGGCCCATGCGGGACGGGGTGATCGCTGACCTGGAATCCACTGAAAAGATGATCCGCTTTTTCATCTCCAAGGTGCTTCCCCGGCACCGCTTCGTCAAGCCCCGGATGGTGATCGGCATTCCCTCGTGTATTACCGAAGTGGAACGCCGGGCCGTGGAGGAAAGCGCCTACAAGGCCGGGGCACGGGAAGTAATCGTCATTGAGGAAAGCCTCGTGGCGGCTATCGGCGCGGATATTTCCATCTTTGAACCTGCAGGGCACATGATCTGTGATATAGGTGGGGGGACCACGGAGATTTCCGTTATCAGTCTTGGGGGTATGGTGGTTACCAATGCCATTCGCCTGGGGGGAGATGAGTTTGATGAGTCTATTATCAAGCATGTCAGGAGTGTCCACAACCTCATCATCGGGGAACATACGGCAGAACGGCTCAAGATCGAGATCGGCAATGCCGCGCCGGATAAGACCATTGAAAAAGTCGAAATGAAGGGAACCGACGCCATTACCGGCCTGCCCCGGCAGTTGGAAATTGACTCCGGGGAAGTCCGGGAAGCCCTGAAAGATCCGATCATTCAAATCATCGATGTCATCAAGACCACCCTGAGCCAGACCCCACCGGAACTTGCGGCGGATATTGTGGAGCGGGGCATTGTGATGACCGGCGGCGGCGCCCTGCTCAAGGGACTACCGAAACTTATTTCCAAAGAAACGGGTGTTCCGGTCATTCTTGCCGAAAATCCCCTGGATTGCGTTGCCCTGGGGGCGGGCAAGTATTTTGAATATGCCCGGGAATTCGATAATACCCGCAGTATTTATGATAATATAAACGGATAGGGTACGGGGGATGGAGGAGGGTAAAAAAACCAATGGTCATATTACCCGTGAGGCTACTGTTTTTGTGGTCCTTACGGTGGTTTCGTTTTTGCTCCTGTTCTTTTCCACCCAGAGCTTTATCGTGGATATCAAAGATACGGGTTTATCTCTGTTTTCCGGGGTTCGCAACGGTATCCATGGGGTAACATCCCTCGTATCCCGCACGATCCTCTCTATCGAGGAGCTTTCCCGTTTGCGCACAGAATATGCCGAACTGACCGACCGGATGAGCCGGTATGAGCAGCTTGAACGGAGCGCCGCGGAGATACGCCAGGAAAACCGGCGTTTACGGGAGCAGCTCGGATTTGCATCGTCCTTAGAGTATAAGCATATTGCCGCGGAACTCATTGGCCGGGACCCGGATAATCTTTTTTCCGCCCTGGTCATTAATAAGGGAAAACACGCCGGGGTTTCCAATAATATGCCGGTTATCGCCTATCAAAATGGTGTACAGGGTCTGGTGGGCAAGGTGATTCAGGCAGGACAGTTTGAAAGTCTCGTGATGCCCCTCTACGATGTGAGCGCCTTTGTTTCTTCCCGGCTTTCCGAATCCCGGTATGAGGGGATCGTGGAAGGCCAGGGAAGTCCTGATGTGCCTTTACTCATGCGGTTCATACGGAAACGGGCCAGGGAGGAGATCCATACCGGCGACGTTATTATGACCAGTGGTATTGGAGGGGTGTATCCCGGGGGGATCACCATAGGTCGGGTGAGCAGGATGCGGTACCAGGAAGACGAAATTTCCATGGATCTGGAACTGGAATCGGTTATTGATTTTTCCCGCCTTGAATACCTGTTTGTACTTGATGTGGAGCAGCCCACAGCCCCGGAGGAATCGGATGGTTAAAAAGGTTGTATGGGCAAGCTTCTTCGGACTTATCGCGGCCATGCTGCAATCCACGCTCTTGGCGCGCCTTGCGGTGTACCATGCGGTTCCCGATCTTGTCCTGGGGATCATCGTTTTTACCGCCTATAATAACGGGATCATGACCGGTCAGGTGACGGGTTTTTTTTCCGGTATCCTCCTGGATTTTCTTTCCGCCGCGCCCTTGGGATTGAACGCCCTGCTCCGTACCCTGGTTGGTGCCTTGGCCGGTCTTATGAAGGGGACCTTCTTTTTGGATACCCTGTTCCTCCCCATGGCCCTCTGCGCGGCTGCCACCCTGTTCAAGGGGATGTTCCTTTTTGGGTTACACCTGTTGTTTACTGAAGGGGTGCCCACCTACACCCTGACGGCCCCCACCTTCTGGATTGAATTCCTCTTTAATACCCTGTTAGCCCCCCTCTTATTTGGTTTCTTGAACCTCTTCAAGTCCTTGCTCCTTATCGAAGGGAGGAAACCCTAATGGCATCACCAGTACCGGGCAGGGAAGAACGCTATGAAAAGCGTATTACCCTGTTACAGATCCTCTTTGTCGTTATTTTTCTGATTTATGCGTGGAGACTCTTCAGCATGCAGATATTAAACGGTGAAGAGTACCGTCGCCAGGCACAGGATATATCCCGCCGGGTTACGATTATTCCCGCCCAGCGGGGAGAAATCTACGACCGTACCTTCAATCAGCCCCTGGTACTCAGCGCTGATTCCTTCGCGGTCAGCATTACCCCTGCAGAGGTACCTCCCGGGGAAATACCGGCCCTCATTGCAAAGGTTGCCCGAATCCTGGACATCCCCAGTGAATACATCGACCGGAAAATCCCCCCCCAATACTACTACCTCTACCAACCAGTGGAAGTGGCGGCCAATGTTTCCTTTACGACCATAGCCACCCTGGCAGAACAGGTCGATACCCTGCCCGGGGTTTCCTGGCAGTCTAAGCCCATGCGGAATTACGTTGATATAGGAAGCCTGTCCCATATCATCGGGTATGTGGGGGATATTACCCGTGATGAACTCACCATGCTCTATAACAAGGGGTATCATCAGGGGGATCTGATTGGTAAGGCCGGGATAGAACGGCAGTACGATGAGCTGTTACGGGGCAAGGAAGGCCAGGAAACCCGTACCGTCGATGTCAGGGGCAGGCGGGTATCTGGGGATCAGAGCGGACGGGAACCGCCGGTGATGGGCAAAAACCTCGTTTTGTCCATCGATTGGCGGATCCAGCAATTAGCCGAGAAGGCCCTGGGTAAACGTATCGGCGCGGCGGTGGTGCTGCGGCCCACTACCGGTGAGATCCTCGCCATGGTTTCTTACCCCTGGTATGATCCCAACCTCTTTAACCGCAACGATATGGGGAGTGAATATCAGATCCTGATCAATGATCCCAATAAACCCTTTCTCAACCGGGCCATCCAGTCAAGCTATCCCCCGGCGTCAACGTTCAAGATCGTGATGACCACCGGGATTTTGGCGGAAAAGGTCTTTCCCCCTGAGCAAACCGTGGATTGTCTTGGGGAACTGACCTACGGAGACCGGCTCTGGCGCTGTCATATCCGCAAGCCCGGGCACGGACACCTTAACCTCCAGCAGGGCATGGCCCAGTCCTGCGATATTTATTACTGGATCGTGGGACGGGATCACTTGGGAGTTGAGCGGATTGTATCATACGCACGGGAATACGGGTATGGAGAGCTGACCGGTATTGACCTTCCTGGTGAGATTTCCGGCTTCATTCCAACTCCCCAGTGGAAAGATCGCCGCTTCCATGAACGCTGGGTGGGAGGTGATACGATGAACATATCTATCGGCCAGGGCTTCACGCTGGTAACACCCCTCCAAATGGCCGATATGGTCGCCATGGTGGTGAACGACGGTGTTATCTACACCCCCCATATCCTCAAGGAGGTCCGGGACCCGCTCACCGGCGTGGTGGAGCAGAGTATTAGTCCCACGGTCCTCCATACCAGCGATATTGATCCTGCTATTTTCAGGGGAGTTCGCCGGGATATGCGGGGCGTTATCAGTGACGGGACCGCCAAGCCTGTGCTGGACATCCAGTCCGTTACCATCGCGGGAAAGACCGGTACTGCAGAAGTGGGACTCCAGAATCAATGGCATTCCTGGTTTACTGCCTTCGCCCCCTACGAAACGGCTGATCCTGATGAACGGGTCGTTGTTGCCGTCATTGTTGAAGCAGCCAATCCCTGGCAATGGTGGGCGACCTATGCGTCGGCGATCATCTTTCAGGGTATCTTTGCCAACCAGACCTATGAAGAAGCGGCACAGACCCTGACGCTGGAAAAGCGGCGCCTGGGCTTGAGCTATACCACACCGCCCCTCACGGGACAAGGACGCCGAGAATAATGAAAATACGGAACCTCTTAGACATTGATTTTTCCCTTCTTTTGGCCGCCGTCACCTTGACGGTCTTCGGGGTGCTCTTTATCTATTCATCAGGGATGAGTTCCGCGGGGGTGCTGGTTTCCACCGAATATATAAAGCAGATCATCTGGGGTATCAGCGGGCTTATACTCGCCCTGGTGCTGGCCATGGTCGATTACCAGCGGCTCCTGGGGGTTTCCCTCTACTTCTACCTGGGAACCCTTGTATTGCTCACCTATACCTGTATATTCGGCCATACGGTGAACGGCGCCCGTGCATGGATCGGTATTGGTTCCTTCGGCATCCAGCCTTCGGAATTTGCCAAGATCACCACCATCCTGTTTCTTGCCCGGTATCTGCATACTTCAAAACAAAAAAACGACTCATTTATCCGCTTCCTGGTAGCCTGCGTTATCGTGTTCATCCCCATGGGGCTGGTACTGATTCAGCCTGATTTTGGAACCTCCCTGGTGTTCATCCCCATACTCCTGGTTATGACCTTTATTGCCGGGGTTTCTATCAGGTACGTCATTTTCTTAGGGGCCTTTATTGGGTTAACCGGAACTATCATGGTGTTACCCCTGTGGCAGCAGTACATTCTGAGAAATAGTATGCCCTCCCTGATGATTCTGACCAATGTCCGCTTTGTGGGGGCCACGGTGCTGGCCCTGGCCCTGGTGGGAATAATCGCCCTCCTGGGATTGCTCCTCTACAAGAAGCACTATTTTTTCTGGATCCTCTACGGCGTGGCAATCGTTATTTTCTCTCTGGGGGCTTCGACGTTCTCCCATAAGGTACTCAAGGACTATCAGCTCATGCGGCTCATCGTCTTTCTTGATCCCAATGTAGACCCCAAGGGGGCAGGATGGAACATCATCCAATCCGTTACCGCCATCGGCTCCGGGGGGCTTGTGGGCAAAGGGTACCTCCAGGGGACCCAGAGCCATTACCGCTTCCTCCCCCAGCAGAGCACGGATTTTATCTTCTCGATTTATAGCGAGGAATGGGGACTTATGGGGGGTATCCTGGTTTTTGCCCTCTTCATGCTGATATGCTTAAGGCTGCTCAGGATCATGCACGCTACCTCTGATACCTTCGGCTCCTATATCACCGCAGGGCTATCCTCCATGTATATCTTTCACTTCCTCATCAATGTGGGGATGACCATGGGGATCATGCCGATAACAGGCATACCCCTCCTCTTTATGTCCTACGGAGGTTCTGCCATTATTTCAGCCATGACTGGGATTGGTTTAGCCTTGAGTATTCATGTAAGGCGGTTTGTCCGATAACCGGCTCCTGCCTACACCGGGGCAAAGGGTGTTTTCCGGGGACGACCCGGCCCCCTGGTATGAGTTTCTCCTGAAGCTGGGGCCGTTCCGGCCTCCTCTACAGGAGCCTGGGCTACGACCAGAACCGGATCATCCACCGCCTCCGGTATGGCAGTTGCCGCGGGAATGGCAGGCGCGGTATGCTCCACGCCGGATGTTTCATACTGGTCTGCATCAGCCGTGTTCTTTACAACCCTGTTCTCGATACCGGTCTCCGCTTCCCCATCATTGATACTCCCGCCGGGCTGGTGCCTGTCTTGAGGCAATTCCCTGCCCGGGAACATGAGCTTCCGCAGTTTTGTTTCTACGTCTTTGGCAATAGCCGGATTCTCTTCCAGGTAGACCTTGGCGTTATCCCGGCCTTGGCCCACCTTCTCTTCCCCATAGGCATACCAAGCCCCCTTTTTATCAATGATCTCATATTTAACCGCCGCATCCAGAAGACTTCCGATGGCTGAAACCCCCTTGCCAAACATGATTTCCAGTTCCACCCGCCTGAAGGGAGGCGCCACCTTGTTTTTCACCACCTTGACCCGTACCCGGTTTCCGATAGCATCGGCATCTCCTTTTTCTATGGTTTCGGTTTTACGGACCTCAAGGCGTACCGAAGAATAGAACTTGAGGGCATTGCCGCCGGTGGTGGTTTCAGGGTTCCCGAACATGATCCCGATTTTCATGCGGATTTGGTTGATGAAGATGAGAATGGTCCGGGACTTCCCGATAGTCGCGGTGAGCTTTCGCAGGGCTTGGCTCATGAGCCGCGCCTGAAGCCCCATGTGGGAGTCTCCCATATCCCCCTCAATTTCCGCCTGGGGAGTCAGGGCCGCCACAGAATCCACCACGATAACGTCTACTGCCCCTGAACGGACCAGGCTTTCGGCGATTTCCAGACCCTGTTCCCCAGTGTCAGGCTGAGAAATCCAGAGTTCGTCGATATTGACCCCCAGGTTCTTCGCATAGAGCGGGTCCAGGGCATGTTCGGCATCCACAAAGGCGGCGATGCCCCCCAGTTTCTGGGCCTCTGCAACGGCGTGCAGCGCCAGGGTGGTCTTGCCGGAAGATTCAGGCCCGTAAATTTCGATGATGCGCCCTCGGGGATACCCGCCAATACCCAATGCCTCATCCAAGAGTATGGACCCCGAAGGAATCACCTCGATACCTGCGGCATTGATGTGGGTTCCCAGCTTCATAAGCGAACCAGAGCCGAACTGCTTTTCTATCTGGAGCCGGGCAGCTTCCAGAGCCTTTTCCTTTTCTTCGTTTGAAGCCAGAGCTGACCCCTTGAGCTTTTCCGAGGCTCCGGCCTTTGATTTTTCAGCATCATTTGTTCTTGCCATACTTTCCTCCCTTGTAATAAGGTACCCAGATACGTTTTTGCTTTACTGTTATTGAATTTTTCTCTCCAAATATACCATGAAAAATAATGGTGTCGCAAGGGGAATATGTCTTGACATTTTTTCAAAAAATCAGTATACATAAAGAGTATACTTCAGAGGAAGTGAGGTGAAAAGCCTCCACTATCCCGTAACTGTAATCGGGTACGATTTCATCATGGTAAGCCACTGGTCATTATTGATTGGGAAGGCTGATGAAAAAGGTAAGACCCCTAAGTCAGGAGACTTTGGTATACACTATCTTATGTTCCAGGCTTCGCGGATTGGGCCGGAGGTATTGCAGATGTTTGTCATTATTTTTAATTATCTCCATACTGAGCGCGTAGTAGGCATAGGAGACTATATTTTTTGTAAAAACAGAACATCGTAACGACCGTACACTTTACGGTTTTCTGTACGATTTGCTACGGTGTTCTATTTTATTTTTTGTGATACACAAGCAGTAACTGCGTCATAATCAAGCAGGGCGTTATAGGGTAGTTTCATTATTACTATTCAAGTGCATCACGAGCAACGGGCAAGGTATAAGGCGCTTGAACTACTGTAACGAGTGCATCCCACATACTTACATGACGTTTATGAACACTTTGAATCCATGATTGCATAGCGCATAGTACGCATGATTACAAAAGACGAAGAAAAGGGTCCGCGGATTTCCGCGGATTGACGCGGATAAGACAAGATTGCTTGGCATTAATTCGCGTTAATCCGCGTAATCCGCGGACTGTCTTCTTCTTGTGTGTAAGGTGCGTGAGTAATAGGCGGACCTGTATGTGGCCAGTCTGCACACGACGAACAATATGGTACGCATGATGCCGAAAGACGAAGAAAAGAGACCACGAATTACACTAATGTTCACGAATAAGACAAGATTGCTTGGCGTTAATCCGCGTTAATCCGCGTAATCCGCGGACCTGTATGTGGCCAGTCTG
>JAITQK010000031.1 GCA_031288975.1 Treponema sp. | reverse complement strand
GGCGATACGGCGTGCCCCTTGTTATCAATGACCGCATCGATATCGCCCTTGCCGTGAACGCTGATGGGGTGCATCTCGGTCAGTCGGATATGCCCCTTGGGGCCGCACGAAAGCTGGTGGGAAATAGCATGTTCATTGGGGTATCTGCCGGGACCCTTGAACAGGCCCTGGCCGCCCAAACAGACGGCGCAGATTACCTCGGTGTCGGTCCTGTGTACCCCACCACCAGTAAAGCTGATGTGCCTGATGCGCTGGGAACGGAGCGCCTCCGCGTAATCCGCGAGGCAGTGCATATCCCGGTTATTGGTATCGGCGGTATCGGGCCGCACAATATCAGGGAGGTGATGCAAACCGGTGTCGCCGGTGTTGCGGTCATCTCCGCCATTCTTTCACAACCTGATATCAAAGCGGCTGCACAGGAACTGCGGAATAATTTGGAGGTGCGTATTTAAAAAGGGCTGGACCAGGCTCCTAGCCCTTCCTGATATATAAGGGTATGGACGTCAGTTCCTTATCATCAATATATAACACAAAATTAACGACCCCGTTGTTCTTAAAATGGAGGTTAGAAATGGTAAAAACCAGATGGGATACGGCCGTGGCGTTTCCTACCCCCTTAACATCCACATTCCCGTTTATGGTATCTATGCTCATTTCCCCGTTCAAGTCCCTGGTTTCAATCCTGAAGCTGTGGTTGGCGAATTCCCAGAGATCAAAGCGGATCCTGATGACCACCGATAATTGGGGATGTACACAGGGGAAATTACGGGAAATAATCGTATCAAAGGTTCCCACAATAGTAAGTTTGCCACCATTTTCCTGGGCAAAATCACAGAAGGTAAATAATTCAATTTTCATAAGGTTAGCCCCCCTTGAAGCAATCCACAGCCATACCTCATGGTAATGCAGAAACAGGTTTTCGGCTAGGGGGGCAGCAAACAGTATCCTAAAAATAGCGCAGGGCGTTTCCAAAGGAAATGTCCCGTACCATGTCGCTCAACAAGGTGAAGTCATTGGGGATTTCCCCTGCTTCTGCCCAGGTCCCCAGGATATTGCAGAGGATCCGGCGGAAATATTCATGCCGGGGATAGGACAGGAAGCTTCGGGAGTCGGTGAGCATCCCCACAAACCGGGATAAGAGGCCGATGTTCCCCAGGAGCTTCATCTGGTCCTCCATGCCGTCCCGGTGATCCAGGAACCACCAGGCAGAGCCGAGCTGCATCTTGCCTGGTATCCCGTCCCCCTGGAAGCAGCCCATGATAGTCCCGAGCGTATAGAAATCTTTGAAGTTGAGACTGTAGAGTATGGTCTTGGGGAGTTTCCCTGCGCTTTCCAGGAGATCCAGAAAACGGGCCAGCTTTGCCGCCACCGGATGATCGTGGACCGCATCGTAGCCCGTATCAGGACCAATATCCTTAAAGGCCCGGGAGTTGTTATTCCTGATTGCCGCTAGATGAAGCTGCATGACCCAGCCCCGGTCATGGTATGCAGCGCCTAAGAAACAGAGGATGAAGGTCTTATAGGATTCAAGGGAACGGGCATCCACTACCGCTCCGTCAAGCACCTTGGCCAGGGTTTCGTCCACATCCTTTCCCCACCGGGACTTGGGGTTGAGGGGGCCGGTACTACCGTCCGGCGCAGGCCCAAAGGGGATATATTCCAGGCCGTGGTCCGCAGCCCGGCAGCCTCGTTTATCGAAGAAGTCAATCCGTGCACTGAGGGCCTCAAGCAGCTCCTCCAGGGTGCTGATAGGCTTTCCCGCAGCCTTGCCGAGCTGGGCTATATAATCGGCAAAGCCCGGCTTATCAATATTGATGGCCTTATCGGGCCTGAAAGAGGGAAGCACCTTGGTTTCGGTTCCCTTGGCAGCGGCGATTTTTTCGTGCCATTCAAGGGTATCCGCAGGATCATCGGTGGTACCCACGGCGTAGACCTTAAATTTTTTGAAAATACCGTGGACCGAGAGGCTTTCATCCTTTTGTAATTGCTCGTGAGCTGCCTTCCAGATTGCCGGGGCGCTGGCCTTATTCAGGGGATCGTCAATAGCAAAGTAGCGCTGCAATTCCAGATGGGTCCAGTGGTACAGGGGATTCCCGATGAGCCGAGGAACGGTCTCTGCCCAGGCGAGGAACTTATCGTAAGGCTCTGCATTCCCCGTGATGAACCGCTCATCAATACCGTTTGCCCGCATCATCCGCCATTTATAGTGATCCCCGTAGTGATGTTCCCCCAGCCACATATAGGCCAGGTCGGGAAACCGGCGGTTATCCGCGATCTCCTGGGGGTTAAGGTGGCAGTGGTAATCAAATATAGGTTCCCTCGCCGCCGCTTCATGGTAAAGCCGCTGGGCGGTTTTGGTAGAAAGCAGGAAATGCATATCCATAAAATTGTTCATAACGTTACCCTCCAAAGAATAGGTTCTCTTAACCATACCTCATGCTGATAGTTTTGACAATAAGTGGTAAGAAAACCATAGATTTCTTGCTTATAGAAAAAATAGAAAAAATAAATGCCGGTAACCCTGCCGGAAAGCCGTGGCATATTGACAAAAAGCCGTTCCCGCATGATAATAACGTATAGCTTTTTACAAGGCGTAAATGGCAAGGGAAGGCAGAGAGATGGACAGCAAAAAAAAAGACCGTGTATATCGAGATGACAGTACCGAGTTACGAAACAGCAAAGGATAGCAGGGAAACAGGAATCAACAAAGCGATTTTGGCAAAATGAACGGCAGAAATTTGAGCTTTATATAAGCATCTATACCGTTGATGAATGTTTCCATGTCGATAGAGAAGCGGCAAAGAAACGGCTGGATTTTTTGGACGGTATTACTGAACTGTTTGAAACGGCGGAAGTTATCCGCCTTGCAGATGTTTATTTTGATTTGCTCAAAATACCGCCAAAGGCAAAAATGGACTGCTCACATTTGGCCGTATGTGTAGTCAATCGTATTGATTATTTGCTTACCTGGAATTTCGCCCATTTAGGCACTGCTTCATATATGAAGGAGGGTATATGACTACATATCCTTGGGATGATGAAATTATGACGGAATACCGCCGGCGCAAAGCCCACGTTCTTGAAAAGTATGGCGATTGGGAGGAGCTACACAAACACATGGTGGAAGAACGTCCTCGTCTTGAAAAAGAAGGATGGGTTTTTGTGAATCCCGATGAGGTCTACAAAAAAAACTTCGCCGTCAAATTGCGGAGGCGTTTGCTGATGGGGTGCAGATAACCAGGGAAGAGTGTCGTTGTTTGCGAGCGTATGTCATTCCTAAATTCTCACTCTGCCCACGCTGCTTGACATAAGCGGGAGTAGAACCCTACAAAAGTAATATATGGAGCTTAAGAATGGATAAGATGTATTCAAAGTTCAAGATATTGATCGATACACGGGTAGCATTAATGTTATTTTTATCGGCGATATTATTTATTCCTATGATAATAGTGACTACAGCACTTTTTTATCAAAGTGTAAGATATAACGGAATGGTAAATATTTACGTTTATATAGTAGCGGATTTATTACTTATGATAGTTCCAATACTGCTTATTAAAAGAATAGTTACCATTATCTATTTGTTGAATAATGGTATAGAAGTAGAAGTGGATATTAGTTTCTTAAAGGGGCTCTTCCGGCTATCTTGTGGGAAACAGGGAAAAAGAGGTAAAATAGACAGATGGATACCAAAGAGTTATACGAGAAGATTTTGGGGATAGTAGGCCCATGGCAAATCGGGAAGATAAACGTGGATGACGTAAAAGGCGAAATACACGTATATCTTGAATACC
>JAITQK010000237.1 GCA_031288975.1 Treponema sp. | reverse complement strand
GAAAAAGTCCCCAAAGAGCTTCCCATCTACAACATTGCCGGGGATCAGGACCCGGTGGGCAATTACGGCGAAGGGGTCTACGCGGTCAGTAACTGGCTTGCGGTCACCGGGCATAAGCGAGTTACGACGCAGCTCTACTCAGGTCACCGCCACGAGATTCACAATGACCGGGATATCCGGGAAGCGGTGACCGACGGGATAATCGCCTTTATCCATAAGGAAACCCTTTAGCAAGGGCAGTGCGCTGCTGCTTTCACGAAGCATGCTCAGTGCAACGTTAAAAATTAGTGGTTTTTCCATAGCTTTAGCACCATATTCAGGGAGTTTTGCGTGAACGGATAGGCCGCAGTTCTGCCTCGCTCACCAGGGCGGGATCGTCGATGCCCATTGGCAGTTCCCGGCCTTCCTCGATTTCCACTTCCTCTTCCTCGTAGATCATGGTTGCTGGTGACGGTACCGCAGCGTGCCGGGCGGAATTCTCGTTTTCCAAGCGCACCGAAATCACCTTGGTTACCCCCGACTCTTCCATGGTAACTCCCAGGAGGGTACTGGCGCCGGTAACGGTTTTCTTGTTATGGGTGATGATGATGAACTGGCTGGCACCGCCGAATTCCCGGAGGATCTGGACAAAGCGGTTCACATTGGCCTCGTCCAGGGCAGCGTCAATCTCGTCGAGGAGGCAGAAGGGACTGGGCTTGACCATGTAGGTTGCAAAGAGGAGTGCCACTGCGGTCATGGACCGCTCCCCGCCTGAGAGGAGGTTGATGTTTTCCAGTTTTTTCCCCGGAGGCTGGGCATAGATTTCGATCCCCGATTCCAGGATGTGGTTGGTATCCGACAGTTTGAGTTCTGCCCTGCCGCCGCCGAAGAGACGGCGGAACATGTTGTGAAAATTTTTCTTTATCTTGTTGTAGGTTGCAAGGAACAATGCCGATGATTCGGCCCGTATTTCCGCAGTGATGTTTGCAAGATCGTCCCGGGCCTTGCTCAGGTCCGCAAGCTGACTGGAGAGAAAATCGTACCGTTCCTTGGTTTCGGCAAATTCCTCAGGGGCCATGAGGTTCACGGAACCGAGGTCTTTAAGAATCGACCGGGCATCGGCGAGTTTTTCCCGCAATTCCGAGGCTGGGGCGGTGATGGCGCTGATCCGTTCTTCAAACTCCAGGAGGTCCCGGGAATGGGTCTCCCGGAAGTTGTTCTGGATGTTCTTGATTTCTGTCTCAGACTGGACCAGTTCCAGGTGTATCCGCTCAAGGGTTTCCTGAACCGTGGCGAGTTCCATGGTCCGCTTCTTGATGGTCTCCTGTTTTCCCGCCACATCCCCGTTCCGCACTTGTATGTCCTGCTCCAGCTTTTCTAGTTCCCCGCTCAGGGCAAAGCCCTTCCGTTCGATGTCCGCAAGGTCCGATTCGGTATCGCTGATCCGTTCCTCGATTTCCTCGAAACGCTTACGGTCCAGGAAGAGTTCATCCTGGACGGTCTTGCGGAGGGACTCCTGGCCCGCTAATTCCCGGCGGATCAACTTGGCCTGTTCTTCAGCGGACTGGGCCTGGGCGCTCATTCGCGCCTGGTTTACCCGCAGTTCCGCCAGGGTCGTCCGGTATTCGTCTATTTTGGCACTCAGGTTTTCATTGTCCCCTCTGAGGGCGGCTATCCGTTCCCGCCGCAGGGCAACCCCTTCTTTGGCAGCGCGGATCTGGGCATCATACCCCCGCTTCTTGGTGATGATCCCTTCGGGGGCAAGGAAATCATCCAGAAAGGAGGGGGTACTTTTCCGGTACGCCTCAAAGAGGGAACCGGCCTTATCTGCGCTTCCCGCTGCTGCTTCAAGGCTCGTTGCAAGTCCTTCGGCAATACGCTTGAGTTCTGTGGCTCCTAAAGGGGGCCCTGCCACGGCCCGATCTGCCGCCTTGGTTAAGTCCCGGATCAAGGTTTCCCGGCCTGCAAGGAAGATTTTGATGACCCCTAAGGTCTCGTGCAGTTCCGCCTCAAGACGCCTCCGCTCGGTTGCCGAATACCCCGCCTCTTTGAGGCCCGCGTCCAGGGCGGCCACTATGTCGTCGGTGATGGCTTCCAGTTCATGCTCATAGCCGGTCCGTTCTTTTTCAAGACCCCGGATTTCCTCCTCAGCCCGGCGGGCAGCGGCCTCGTTTTCCCCGATTCGGGCGGCAGTAAGCCGGATGTTTTCCTCGAAAGAGGCGATATTTTCCGTGAGGTCCTGAACCTTCTTGCGGAGGTCTTGCACCACCCCATCCTGCTCCGCTGCGTCCTCGATGAGTTCCTCAATCTTACTATTCACGGCCCGTTCCCGGCCCTCGTTCTGCTGGATCTTAGCCTTACTCTCGTTTCGTTGTTCCGCGAGTAAGCGGGCCTCCTTCTCCCTGGCGTTCTTTTCCACCATAAGGCCATAGATGTTCTTCTGGTACTCAACGATTTTTTCTTCCATAGAGTTCACCACATCCATGTTTTCTTCCAGGGACTTGCTCACCGCGTCCAGCTCGGCCCGTATCCTATCCCGCTCGGAAGTCCGCTTGGTAAGCTCCCCTTCCCGTGCATCCCGCTCATGCTTGAACTGTTTCAGTTTGAGGAGCTGAATATCCAATTCAAACTGAAAGACCGCTTCCCTCAAGGTCCGGTATTGCAGGGTTTTATCGGATTGCACCTTGAGGGTATCGTAGGAGCGCTTCACCTCCCCCAGAATTCCCTCAACCTGACGCATGTTCTCCTCGGTTTTCACGAGTTTCCGCTCTGCCTCGGCGCTTTTCACCTTGAATTTGGTGATCCCCGCGGCTTCCTCAAACAAATACCGCCGCTCATCAGGCTTGGACGAGAGGATCTGGTCGATTTTGCCCTGTTCCATCACCGAATAGGCAGCCTTCCCCACCCCGGTGTCCCAGAACAGCTCCCGCACCTCTTTGAGCCTGACCTGCGTGGTATTGATATAGTATTCGCTCTCCCCGGACCGGTAGAGCCGCCGTTTGATCTGGACTTCAGGCATGTCAATGGGGAGCAACCCCGCGTCATTGGCCAGGGTGAGGGTTACTTCCGCCACATTGAGGGGCTTCCGGTTCTCAGTACCGTTGAAGATCACGTCCTCCATCTTCTCCGCCCGCATGGCCCGGGATGCCTGTTCTCCCAGTACCCACTTTATCGCGTCCACCACATTGGACTTACCACAGCCGTTTGGCCCCAAGAGGGCGGTTATCCCGTCGGCAAATGCCACCTGGGTACGGTCGGCAAAAGACTTGAAGCCAAAGATATCAAGATTTTTCAGGAACAAGCGTAAACTCCGTCTATTCGAGGTATCATCATTTTTATGATTCACTGTAGCATACTGGGGGAAGCTCTGGCAAGGGGCAAGCAGGGACGTTTGGGGGACAGGCGCAGGCGTAAATAGCGGTAAAGTTTAGACGAATAGCGCTTGAGGGCGTGCGGCTTCTGGTGGCGGCGGTGCATAGTGCTGCCCCATTGTCCACGGCGGGACAACGGGAAAAGTGTTTATCCTGCGGTAAAGTGAGCGATTTTGAAAATGGTTGCTGAGCTGTTTTATGGTCTTGGCAATCCAGTTTCCCACAGGCACAAACCGTACAAAAATAAAAACCACGAATTTACATTGTTTATGATTCGTGCAATTCGTGGTAAAAATGCTTCTCTATCGTTATAGCAGGGCTTCCAAGTCTAACTCTCCGGCGGTGCACGGCATGCTTACACCCCAGTTTTCCAGTACCTCTGGGTGTACTTCCCCAAACACACCGATACATTCTCCCAGATACCGGATCGCCGCTGCTCTACCAGGGATGAACCGGGGATCCGCCGACTCCTCCACTTCGTATTCCCGGGAAAGGTAATAAAAGAGGGTTTGCAGTTGCCCTGTAACCGTATTGAAGTTGGCATCCTGGGCAGCGTGGAGAAACCCCGCGTACTGACGGGTCCGGGTACCGTAGTTTTCCGTTGGCTCCCGGTAGGCCACCTTGCCAATCTCGAAGATCCGGTGGGGATAGACCGAGTGACCGGATACAGCCTCGCTCATCATGAGGGAAGCCAGCACCGAGTCCCGAAGGTACTCGTAGTTCTCGGTCATGGGGTTGGCAATGCGGATGATCCGGCTGCCATCCCCCCGCATGTTCTCCACCAGGTCCTTCCGGCAGCCTAGGTAGTTGTAGATCAGCTCCTGATAGCCCATGCCCACTAGTATCTCCTTGACCCTGCGGCTGAAGTAGGTAATCGGCGTGAGCCGCCCTACGGTGAAGTCCCGGGGGCGTGTTGGCGTAAAGGAGTTAAGTCCCCGGCCAATCATCACATCCTCAGCCACATCAGCGGCATGGAGAAAATCATTCCGGTATTCTGGAGGATAAGCCCGAATCCCCTCGGTTTCGGTGGTTTCACCCCGTTCAACAGCGCGGTCCTTTTCAGCGTGTACGCCCATCCTGGTCAGGGCAGCGATACATGCCTCGGCGTTGAGCGGCTCCCCCAAAAAACGTTCTATCCGGCCTAATGAACAAAACACCGGTTCCTGGAAATAGTAGGGGGTGGTAACAGTCCGCCCCAAGGGGGTGTCGTAGGCATATTCCACTGCCACCGGCTCGATGGTATAGCCCTGGTCTGCAAGGTCACAGGCCATAATGGAAGCTGCCAGCGTTACCGAGGGCTGGTCCGTACCGGTGAGCTCTATGAAGAGGTCTCGGTCCCCCACCTGGACCGCCCCCAGGTCCGCTGAGTTGATGATCGGTGGATAGGAGAGGATGCCGCCCTGAGCGTCCACCAGCAGAGGGTGCAGGGGTTCGTGTTCCTGGATAAAGGCGTATTCCCGGCCTTTAGGGTGCTGCTTGAGAATCTCCCGGAGGGTGAGGGGCACATCCCACTGGAGGGGTACAAAGGAAACCGCATCAGGGTCCACCGCCTTGTAGATGATGGGCCATTGGATGATAGCAATGCGATATAGACCCATGGAAATGGTCCTCCGCTTGCGGCCAAAGTTCCAGGCCAGCTTCTCCTGGGTCTGGATCATGTCCCGGAGAGACGCATCAGTGATCCCCTTGCCCAGGGCAATGAACCCCGCGAGATAGGGCCGCACTCCCTGGACCGTGGCCTCCACCAGCACCTTCCGGTCCGTCTTTCTGCTTTGGCTCGGATATGAAAAGAAAGGATACTCTGGCCGCTTCCCGCCGTTATGTATACGGAGCTGCCGGGCGCATCCCGCAGTAGCCCAGAGATCAGGCCGGTTGGTATCGTTCAACTCGATCTTGAGGGTACGTTCCACCGCAGGAAGCCCCTTGTCAGAATCCTCGTCCAGCTCCGCCTTGGCGCAGGTGAGGGCCTCCTCAAAGGCCTCGCGGCTGTCCCAGCGGCGGCCCGCCAGGGTATAGAAAATGTCCTCGTTTACTTCGATTTTAGGCATGGTAGTATGATAAGATATAAGGGCGGTGCCTTTCAAGCGGTTTTTTTTCTTATACCGCATGGTACGCATAACGGCAAAAAACGAAGAAAAA
>JAITQK010000183.1 GCA_031288975.1 Treponema sp. | reverse complement strand
TCGGTGTGTTTTCAGGAAGACGTGCTGTTTTTCAACAAACCGCCTCATTCATCGGAAGGTATTTGATGCGACATTCTTTTACATCAATGAAGGTCATATATGATGCCTCAGCATACTTTCTGGATCACCTCCTAATTTTTTAAGCATACTTTTTGGATCACCACCCGATGGTGCATGGCCCCGGAGGGCCAACAAAAAATCAATCTTGAACCTGAAAATTCTCTTGCCCACCACCAGGTTCTTTCCGCCGATGCCGGCGGTGGCGTCTTGGAGGGTCCTCTTCGGGAAGCTCCGGGGTACCGGCGTGCGTTCCCCTGGAAAATGAGGGCCGGTCCCGGTCTGGAAACCGGGATTTTTTAATGGTGATACCATGGACCTTGAACACCAGGCGTACCCCCTGATCCAATTCAACCCGTGGTGGATTCATGGGAAGGACAAATTGCCGAGCCATCATAAAGATATCTTTATACTGTTCCGCGATTTCCTCTGCCTCCCAATCGGTATTGTCTTCGATATAGTCCTCGATCAGGGCGGCGAGGGCCGCTCCGGGGATGACAGGCTGGCCCTCCTGGTTTAATGCGGCAAGGCGCTTACCATACCGGGCACGGAAATCATCCTTTTCCTTCATCAATTGGGAAGCATTGGGCTGGAGGTAGGCATATAACCCAAAAGATTCAAGGTTTTCCACTATCAGCGCCGCAGAGGACCCGTGGATGATCTTAAAGATTTCCTCGGTCAGCCGGGATGGAGAAACCTCAGCCAGTAAGTGGGAGTCCCGCCGGATCTGCCATTTGAGGGACAGGGGGAGCCTGAAACCTGTGGTGGCCGCGTATTTGACCGCCCGGATCATCCGCACCGGATCGTCCTTGAAGATGGTCGCTAGGGAAATGAGGGGCCGAATCCGTTTTTCCCGTATATCCTTCATGCCCCCCACATAGTCCACCACCAGATGGGTGAGGGGATCGTAGAACAGGGCGTTCAGGGAGAAATCCCTGCGGAGCACATCCTCTTCAATGGTCCCGTAGGTATTACTAGTAGGCCCGTCCTTGAGGGAACGGAAGGTGGAAACCTCAAAAATCTTAGACCCGCAATACACATGAACCAGCCTGAACCGGTGGCCTATGATCCGGGCAATACGGAACAACTTCTTGATCCGGGTCGGACTGGCATCGCTCACAATATCAAAATCCTTGGGTTTTTTACCGAGGATCAAGTCCCGGACCGCCCCGCCGACAATATACGCCTCATAGCCGCCGGCCTTGAGACGTCTGACAATATGCACCGCATCGACATCGACATCGGTACTGATAATACCATGTTCATCCGGGGTATAGACAACAGCTTTTTTAACAGGTCTTCCGCCCTTTTCAGTAGCATAACGGATGCGCAAGGAAGCCTCTCTCTATAATAGAATCAAGGTCAGTTTCAACGAAACTGGGTAAGCACCTGGGTCAAAACCTGCACATTAGGACTTAGTACCACAATGCCGGTTGATCCAGTCAAGCAAATTTTCAGTAACCTCCTCCCGGTTGGTTTCGTTCAGGGTTTCATGCCGGGCATCGGGGTATAACACGAACTCCAGGTCCCGTATCCCGATAGACCGGTACGCATTTACCAGGGCCGTGGGACTCGCCCCCATGTCCCCCACCGGGTCAGCGTTACCGCTAAACACATAGATGGGTAAGTCCCGCCGAATCATATTCATAGATTCCGCTTTATGAATCTGGTAGAGGAGGGCGCTCAAATCGCGGTAAAACCCAGCGGAGCAGAGCATACCTGAAAAGGGGTCACTATAGTAGGCGTCCACCTCTTTTTCATCCCGTGAAAGCCAGTCAAAAGGGGTCCGATTCGGCTTAAAGGGCTTACTAAACGGTCCATCGGCAAAAGCCCGGGCCAGGCGTGAACCCTTACGCGGTCCTGTAAGCAGGACAAGTAAGGCCATGACAGGAACACTCATCTTTATTTTTAAGCCATCTGGTCCTCTGGTTCCTGACAGGATACAACCGGCCAGGGGGTATGTGGAGGTTTCAATGTAGTTTTGGGTGAGAAAAGACCCCCAAGAATGACCCAATAGGAACAGGGGAACCTCAGGATAGATACCATGAATCGTCTTATTGATGCGGTCAATATCCGCCATAATCTTTGCAATCCCATCCTTATCAGCACAATGCCCCAAAAGCCCGCCCTTATCAGCCTCATTGACCCCCAGATCAGCGGTCTTACCATGACCCCGCTGATCCGCAGCCCACACTTCAATACCCGCCTGGCTGAACCGCTGGCCCAGCCGGTCATACCGCAGGGAATGTTCGGCCATCCCATGGACCAGATGCAGTACCGCCCTGGGTTTCTGGGAAATCCATCGCCTCACAAAAAGCTTTAGCCCATCATCAGAACGGATCCATTCACCGGTACAATTCAGTTCATCAGAATCATGAGTATTTCCCAGCCTATTCGATCCATCCATACGCTATTGTACTCCCTATGTTATTATTCTTGCAATCTGTTATACTATAAAATCCATGATACATGGTGAAATTTTTACTGCTCCTGTGGAATGTATTGCCCCTGGTGGAGCTGGGATGCTGACCTATCAGGGGCAGCGGGTTTTTATGGAATACACCGCCCCCGGAGACCTGGTAACTGGGCGTATATGCGAGGAACATACCAGTTGGGCGCAGGCTGCATTGGTGGAAATCCTTGAACCTTCCCCCCACCGGGTTCCGCCTCTTTGTTCCTGCTACGGAAGCTGTGGGGGCTGTTCCCTGCAGCATCTTGCCTATCACGCCCAGATCGCCGAAAAAGGCCATATCCTCCAGGATACCTTTACCCGTATCGGAGGCTTAAGCGTCCTGCCGGAGCTTTGTCAATCACCTTCCTTTGAATATCGGAACCGGATGCAATTGCATTATACTACCCCTGTTAATCATTTTGCAGGGCCTCACCGGCCTCCCCGTTTCCACAAGGTGCCGGTCACAGGATCATTGGGCCTGAAGGCCCGGAACAGCGAAACCATCATCCCGATTCAGGATTGTCCCATTGCGGATCCGGGAATCCGGCTGGCCCTAGGGCAAAACAGTCTGGTTCCACCCCCTGAAAAGGATCGTTTCACCGTCTATGCCCGGTTAAACACCTTTTTAAGTGAAGGCGGGAAAAGCCGGGGCAGGGTTCGGATCCGCGACCGGGACATCCACCTGGATGCTGGGGTGTTCTTTCAGAGTAACGGGATCATGCTGGAAATGCTCATTGGGGATCTGCTGGGCCTCGCCGGGGAAGCGGATACGTCCCGTCCCATGGCGGACCTGTACTGCGGGGTGGGAACCTTTGCCGCGTTTCTGAGGGATCATTTTTCCCGCATCGACCTGGTGGAAGCAGACCGGGAGGCCCTCAACGTGGCACGGGAGAATGTTCAGGGACCAGGTATACGGTATACTGCCCTTTCCTGCGACCGGTGGATACAAACCAGAGCCGCCAGAGCCGGTCTTCAGCGCGGTCCGGGGGGCTACGGCTTCATGGTGGTGGACCCACCCCGGCAGGGCCTATCCACGGTGCTGCGGCATTGGCTTTCTGCGGAGGGGCCGCCCATCCTGGCCTATATATCCTGCGATCCTGCAACTCTGGCCCGGGATAGCCGGGAACTATGCACCGGAGGATACCGGCTTGAAACACTGAAGGGCTATGATTTTTATCCCCAAACAGCACATATCGAAACCCTGGCGGTATTCAGGAGGCCGGAACAATAGTCATACAGGCATCAGCCTTGAGCGCGGTCCAGACGTACTCTTCAACGTACTGCTACTTCACAATTACAGCTTTATGGTTCCAGACTATACTCCGACGTTTCGGGAGTGTAGTCATTCTACGCTGTATTTTTTCCCCTTAGTTTTTATGTCGTCTAATGTCCCAGACGCATACCCGCGCAGTGAACCCTGTAGCCGCCTGAATGGATGCGGGCGGATTTTTTTTAATGTTGCCACCTCCCATGGGTCACTCCATACATAGGCCCAGTCGTTTTGCCTCCGCAAAGTCCTGATTTGCCTGTATCAGATTCCCCTTTGCTTTATACACAAAACCCCGCAAGGCATACGGCATCGCATCATTGGGGTCCAGTCGTATCGCCTGCGTAAAGTCCGCTATCGCGTGATCATATTCCGCTATCGCACGGTCATAGTCCCCTTGGTCATTATACGCAAAACCCCGCTTGAAATACGCCTCTGCATCATTGGCATCTTCATCAGCGAATTCTCTGTCAATATCAGCGCTAACTGTTCCCCCGCTGACGTGCGCTCCGCATTTTGAACAATACATTAATTCCTCCGAACATTAAAAGTTTTTTCCTGTCCAACGGACAGGCTTTTAACCGATACAATTTCCCCTTTCCGGTACCAGATAATAGACCTTCCCATTAATTCTGTTTTCTCCAGATGCATTTACCCCCTTTAGAACAAGGTCGATCCAATGGGCGATTTGCGGAAACCGTAGAATTTCCGCATTTACCACAACGCCAGACAACTGGTTTCGTCCCATCCGCTGATAGCCACCGATGGCCGCCGCCTTTTACACAAGTGCCTACGAGCGGCTTGTTGTTGCTCCATGTTGAGTTTCCACATTTTGAACACCGCCACGTTCCCATAATCTATTCCACCGATTATCCAAAAGTATAGAATTGTTCTTTTTTCCCACCCATAAACTCTTTAACTTCTCTTCCCCAGGGTAGTTGCCATGAATTGCTTGCAATTTCACTGCCATCATTGCCTACAATCACGGCGGTTATAACACAATCATTAGCAAACTTATGATGCTTGCAAAACAAAGCTACACCAGTAGCACTGCGAGAATCAGTGAAACGATCAATCCAATCAGTAATCGATTCTTCACTGCCGAAAAAACCATCTAAAAAAGCACCTGCTAATTCAAAAAATCCCATTCTTCCTCCTAGTCCGAAAGGCTGCCTACAACAAATCCGAGAATAAGACTGGCAACTAAATAGCTTGCCAAAGATGGCGGCGCCATTCTAGGCTGAACATCTTACTATTCCAAGATGTTCAACCTGCCGAAACAGAAACCGTCTGATAAGTGATGTAAACCCCGCTACGAAGTGCCGCACCACGGATGGCACGGCGGTTTTCTTTACTGTTTTATTCTACCTTTTCATACTCCTTCCCTAATCCAGACCCGGACGGCCAGTCTTCGGGAGGAACAAAAAATCCTGTAATAGAATCAGTTAAAATTTTTATTTTGGTATTACTGACTTTGTTAAAGCTGAAAGACCACTCATTACCACCACCATTCTTTAATAAGATGGTGAGAGCGCCAGTGGGTGCGGTTTGAACCTTCCATTCATCCCCGTTCTTTTCCCGGGAGGATGTGGTTTTAGTGGTTTCAATTTCCCAAGTCTTATCACGCATGAGATGAAGCGTGGGATCACCGTCGGCAGGTTTCCAAGTTCCAACCAGGTAATCATCACCACCGTCACCATTGCCACCGCCGTCATCGTCATCGTTCTTGCACCCGACAAACAGCGCCATCCCGAATACCAGCACCATACTGAGTATTCCCATCAGAAAACCATTCCTCTTCATTTTAGCCTCCTTAGCCAAAAATCTGACAACAGAACTTTTCCTAAAACTCGATTAGTTTTGGAAAAAACTCCTGGAAAAATCGGGCTTAAGCTCAATTTCTCCTCTAAATCTAAGGAGCGTTCTCAAAACTTCAGTTTTGGGAACGCCGCTACAGTTGCATGGTGCTATACCTGGATTTAGAATGCGTAACCTAAACCAATATAGG
>JAITQK010000182.1 GCA_031288975.1 Treponema sp. | reverse complement strand
TACACTTATCAAATAGAACTTGAGACAATATTTGCATAGCCAACCCCTTTTCAATCATATTAAAGACTCTATTATATACAATAGCACAAAGCAAGAAAAAAAACAACTTGGATAACAATTTTCAGCATTTTTTTAATTTGAAAATTCCCGATTAATTCCATTCACTTGGCACGCAAACTGCTATTGATAATCAACTCTGCAGAGTATCAGAATTACACAAATAACCGAGAAAAAGAAGGTCAGTTTTTCCCAACTTCTTGAAACAACGCTGAAAGAGACCCTCGATATAAGGGGCTAAGAATATCCCGGTATTCTCCAATGGTCTGGGCATGAACCAGCCGGTTCCGCAGGGCCGCGCCACCGGCCAGTCCCTTGGTGTATGCACAGAACTGCTTCCGCATTTCCCGGCAGGCGCTCCCTTCCCCAATATCCGTGGCCAAGTGCGTCAAGTGGCGAAACCCTAGGGCAAGCCGTTCCTCTGCTGTTGGCAGCTCCCAGGAACCGGTCAATAACAGGGACCGGGCGGCGGAAAAGATGCAGGGATTCCCCATGGCTCCCCGGGCAAACAACACCGCAGCACAGCCCGTCTCCCGGAGCATCCGCTCCGCGTCTTCTGGAGAAAAGAGGTCCCCGGACCCTGCTACGGGAACCGGAACCTGGGAAACCAGGTCCGCGATGTGGGACCAGTCGCTTGTTCCCGCATAGCCCTGGGATCTGGTCCGGGCGTGAAGGCTTACCAGGGCTGCGCCAGCTTCCACGGCGATTCGGGCACATTCCCGGTAATTGACCGATGAAGCATCCCAGCCGGAACGCATCTTCACGGTCACCGGCGCCCCTCCCAGCCGTTCCTCTGCACCTCGGACCACGGCCTCCACGATGCGGCCCAGGAGCACAGGGTTCCGCATCAGGGCAGAACCTGCCCCGGTTTTGGTTACCTTTGGCACCGGACATCCGCAGTTGATATCCACCGCCTCGGGATGATAGGGGGCCAGCAAACCGGTGGCCCGGTACATCACCTCCGGATCCGAGCCGAAGAGCTGGACCGCGTATCGGGTCTCATTATCCCCACGGCTGAGGATGTTCTTCTCTAGTGAAGCTCTATGCGCCAAAGCCCCATAAAGGGGGTTCCGTACCAGGGCCTCAGAGGAGACCAGCTCGGTACAGGTAAAATCCGCCCCCTGTTCTATGCAGATCGACCGGAAGACCCGGTCGAAATACCCCGCCACCGGGGCAAGAAAGAGATTGCCGGGGATGGTGAGGGAACCGATTGCAACTGGATGGTACAGACCCATAGACGTACTAATTGGGAAGTCCGAAGCAGCGATTGGCATTCTCCCACAGCGTAGCAGCCAGTTCCTCATCGCCGATGTCCAGCATGTCTGCAAGGAACTGGGCGGTGGAGGGGAGGTATTTGGGCATATTACGCTTACCCCGGTAATTCGCAGGGACCATAAAGGGACTTTCAGATTCAATGAGGATCCGATCCAAGGGGAGTACGTCGATGGTCTCATGGAGATTCCGGGCGTTCCGGTAGGTTAAATTCCCTGCAAATGAGAAATAGAGGTTCAGGTTCAGGGCCTTCCGGGCGTATTCGGCATTTTCGGAATAACAATGGAGGACCCCGCCCTTATGGGGCAGCCGGTCCCGGAGTATGTCCAATACATCATGCCCCGCGTCCCGGTTATGGATGATCACCGGCATATCGAGCTTGGCAGCCAAATCGAGTTGGGTGATGAATAGCTCAATCTGGGACTTTTTATCCCCGAATTTACGGTAGTAATCAAGGCCGATCTCACCGATAGCCACCACTCGGGGGAGTCGTACCCCTTGTTCTATGATTTTGACCCAATCTTTCCCTGGATTCTGTACTTCCGATGGAGAAACCCCCACAGCATGGTACACCTGTAACGCAGATTTCAGATTTTCATAGACCTGCCCAAAATCATGGAGGCTATTACAAATTGAAATGAGCCGCGTAACGGAAACCTGACGGGCTTCCTGAATAACAATGAGTTGCTCAATAGGGTCAT
Organism: Treponema sp.; assembly: GCA_031288975.1. Taxonomy (GTDB): domain Bacteria; phylum Spirochaetota; class Spirochaetia; order Treponematales; family Breznakiellaceae; genus JAITNP01. Next base: position 22,969 of record JAITQK010000182.1, on the reverse strand, counting down.
CACATATAAGCCCTATATGGGCATGAGTATCAAAATACTGCATGGCTTAGTCCAAAAGAAGTGATATTGACTTTTCCAAACTGGATATTATAATTATAACACAGCTTTTTCCCTGGGTCAATAAAATGTATCAGTTTATATAAATAATCCTGACAAATAATGATAACTTATAGCGAATAATTAATGGCTATTAGTTTATGATAAATATCATAAACCATGAAAAAATTCTTGCAAAATTTGAATTCTGGTAAAATACTAAATTAAATAGGACATAGGAATAAACCTATCGGACCAACGTCTTTCAAAACCCTAGTGGCTTTGAATATCCCCCAAAGGTATGCTTTTTATGCAAAGGTAGATCGTCACGATGATAAGAATAGTTATTATTGATGAACAGGACGTAGACCGCATCTGTATAGAAACCACTGTATCCGCTCAACATGATTTTGAAATCATCGGGCTTGGAAAAGATGGGTACGATGCCCTTAAGCTGGTGGCTGGATTAAAACCTGATATCCTGATCCTTGACATTTGTTTGCCAGGAATCATTCCCTTATTAAGAAGCAAGTCCCTTGCTACTGCCATCATGCTGTTTACCTCTCTTGAAGATGATGCCCATATCTGCCAGGCAATAGGTAGCAAAGTTTCTGGCTATCTTTTGAAAAATACGGATATGGATCAATTAGCCGCTTCCATCAGGGTTGTGTATGAGGGCGGGAGTGTTATAACCCCCCGGATTACCGCCAAGGCATTCCATATCCTTTCAGAGCTAGTCAGGAATAATGACCCGTGCAAAGGGTCTCAGAGTACCTCATACCAGAACGGGACCTGGAACACCATACCCTCAAGCATTTCCAAAACGGAACTCCGGATTATGACCTATATTGGACAGGGCCGGTCAAATCAGGAAATCGCTGATAAGTTGTGCCTTACCACGGGAACGGTTCGCAATTATATTTCTTCGGCCATGCAAAAGGTGGGCTTAGAGAACCGGACCCAGATTGCCCTGTATGCCGTCAAAATGGGGATCATTCACTTAGGCTCCATGAGATGTGACTGATAGTTGATCGGAAACTCGTTTTTTAGTATACTTATTGGTTTTGCACCGGATGTACCATCCCTGGACGAGTTTTGTGGCCCGATTTGTAGGATGCGCGCATATCCTCTGAAGCAAGGCCCCGCACCCCGAGGCGGAAGAAGCGTATACCCGGCTATGGACCGCCTTCAAAGCGGCAGCGGGCCGAGAAGAGGGATTGTTCTTTATCTCTATAAATTATATACTCACTGCCGAGAGGAGACTTCTTATGATTGTTGACTATCGATGGGATAGCACTTTAGAAACCGGGCATGAGATGATAGATACCCAGCACAAACAGTTGTTTGTTGCAATCAATGATCTTCTGCATACCTACCAGCAGGGAAAGGGCAGCGAAGACTTATCAAAAAGCCTGGATTTCTTAACTAATTACACCATCAAACACTTTTTTGATGAGCAGAGACTTCAGCAAAAATACCACTATCCTGATTTTGAGAACCATAAAAAATACCATGAGGCCCTGAAAGCGGAGGTCAGGGATTTTTCAAGGCAACTGATAATGAAGGGGCCTTCTGAGGAACTCATTAATAAGGTCTGTAGTACCATTGGGGACTGGCTCGTCAACCACATCCGGATCCAGGATAAAAAACTTGCCGCTTATATTAAGGAGCAGGATGCGGTGGCCCCTTAACCGAGGCCCACCGCCCTTTTTGAGGTCCTATCTGCCGTGGCAGTACTTGTACTTCTTGCCGGAACCACAGGGACAGGGATCATTGCGGCCCACCTTGGGCTGCGCCCTGACCACGGTAACGGCTTCAGGCTGGGAACGCCCCTTGTCCCCTGCGTTCCGTATTGCTGCAAAGGCTCCAAGGCTGCCGTGGCTCGCGGATTGCGCTGTTGACACGGTCCGCAGTTTTACCTCCCGCTCCCCTGCCAGTTGAATCCGTACCAGGTGCAACCGGGAGGCAATCTCCTCCCGGATCTGGTCGATCATGGTATCAAATATTTGAAAGCCTTCAACCTTATATTCGGTGAGGGGATTTTTCTGGGCATAACTCCGCAGATACACCGCTTCCCGTAGGGCTTCCATGTTTTCAAGGTGATCAAGCCATTTACGGTCCACTGCCTGGAGGTACTGCATCCTGATAAAGATGTTGAGATTATCCTCACCGATGAGGGCGGCCTTTTCCTCAGTATCCTTTTCCAGGTCCCCGATGATGCGCTGTTCAAGAAGTTCGTTTGGTTCCCCCTCCTCAAGGTGCAGTTGATAGGCAAATTTGGTTTTAAGATACTCCGTTACCTCTTTGAGCGCAACAGTGGAATCCCGGTGGCGGGTATTCTTAAGACCCTCCAAAATGGCGCTCACCATGTCACTGGTAGCGTCATTGACCCGTTGCTTGAGATCCTTGTCTTTGAGGATGGCGTCCCGCTGTTCATAGATGAACTTCCGCTGCTGGTTCAGCACATCATCGTACTCCAGGAGGTGTTTGCGGATTTCAAAGTTCCGCTCCTCCACCTTTTTCTGGGCCTTTTCAATGCTCTTATTGAGCCAGGGATGGTAGATAGGTTCCCCCGGTTCCATACCGATCTTGGCCATGAGGTTCTTGATATTATCCCCGCCGAAAAGACGCATCAGATCATCATCCATTGAGATGAAGAACTTCGATTTCCCCGGATCACCCTGGCGGCCAGAACGCCCCCGGAGCTGGTTATCAATACGCCGGCTCTCATGCCGTTCCGTGCCGATCACATACAGCCCCCCCAAGGACTTGACTTCCTCATAATCCCGCTGCCATTTTGCGTACTCATCCTTGTAGATTGCAGCGTACTGCTCAGAACTTACATCAGTCCCCGCCCGTTTACGGGCACGGTGTTCAGGATTACCCCCCAGCTTGATGTCCGTGCCCCGGCCGGCCATGTTGGTGGCAATAGTAACCGCCCCCTTGGCCCCGGCCTCGGCAATGATCACCGCCTCCCGTGCGTGGTTCTTGGCGTTCAGCACCTCATGGCGCACCCCCCGGCGGGTGAGGAGGGAGGAGAGCTTCTCCGATTTCTCGATGGAAACAGTCCCCACCAGGGTCGGCTGCCCCTGCTTATAGGCAGCGGCAATCTCATCACAGAGGGCGTCGAACTTCTCCTTTTCGTTGAGGTACACCACATCGTTTTCATCGTTCCGGGCAACCGGCATGTTCGTGGGGATCACCACCACCTCAAGGTTATAGATCTTGCTGAATTCCACGGCCTCAGTATCGGCAGTACCGGTCATGCCGGAGATTTTGGTGTAGAGTCTGAAGTAGTTCTGGAACGTGATGGTCGCCAGAGTACGGTTCCGCTGGGCAATCCGGATCCGTTCCTTGGCCTCAATAGCCTGGTGCAGCCCATCAGAATAGCGGCGACCGTGGAGGATGCGGCCAGTGAACTCATCCACGATCTGAACCTGACCATCCTGTACCACATAATCCACATCCAGGTGAAAGAGCTTATGTGCCCGCAGGGCCTGGGTAAAGTAATGGATGTACTCAAAATTCTCCTCATCCACAACGGCCCCTTTGATGAGGTTCCGCTTCTGCAGAATCTCCTCGATTTTGGACAGCCCTGCATTACTGAAAGAGATGCCCTTGTTTTTCTCATTGAGCTTAAAGTCCCCGATCACCTCCTCTCCCTGGGTCTCATCAGGGTATTCACCATCAGCCTTCTTCTTAACCTCCTCAAGGGAACCCAGAAGCCGGTCAACCTCAGCGTACTTAAAGGTATCGTCCTCAGCAGCGCCGGAAATGATCAGGGGAGTCCGGGCTTCGTCAATAAGAATGGAGTCGATTTCATCGACAATACAAAAATGATGCCCCCGCTGGACCCGGCTTTCCAGGTCCCGGCACATATTATCCCTGAGATAATCAAAGCCGAACTCGTGATTGGTCCCGTAGGTGATGTCACAGGCATAGTTCTGCTTACGCCGTTGATTATCCATGTCCGAGAGGATGGTCCCCACCGAGAGTCCCAGGTAGCTGAACACCGGCCGCATCCACTCAGTATCCCGGGCTGCAAGGTAATCATTCACCGTAACCACATGGATACCCCTGCCGGGGATGGCGTTTAAGTAGGCAGGGGCGACACTCATCAGGGTCTTTCCCTCACCGGTCTTCATCTCCACGATTTTCCCCTGATGCAACACAATGGCTCCCATGACCTGCACATCGTAGGGCCGTTCTCCCAGGTTCCGCCGTGCCGCCTCTCGTGCAAGGGCAAAGGCTTCAGGAAGCAGCGAATCCAGGCTTTCCCCCTGGCCATACCGTTCCTGGAACCGGTTCGTCATAGCGGGGAATTCCTCAGCCGGGAGCGCCGTGGCCCAGGCTTCCTTCTCATTAACCGCGTGTAATATAGGCAACAAGGCTTTAAGGTCCCGTTCATGCTGGGAACCGAACAGAGCTTTGATAAAATTTTCTAACATAAGGTTACTTTAGCCCGTAATCTTGAGGATTGACAAGCAGCTCAGTGGTTTTTCTGGTCACCTGGGCATTCCTGCGGCTTCCAGCGGGGATTTTTTTTCCCTACTCAAGTCTAAGGGCTCAAGACTCAAGTCCCGAAGTTCCCTGAACAGTCCGGTGATTCCAGACCTTTTAAGCTCACCAGCATTACCTCCAAAGAAAACATGCCGTCCTTGTCGGAAATCTTTACTTCACCAGAGTAACGTTCAACGATACGGCGGAGCGCGAGAAGACCAAGGCCGTGTCCCGGGTCGTCCTTCGTGCTTTGCAGTTCACCGTTGCGGTACTTGAGGGACTTGGTCAGCGGGTTGGTAACCTGGATAAAAACCATATTCTTCCACCGCCCTATCTTTAAGCTCACAAGTGCGCCGCGCACCGGCGCGTCCTTCATGGCTCCAAAGGCAATCGCGTCTATTGCGTTATCCAGTGCGATTGCCAGCAAAGACGTAAGGTCATAGGCAAGGGCGTTGCCGATGTCCAGCGGGTCAGCCGTTACCGTAAACACCGCGCCGTGTTCCCTCAGCATTTCCCCTTTGTAGGAAAGCATCGCGTCGATGACCGGAACGGCGGTATAGGGCTTCAGTTCATAGTGTTTCAGCTCTCCCGCCAGCGCGTTAAGCCGCGTCTCTATCCCTTCATAATTCTGCTGCTTCAATTCGATTTGCAGCGCGAAGATCAAATTCTTCATCTCATGGCGGATTTCCGCGGCTTGCTTTTGCGCGCCTTCAATGAGCTGGTTTTGACGGATTTGCGACTCAAGCTGGGATTGCAGGGTTTGGCTCTGCATTTGCAGGTCGAACATTTTCAACTGCCTGACATAGAAATAAAAACTCAAATGGTGCGAGACAAAGAAAATAAGCCCTACCATAAATCCTATACTATAAATATTGTCGCCCTGCTCCAGAAGCGGAAGGGCGATCTCGTCAAAATGGGTGAGCAGTAAAAACATGGCTATGGGCGGTGCAAGTGTCATAAGAGCATTGCGTATGGCTATCCTGATTTTGCGTTTTTTCAATATCCAGTAATAAAAAACCGTCCAGCCCAGTACAAAAAGATATTGCAGATTGAACATTACATATCTTTCAAGAGACACTGACTGAGGCCACCCGCCTGTAATGGAGCCGTAGGCGCACATACGGGTAACGTCGATAATCTGTTCCACCCCTATGTAGAATATCGCGGTAAACAATGAACTGCGCCAGTCGCCGACAAGCAGCGCGAAAAAGAGGATAATAAGCGACCAGAAAACCGCATAGAAGGTAGGAGGATAAATCCCAAAGATTGAGATACCTTCAAAGACATAAAACCTCCAAAAAAAGTACAGCGCCGGAAGGCTCACCAGGAGGGCGATACGCCTTACCCTGGTGGGTGGACGGTGCAGCTTGTAAAACAACACCCACCATCCGGCTATCGTTATCAGTCCCCGTGTAATCTCAAGAAACATATTGGGCTGTAATTCAGTCATGCTTATTTTTCTGCTATTGTTTCAATCCCGTTCCCCGTAATTCTTCTCAACCCAGTGCTGGTACTCTCCGCTCCGTATCCCGTCAACCCACGAGGTGTTCGTCAAATACCAGTCCACGGTCTTTGCAAGCCCTTCCTCGAAACCTACCTTCCTGGTCCAACCGAGTTCCCGCTTTATCTTGGAACAGTCAATGGCGTAGCGCCGGTCATGGCCGGGCCGGTCCTTGACAAAGGTGATGGTACCCCGGACCTTTTCAGGATCAAGCCCCGCCTTTTTCGATACCAGGTCAATCAACGTATGGAGCAGCCGGATATTCTCCCATTCGTTCTCCCCGCCGATGTTGTACTTCTCGCCGGTTATTCCAGTATGCAGGATGGTCCACACCGCACGGTTATGGTCCTCCACATAGACCCAGTCCCGGATGTTCTTGCCGTCCCCGTATACAGGCAGAGGCTTGCCTTCCACTATGTTGAGGATCATCAGGGGGATGAGTTTTTCCGGGAACTGATAGGGGCCGTAGTTGTTCGAGCAATTGGAAAGGGTGATGGGCAGCCCGTAGGTATGATGATAGGCCATCACCAGGTGATCGCTTGAAGCCTTACTGGCTGAATAGGGAGACCGGGGATCATAGGGGGTGGTCTCTGAAAAGGCGCCGGTTTCCCCCAGGGAACCATATACCTCGTCGGTACTGATATGGTGAAACACCACACCATCTCCTTGTTTCCAGGCGTTCCGCGCCGCCTCCAGCAGGGTGAAGGTGCCCATCACATTGGTCTTGATGAAGGTCTCAGGCCCATAAATCGAACGGTCCACATGGCTTTCCGCGGCAAAATGGACCACCGTATCCACCCCATACTTGTTAAACAGGGCGTCAACAAACCCCCGGTCGCAGATATCGCCATGTTCAAAGCAATACCGCGTACCGCCGAATTGCCCTGCAAGGTCCGTAAGACTTGCGCTGTTTCCCGCATAGGTCAGGGCGTCAAGGTTAATGATACGCCCGGTAAATTCAGGTTCCCCTTCCAGAAGCTGGTGGATAAAGTTACACCCGATGAAACCCGCTCCGCCAGTAACCAGGATATTTTTCAAGTTACGCATAGTTCTAAGATACCACAAGAGCGGGAGGAGTAGCTAGGTAGGAAGTGGGGAATTTCGTACTTTAGTGGCTAAAGAGCCGTTTCCAAGGCTATGGAAACGGCTCGTGAGAGGTCTTACCAAAAACTACTTAATCGCCCCGGTCGATTTATGAATGGCGATAAGTTCGGCAACGTTATCCTTGGTGTACAGGGGGCATACAATATCCGTGTTGACCACCGCGCTTACCGTTCCGGTAAGTATCTGATTGGCCAACTCCATGTTTTTCTTTGCCAGTTCACCTGCGTTCTGGAAGGCCGTGGCCGTGAAGCTGCCTTCCTGAATTAAAAGCGCCGCTGCCGCATCCCCATCAACCCCATAGACGAGGAGATTGCTAAAGTTAGGATTGCCTTTGATGGCTTCCAGCGCGCCCATTGCCATATTATCGTTCATGGAAACAACCGCGTCGATTTGGGGATTGGCCTGGGCCCAGTCTTCCATATAGCGCATACCTTCGTCTTTGTTCCAGTGACCAGACTGCTCGCCAACAATGGTAACATCCGAACGCTGGTCAAAGAATTCCTGCTGCCATGCTCGCCGCCGTTCAACGGAGTGCATGTTTCCATCCGGCCCCCGGAGTACGACTACCTTGGCATCCTGGGGAATCTGGCTCAGGGCCAGGCGCGCCACCACCGCAGCTTGCTCATAGGGATCGGCGTCCACGCTGTTGGTAATGGCTTGAATTGCCGCATCCGGTACCCGTGGATTGGTCAGAATGATCGGAATCTTCGCCTCTACCACTTTCCTGATGTAGGGCTTCTGAGCTTCGCTGTCATTCGGCTGCAAGATGATCAGATCATACTTGTTAGTAATGGCGTTTTCAATCGCCGCGTTCTGCTTGGCGTCATCCGCCTGACCATCCACAACGTCAACTTTGAGGTTCGGATACTTTCCCGCCTCACTTTTGATTGAGTTGGCCAGCCATGCGGCAAAGAGATCCGCCTGCGCACGGGCGATGTACACGACGCGCTTTTGCCCGGAACTGCTTTGTTCACCGTCCTTTTTGCCCCCACCGGCAAACGCCACCGAGCAAACCATGGTCAATACCAGGGCCGCTGCCATTAATTTTTTCATGCCTTTTCTTTCCTCCAAAAAACTTTTATTTTTAAGCGCCAGGCGCTTAATAACCCGAATCAGTATTTTTTTACTTCCCTCCGCTGTCTGCTTTCTCGGCGACCAGTTCTTTCGGTCTGGCCCGCTTGTTCTTCGCACGGATGTCCAGGATCACTGCCAGGGCGATAATAATGCCCTTCACTATCTGCTGAATATAGGAGTTGACGCCTAAAAGGTTCATGATGTTGTTGAGAATACCGACGATGAAAGCGCCGGCCAGGGTGCCCATGGCGGTCCCGATGCCCCCTGAAAAACTCGTACCCCCGATAACCGCCGCGGTTAAGGCTTCAAATTCATAGCCCTGGGCCGCGCTCGGCAGTCCCGCGTTATTCCGGGACATGAAGATCACCCCTGCCAATCCCACCAGGCATCCATTAATCACATAACAGAAAAACTTGGTCTTTGCAACCTGAATACCTGAAGCATTTGCCGCTTCCTCATTACCGCCGATGGCGTAGAGTGCCCGGCCAAAACGGCAGTGGTTCAGCAGATACCAGGTGAGTACCATTATCAGCGCCATGAAGATGATGGGAAAGGGGATGAACCCGAGGAACCCTTGCCCGAATACCACGAAATTACCGATCTGGTAGATACTCTGTCCCGCCGTATAGAGGAGCACTGCCCCACGGGACATGGTCATCACCGCGAGGGTGGCGATAAAGGGCGGCGTCTTATAGACGCTTACCAGGGCGCCGCTTACCAGGTTACAGAGGATTCCAATGACAATACCCACGCAGAATGCAAGCGCCAAAGAACCAGTGGCCTTAAAAACGGCAATGGAGAGCACGCCGGCCAAGGCCAGTACCGCACCATTGGCAAGATCGATAAGACCGGCGATGATGAGCATGGTCTCGCCAAAGGCCAATATGGCGATCACCGAATTCTGCTTGAGAATGTTGCTTAAATTCGTGGGAGACAAGAAATTCCGGTTAAGCAGAGAGCTGAGTATAAAAGCGATCACCAGAATGACAAAAATACTGTACTTGCTTAAAAACGCCGATACATTCGGCCCGGTAATGGTTTTTGCACGCATCATACTTCTCCGTTATACGGCTATTTTATGTTCATCAGCCTTCAGGCTGCCAGTAGCATACTGCATAATCAGTTCCTGGGAGCATTGATCCCGCGGTAATTCCGCGGCGATTCTTCCCTTGGACATCACGTAGATCCGGTCGCACATCCCCAAAAGTTCGGGCATTTCAGAGGATATCATCACAATGCCCTTTTTCCCGTCTTTGACGATATCGGACATGAGTTTGTAGATTTCGTATTTCGCCCCCACGTCAATGCCCCGGGTTGGCTCATCAAGAATGAGGACCGACGGATCTTTAATGAGCCACTTGGCGAGCACGACCTTTTGCTGATTGCCGCCACTTAAATGGTTCACCGGTGTTTCCGTGGAAGGCGCTTTAAGCTTGAGATTACGGCCCTGCTCAGTAAGTTCAGCCTGTTCTTTTTGCCGATGAAGATAGCCACCGTAAATATACCGTTCCAAGTTGGGGAGTCCCATGTTTTCACCAATACTGCGGATCAGCACGAGCCCGTACCGCCGGCGATCCTCGGAACACATGGCAATCCCCTTATTAATGCTGTCGGCTACTTTTTTAACGGTTATTTCGGTTCCCCGGATAAAGACCTTGCCCCGATCTACGGGATCCAGTCCGCAGATGGCCCGTACCACTTCAGTCCGTCCCGCCCCCACAAGGCCCGCAAACCCGACAATTTCCCCTGCCCGCACATGAAAGTTCACCTCGGAAAACACGCCGATCCGCCCCAGATTCGACACCCGCAGGAGTTCTTCGCCGATGGGGGCGGTGATCTTGGGATAATCATTGCTCAGTTCCCGCCCCACCATCATGGTGATCACCTTGTCGATGGTGAACTTGGCGGCGGCATCACTGCCCACAACCGTGCCATCCCTGAACACAGTAATCCGGTCGGCGATTTTAAAGAGTTCATCCATTTTGTGGGAAATGTAAATAATACTTTTCCCCCGGTTTCGCAGCTCAATAACCTTGTGCAGCAGCTCGTCCGCCTCTTTCTTGGCAAGAGCAGAGGTCGGTTCATCCATGATGATCACCTGGGAATCCTTGTGAATGGCCTTGAGGATTTCCAGCATCTGAATATCGGCGATGGTGAGGTATTTCAGCTTGGTATGAATGCCGTCGATGAGGCGCGGATTATCGAGCAAGCCCTCGGTCCGCAGGAGCGCTTCAGTCTCTTTATAGATATACTTCCAGTTGACCCGCTGTAAGGTATCCACCGGCAAGTCCCCCAGGAAGAGGCTTTCCGCCACAGACATTTCAGGCACAAAGGCACACTCCTGAAATATCATCGCAATACCCCGTTTACAGGCGTCCTTGGGATTCGCTATGGTAACCGGCATACCCTCAATGTAGATATCACCAGAATCGGCCTTGTAAATGCCATTGACGATCTTCATCAAGGTTGATTTTCCCGCGCCGTTTTCACCACACAGGGCATGTACCTCTCCGCAGTACGCCGAAAAACTGACCTTATCCAGGGCTAAAACACCGGGAAAGGCTTTGGTGATGTTTTTTAATTCAAGGAATACCTTATCTCCCATGTCCATAGTATCCTAGAATACGCTGCCCCTGTCAACTCACAAAGCAAAGAGTACGGGGGCGCTGCCCCCGGGCCCCCGCTGGAAGGCCGGGGGCCTCCCAGACCCACCATTCTTTAGATGTCCTCAAGACGGATCCCTTCCCCAGCGGGAATAAAACCACGGGCCTTTCTACCGATTATGGCCGCTTCCCAGGCGGGGGGAAGACCAGGGCGCAGTACCTTTTCGGTTCGCAGCGCCGCAATCATATCCGTGGTGATAGGTTCCCCTTCCCGGATGTCCCGCAGCGCGTGGAGGGAACGGTTCGTGCGCTCATAATTGGCCGCTTCTGATGGGGCAAGCCGTTTGACCCCGTCTCCCAGAATTGCCTGGACCAGGCCAGCTCCTCGTTCCCGGGAAAGGGCGGCAATGGTCTCTTCACCGCCCAGTTCCGAGGCACGGCGGATGGCGCGGACCATCTGCTGGAATTCCTCTGGGGGAAGGGCTATGGGGTCATCCAGACCTGGATCCTTCCGGGACAGACAGAAGTGCTTTTCGATTGCCACCGCCCCCAGGGCGGTTCCCAGGGCCGGGACCAGCTCAGGATCGAGGCTGTGGTCGCTCACCCCCACGGGAAGGCCGAAAACCGATGCGAGGCTTCTGAGCAGCCGGAGATTGTAATCCACTTCTGGGGCAGGATAGGCGGTAATACAGTGAAGGAGACATACCGCTGTGGGTGAGAGCACGTCCAGGGCTTCCTCAATATCCCCCAGTTTTGAAACCCCTGTGGAGAGCAAAACCGGCAGCTTATACGAAGCAAGTTCCTGGAGCAGCTTGGTATGGTTTAGTTCCGGGGAGGCAATCTTGAGTACCCCAGCCTGCAAGGCCCGTAATTCCCGGGCGCTGTGCAAGCCGAAGGGAGTACAGAGGAATAAGATACCCCGGGATTCCACATGGGCCTTTAGCTCGGCAAAGAAGTCCGGGTCCACCTCCAACTGTTTAAACCGGTCGTAGAGCCGGATATTCCCACCTGGTAAAACAACTTCCCCGGTATTGGGGTGGAGGATCTCATCGGCATACACGATCTGAAATTTGATGCATCCCGCACCGGCTGCTGCCGCCGCATCAATGAGTTCCTTCGCTTTGACCAGGTCAGCCCCGTGAGCGGTTCCCAGTTCCGCGATGATGAGCACATTGCGGGCATTATACACGGTGCCGTTTATGGCAAAACCACGCAGAGCCTGCTGCAAAGGTACTGTACTCACCGGCTAATCCAGGAGGGGATTATAGGCCGGCAGTTCAGGTCCATTCCCAGGAATAAAAACGGGATATTCCACCTCATCAGCAGGGGCCTCAGCCCAGGGGGTGGTTTCGTCAACCGGTGAAGCAGTACCACGGATTACCCGGTCGCCCTGGGAGGCGCCAGTTGACCGGTTCCGGCTTCCGGCGGGAGTACCGGCCAACAGGTCCAGGGATAAGGTGGGCATCTTCAAGCCATTCGTGAGACTATCGTCAATAGCCAGGATATCCCTCGGTTCCAGATCCGCAGGGAAGGTCGTGTTTTTTTCACCATGAATAGTACAGTACTGAACCGGCTGGGTTCCTTCCAGGAACGAAAGGCTTACCTCTCCCTCATTACAGGCAGGGGTCCGTAATAAGCCCGATTTGGCACAGACCGCAACATCAATGATACCTGAAGAAGGCCGGATAAAATTCTTCTCAGGCAAGCCCTGGTGGATCTCCCGCATAAAATCCCCCCAGATCGGGCCTGACAGGGTCGCGCCGGTGAGGGAAAGTCCCAGGGAATTGCCCGGTTTATCAAAACCAAACCAGATGGCGCTGGTATAATAGGGGGTAAAGCCCACGGCCCAGGCATCGGACCAGTTCTGGGTGGTTCCGGTCTTTCCTGCCGCAGGTATACGGTAGCGTTTGCCCTGATCATCCTGAAAGGTAAACTTTGCGCCCCACCCCGCGCCGTATGCCAGGGTACCGATTTCCACGGTTTTCTTTAAAATACTGGTCATGACGTAGGCGTTTTGGGGACTGATCACCTGGATATTGTTTCCCATCTGCCGCTGCCGCAGCCGTACCTCCCGTTCCGTGTCCAGAATGACCTTGCCGTTCCGGTCCTGCACTGACCGTATGGCAATGGGGACAACCTCCCTGCCCTGGTTTGCGAAGGTCGCAAAGGCGCGGGCCATCTGTATGGGGGCTATGGAAATGATCCCCAGGCCCATGGGGTACACCCTCGGGAAGGTCCGGCGTTTTACCGCCGGGTCCTCAATGCCCAAAAGGGCGGCTGCCCGGTTTATGGCTGCGTCGAATCCAATGCTGTCCAGAATCTTGAGGGAAGGCACGTTCATGGATTGGGCCAGGGCGTTGTAGAGGAGCACCGATCCCTTCCATTCACCTTTGAAATTCAGGGGGATATAGGGAGTACCGTCTTCATTGTGGAACACCACGGGAATATCGTAGATTAAGGATGCGGCGGTGAATTGACGGGTATCAATGGCCGCAGAATAGTACAGGGGTTTGAAGGACGAGCCTGGCATGACACGGCCCTGGGTCGCCCGGATAAGCTGGTTTGATTCATCGTACTTGGAGCCGCCGATGAGGGCCGTGATATAACCGGTTTCGTTCTCAATGGCGATGAGGGCACCTTCAACCACGTTCTGATCGGTACTGTCTTTCAGGTTCACAAAGCCCTCATTGGTGATGGGCTTGAGGTCCTGCAATCCAAAGGCAAGGGCTGCCATGTCCACCACGGGGTTGATGACCTTGGTATACTTGTTCAGGGCCTTCTGTTCGTTTTGTGCTCCTGTGGTCTCCCGGATTCCCCGGAGGTCGAAACAGAGGGCCAGGAGATCGACCACCGGTATATAGGTTCGTTCAGCCCGGTCCAGGCGTGCACCCCCGGACTTGGCGTACTCCTTATTCGCCTTGACAAGCCCTTCCTCCATGAATTTAGCCGCTGTCTGCTGATGTTTCAGGTTCAGGGTGGTGTGCACCGTATAGCCATCCCGGTAATAATCCATGGGTCCGTACATCATCCCTTCCAGTTCCCGGCGGACATACTCGCTGAACCAGGGAGCCGCGTCTTTCCGGTCGTAATAGGCGGCAGTGGAGGCACGGGTATAATCGTAATTGGCCCAGTATTCGTTAAAGGACGCCTCCGCCGCTTCCCGGTTGGTATAGCCGAATTCGATCATCCGATCCAGCACCGAACGCTGCCGGTCCATAGCCGTATTGGGATTATCCAAGGGGTTGTACCGGGCGGGACTTGAAAGCTGAATCACCAGGACCGCCGCCTCTGCCAGGGTGATCTCCCGTGCGCTGTGGCCAAAGAAGTACTTACTGGCCGCCTCCACCCCGTAGACTCCAGGACCCATGTACATCTTGTTGAGGTAAATCTCCAGGATTTCATTCTTGGTATACCGCCGTTCCATCTGCAAGGCCCACCACAATTCCCGGAGTTTCCGGGACAGAGTCATCTCGGTTCTATCGGTGTAGAGGGTTCCCGCGACCTGCTGGGTAATGGTGGAACCGCCCCCCAGGTTATTCCCGGTGAGCTGCCCATACACGGCCCGGCCGATTCCCCGGATGCTGAACCCCTTGTGCTTATAAAAATCCGGGTCTTCCCGTGCCAGGACCGCGTTAATGAGGTGCCGGGGAAGCTCGCTCAAGGAGACCAGTTCCCGTTTTTCATCTGCTGAAAATTCGGTAATCAGTGTCCCGTTGATGTCCAGTATCTTGGTCGGCAGCGCTGGGGCAAATTCAGTGAAATTTTCCTGGTTTTTAATGTTCGTCGTTTCTGCAAGGGATAAACCCACGCCGGTCCCAATGAGTACGGCGATAATAATGGTCAAGACTCCAACAAAACCCATAACAAATCGAGGTATAAACGAAGCATTCGTATGTTGTCCCATAGTTTAAGCCTATGAAAGGGGGCATACTTTGTCAAGCGGCTCAGGATTGAATCCTATACCGTGAAACCCTGGCTGACGAACCGTTCCGGGGTATAGTTAAAAAAATTAAAAAGATCATTTGAATACTATTTTGTCTTTGTCATGGGTTATCTCGGTCTTTATTTCAGTAATAGGCACCCATTGGACCACAAAGGAAATGACATTGTTGAATCTATATATCGGAACGCCACCGGTATTCTGATCCAGATAGGGGGTTAGGGTGATTCCCAGTTTGGCGTTCCAGTCCCCCAGATGGTGAACCAGGTCTATCTTGAAGGCTTTTAACTTGAAGCCTGAGCTTTTGCGCAGCGATTCATCATCGAAACGAAAAGAATTGAAGAGATCCGTGAAGAAGTTCTGTTCCCCTGGCAGTTCTATGGGAAGCTCAAAGAAGGGAAGATTTTGAAAATACCGGAACACCACGGTATTTGCCGAGGTAGTGGAGAAGGAGATGTCGAGAAAGTTTGCTATCCCCAGGGTAAACCCAAAGGTATTGTTAAAACTGGAATTAGTATACCGCTGTAAATCAAAGGTGAAATTGGAATTCACAGTAATTGAAAAAGAAAGCCGCTTGTTCCAGAGAGATGCCTTTTTAAAGGTCTTGCTATACGCGATCTTAAACTCCACGGGGTTTAAGTGTGCATCCTCTGTACTTTGTATCCATCCCTGGGGCTCAAGGATATACGGACGGGAATGGGTGGCTGTATAGGAGGCTGAAAGGCCGCTCCACCCAAAGGTGGTGGTGAAATTGGTAAATTCCTCAATTTTAGGATCATAGACCACATATTGCTGCAGAGACCAGCTATTGTTGGTCCCAAAGCGCAGGGTTTCGGTAAAATAAATAGGATCAAATTGGTGTTCATCAAAGGGATCCAGGAGTTTGCCCCGGATATTCGTTTCCGTGCGCCACACCCTGAAGGTCGCGTTCCCCGCCAGGGTTATATCCTCCGGGGGTATATCTGCGGTGATCGTAAGAGTCTGGACCTTATCCATAACCGACGCGGCAAAATTTGTGGCTACCTGATGAATTTCAATATCATCCTTATTCCACTCACCCTGTATCACCTCCCAGGAAGGATCCGCTCCGGTCCCGGTAAACTCGTTTTTTACCAAAAGCCCTTTTAACGTGTATTGAAGACTTGAATTCCCCCATATTGCGTTTCTATAAAGGGGCTTTATCGTGGTTGAAGATTCGTAGGAGGTGGTGAAGTAGGTGGCAGTATAGGCCCGCTCGTGGGCGGCGTCTATTTTAGTCTGATCCGTTACTTTATTCTCGCCGGTACCGTTCGTGTACTCTTCGGCCTCTTCATTAATATGGGTATGATCCTGCCATGCGGCGATCCCGGAAAACTTGAGGGACGTGGTATACAGGCTCGTTTCAGGCTGGGTTACGCTCAAGGTAAAGGAGCCGTCGCTTCTAAAGGTGGTCAATATCGATGAAATTTCCGACCAGTCTATCTCCTCAACTTCAGGCCAGTTTATCTGAGAGGATCTGAACTGAAGCTCCGACGAGCTTGAGGGGGTAAACCGGTAATCAAAGGTAAATCGAGGGCCACCGCTTTTAGGCAGATCAAAACGCTGGCTCAGGGCCGGGAAGGCTAATTCTGTGCCCGTTTTCGTATCGGTCTCCGTATCCGGCGGCTGTTCCCAGGGGGAGCGGGGCGTTCCTATGCCTGCTAGTGGATCCTCTGCGGTTTTGTCTTCTTCCTTGGGAGTGGTGGTTTTGACATTGCCCAGGGTAAGGGGGGTTCCCGCGATTACGGTGCTTATCGAGTAGATGGTAAATTTATCAGGATAGAAAAAGGTCCGGTTCGGAGAAACCGTGTTGGTTATGGCCACTGAGGTTCTGGTTCTAAAGGCAACGCTGCTCGTGAAACTGGCAAGAGAGAGGGTCGAAATATAGGGCGCCAACAGAGGAATCGCCGGGGTGAAGGAGCTGTTCAATCTCCAGTCATAGCTACCCAGGAGCGTCTCGGTGGTGGTCTCCTCCTCGTTCGTACTCGTTGATTTCAGCATATTAACCCAGTCCATTTCTTCGGACCGGTAGTTGACAAAGTCTCGATCCACATAGGGGTCTGAATAATGGGGGAAAACCCAGTTCATGGAAAACTTCTTAACGGCCAGGCCCCCCTTGGTGTTGAACCGGTAACGGAAGGGTATGTCCTTATCAAAAAAACGGGCAGTATTCCAATCACTGGTCCCGTCATACTGGGCAAAAGGGGTGTACCCGGAACTTACCTGGTAGATATCCCGGGTAAAGCCGATGCCTGTGGAAAGGTCAAGGGAACTGAGAATGCCTTTCTTGGGCAGGGTCAGTTCCGTTCCCAAGTAGTATCCCAGGTTGGCGTAAGCATCAAGGAGCATGGAAAGCCGGGTATCATTCGGATCCGTTGATTTGTGCCCGGTGCTTCGCAGAAAGACCCCGTGGTGTGTTTTTTCCATGTTTTCGCTGTTTCCCAGTATTTTCGAGATAGAACTTTCCGACGTGGTACTGGCCTTGGGCCGGCCCAGGATATAGGTGGTGGTCTGCACAAAATTTCCCTCTCGTGAACGGTAGCCCAAAACTGGATGGAAAATGATTTCATCTGCAGGAAAATAGAAAAAGGGGAGATACAAAACGGGAATTTCACCGACTTTTAAGACCGCATTCAATATAGCCCAATCAGAACCAGGTAAGAGCCATAGTTTTGAAGCGCTGAGGGACCAGTAGGCTTCCTCATTGGTCGCATTGGTAATTTTTGCCCCCCGCAGGCTGGTCGCCTCCTCATCGCTTCGGGAAATAACGGTTCCCTCAAAACGGTAGCTCGTGTTGTTATCTGAAAGGGACCGCTCCGTGATGCCCTCCATGAAGATGCTGGACCAGGAATCCAGATTCACCGTAATGGCTTCCCCCTTAAAGGTTTCGATGGTATCCCCATCTTGTTTTACATATTCCACCCCCCCTGATGCGCTTATCATATTACGGGTTCGGTTGTAGAGGATCTCCCCTGCGCTAATCCGGTGTATGGCATCTCCATCTTTCAGGGTCAGGATCACCCCTCCCTTGAGGCGGGCATAGTCCTCCTCCACCACATCAAGGGTAAAATATTCGGTACTCCTGGCAGATTCAATGGTAATGATCCGGGGCTTTTTCGTGCCCTCTGGTGCATCGGCTTCACCGCCTGCATCAGGCATAGAGAGCTTATAGTACGTGCGGAGCCGGTTTGCCAGCTCCTCCCTGGTGCCCCCTTCGCTTAAACCAAGGCTCCGGCACCAGATGGCCAGTTCCTGTAAGGTGGAGGTCTTAATATCCATTTCCAGAACCTGAGCTTCCTGGGAGGGGGCAGGCGCTTCTGGTACTGGTATCGGCGTTCCCCCCCCGGCATCAGGCGCTTCTGGTACCGGTATCGGCGTTTCCCCCCCGGCATCAGGCGCTTCCTGGGCATTCAGGGTATAACCCAGACTGAGAAACAGGATGAAAGCAAGGATCAGTATGTCTAGGGCTACTCTTGAACGCATGGTAGTTTTATCATACTAGATTTTCCCTGCTTCATTCCACCCCGTCCTGGAACCCTAAACTTGACCCGTAAAATATTTAACCACTAAGTTACACGAAGTTGCACAAAGTATCTATTCTTCTTCTTACTTTGTGAAACTTTGCGATACTTCTTTGGTTTTCTTCTTAACTTTGGAAATTCGTAGGACAGAATGGGTCATTAAATTATCATGGGAAACTACTTTTTTGATGAATCTATCCTGAATGGGAAGCCGAGTTCTGCCGCATTGCCGAATCCAACAAGCGTGTCCAGGGACAAACGGGCGGCCATGGAGACCTACTGGATTCCCGGGGTCAATCGCATGGGCAAGTATGGGCGCTGGGCCTTTCTGGAGCTGCGCGACCCGTTCCAGATGCGGGCGGAGTTTGAGGGTATCATTAAAAAAAATGAAGGATCGGCAATATTTTTTCAATCGAAAACCACTTGTAGATAAGAAGTTTGATGAAGATGTAGGTATTGATTTAAGTCTCGATTTCTGTAATTATACTGTAATATGTACATATCGAAAGAGATTATTATTAATGCAATAAAAAGGCTAAAGGCGGATTTACCCTAAATTAACAATGGAACTGAGCAGTAGACTCAATTTAATTACTGGTGATAATGGTCTTGGAAAAAGTTTTTTATTGGAATGTTCCTGGTGGGCGCTAACAAATACATGGCCTGATGTCACAATTTCTCCTAGAAATGTTGATGATAAGCAAAATGCATCTATTACATACAAATTGGCTGGTGTTAAAGGTTTACCTGTTAGCAAAACGGCTGTGTATGATACTAAGAATAGGAATTGGCCAAGCGATAAAAAGAATAAAACCACTCCTGGCCTTATTATATATGCTCGTGTTGATGGATCCTATGCTGTATGGGATCCGATAAAACAATACCAAAACAATCGAGCTATATTCAAAAACGTTTTTTAGAGAGAGGAAGTATGGAATGGTATACCTGGGAGCATTGAAGGATTAATGCGTGACTGGGTAAAATGGCAAAACACACCGGCTAAATATCCATTTGAGATATTAGAGCGAGTTTTGGAAAAAATGTCCCCGCCGGATCTTGGGATCCTTAAACCGGGGAATATAATACGAATCCTTAATGATAATCGGGAAATACCGACAATCCGGCATTTTTACGGTGAAACACCCATTATACACGCATCCGCCGGCGTCAAGAGAATTGTTACGCTTGCATATCTTATTGTATGGGCATGGGATGAGCATAAAATAGAAGCAAGATTACATAATTCAACCCCTGAGAATCGAATGGTTATTATTATTGATGAGATTATTGGCTTCATCGGAAGCGTTTTTTGATCCGCAGATTGATAGTTTGTATAATTTCAGGCTTGACACTAATTTAAATCAAGCAGAGTTGATCAAGATGGATTTTATAAAATATGGTCAAATTAATGCGTGGCTTACATCACCAATTTTTAACCTTGAACATGCACGTTCCCGTGAAGCGGAGAACGCCATTATTCAAGCAAAACAGTTACAATTGCAGGATAATCCAAACAAAGAGCAGGTTAATCGAATCCACCAAGAGTTGATAAATGCCCTGGCTGAAAACGATCCTTTTTGGCCGCGCTGGATATATTTTGCAGAGGAAAATGGAGTTGTTGTATGATTCCGGTAGTTAAACAGAAAGAGCCTGACAATTTTGATAAAGATGTACGCCAGCGGGGGTTAAAATATCTGAATCAAAACCCCAGGCCAAATGCTAAAGACTTTAGCAGGCATGGTTATTGGACAAAGGTCAATGCTGATATATATCGTCTTTACAGGGGTATTTGTGCATATACCGGTGATAGGCCAATATTTTAAATCATTTAGCGAGACGGAATCTTCCGCTTGTGGAAAAGAGCGGAAATAGTGATAATATAATGAAGGAGTATCAAATTCAACAGACACTGGCTGTTAAATTGACCTGGTCGCATACGAGCAGGAATGTGTGAATGCCGCATGGCCGGTTGAGAAATAATGGAGGTTATATGAACATTACAATCCAATTCGGGTCCCATGCTTACGGAACGCCGCACAAGTTTTGAAAAAGTAGATATGGAAGAAGCTCTTGTCTACTCACAGCGTCATCTATTGAAAGTATAAAGATTTTGTGCTCTTTGCACACAGTAGCAAGAGGGTCTGTTACCGCCTTATTTTTGGCGGCAGTGCTTGTTTCCGTAACAACAGCTATTTTTATTTTACATCTCTACTATAAGCGACATATCGCCGGTCGCTCCGGCACGGAGAATAGGCTCCATATAGGTATCCACTCCGGCGGAGTTAAGCGGAACAGGCATATTTTTCAACTTCATTTCAAGCTGAGGGTCTTTCGCGGCGACCAGGGCGCGTTTTATATGGATTTCTTCCCTAAAGCCTTTGAGGTCGTTCAACTTCGTCGGCGCGCCTATTGATTTTGCGAAGGCTATCATACCCTCGGCAAAGGCAAGGGCCAGATCGCGGCCTGAAAGCGAGTCAAGGTTTTTAGGTGTATAGCCGTGTTTGGTGAAAACCGCGCCGGCAATTTTGAGCTGCTTCTGGATGGCCTTGCTGTAGAAAACGGCGTAGTAGGGGTTCATAATCCCACAGGCTGTTCCGTGCGCGACAACATCAACCAACGAAAAACTCGTGAGGTGGGGACCGGAAGTGCCGCCTACCATTATCGCATAGCCGCCCAGGTCGGTGGCAAGACCGATTGCCTCCCGTGCAGCAAGGTTTTTGGGGTCTTGGACGAGGGTTTTCGCATTTTCAACAACCAATTCGATGGCTGTCGTCGCCAGCTCGGCGGCTTTGTCAAAGGCCGGCCCCTCTTTCGCACCGCAGAACACCTCGAAAGTGTGGGCGATAGCGTCAAAAGCGCCGTCGATGGTAAGCGCGACAGGCATCGATGCTGTTACCGTGTAATCGAAGAACGGCACCGTCGGAATGACAGCCTCGTCAACAATCAATTTTTTCTGACCAGCAACCGGGTCGGTGATATTCGCGTATTTGGTAAGATGGGCGCCAGAGCTCGCCGAAGTTTCCACGGCGATGAGGGGGAGGCCCTGTTTGCCGGTTTTTTTATAAGCCTCGCTGACAATGCCTGTGCCGAAATAATAGTCAATTTCAGGCGTTACAGCCCCGCCGAGGGCGGCAAGGACATTCGCTGCCTTAACGCAGTCTATGCTGGAGCCGCCACCTGCAACGATGAGAAAGTCCGGTTTGTGGTGCAGGATATAGCTCTCCAGCCGGTAGACATCCTCACGGGGGGCGTTGGGTTTTGCGCCGTTGACGATACCGCCGGTGGCAACTTCGATTCCGGCATTTTTCATATAGCCTACAATTTTATTGTTCAGATCTGCCCAGTGGGGGCTTTTGCTGGAAATAACCAGGACCTTTTTGCCGAATTTTTTGGCAACGGTTTCAAGTTGGGGCAGCACGTCAAGGCCGAAAATATAGGAATCGCCTTTCCATGCTGTTAATAATTCTTTTGCTTTGTCTTTCGAGTTCATTTTGTCTCCTTGCTCTTTATAAAGTAAGTATGCCCGGAAAGTAACCGGTTTGACAAGTACAAACCTCTGCCTGGAAGTGATGCACGGCATTCTCGACGCTTCCGCCCAGGGGACCTACTACAACCTCAAGAGTACCTGTACCCGGCCGGAACCGCTGATGAGCTTCGCCGGCGTATATCAAGCACATGCGGTATACGCTATGGTAAAAAATTCTTGACAATATGGTAGGATATACATATAATAATATGTATGACTATTGAATGGGATGAAAACAAAAATCAAGAAAATATTGAAAAGCATAATGTCTCATTTGAAGTTGCACAAGGGGCTTTTTTTGATAAAGTAATTTACACTGAAGCCCCCAAAAGTATTTCCATGGAAATCACCGAAGGTGAGGTCGTTTCTGACTTTTTACCTCCTCCTGAAGAATTGATACGGAAAGAGCCGAAGGTAAAAATAACCATTACTTTAAATAGTGAGAGTATAGACTTTTTTAAAAAGTTTGCAAAAAAGAACAATGTAAAATGAAGTATTGGACAAATATGTACAAAAATATAAAGACAGAATAACTATGTAAATGCCCCACTTCGCCTAACGAGGTCGTGGAATTAATCAACTTAAAGGGTTTTGCCGTTTTTATTTCCCCTTGACAGACCCGGCTAACCGGCTGTTGTCAAGGAAGCGTTGCACTTTGTGATTGAATCCTGGGAAAAAAGTTGGCCTTCCAGATGCAAGGTGAGACGGCGGCGTGTCCATACGCCGCCGTCGATTTCGGCAGGGACTTAATCTCCTTGCGTCTAAAGCCCGCCGGCTGTGATTTTTTTGGTAACAATTACCACCTTGAATCAGATGCTAAAAATTTTCGTATTGAACGACATAACTGTCCGATGCGGCGCCACTGTTATATTCGTACGTGGAACCTGAGTTTGTTTGGATCAAGCGGGTTCGGGTAAAACTTATATCCCACTTGCCGGTTTTAATATCAGCGCCGCTTACTTCTTCGCCGGTTGTAAGCGAATAGTATTTTGTCACACCTTCGGTTATCGGACCGACGATGAGTTCACCGCTGTTGACCCCGCCGCCCTCATCGGACGAGTCATCACCGCATCCTGCGGAAAATAAAACGAGAACCGCAATTAAAGCGGCCGATAAAATAGTACGTATTCTTTTCATACAAAGCTC
>JAITQK010000037.1 GCA_031288975.1 Treponema sp. | reverse complement strand
CACTGTTTCTGCGACAAGAATTTCTGTTTCAGCTTCCGTTTGCAGGTGTAAATCAAGGGAAGCGATTTTTCCCAGAAGTTCACCTTGCAGAAACCGGGCTTTCGAGAGGAGTTTCAGCGTCGCTGTGCTGTCATAATAGCGCTGAAAATCCTGCCAGCTTTGTTGCTGCCAAAGATAGTGTTTCATATTACCCTCCGGTGATGTGATTAGACCGGCTAATCATATCAGAATTTGAGATGATTATATCCGTTGAGCGACTCATTGGCAAGCCTCAAATCACTGGTTTGGGTAAAGGTAAATCTTATACAAACCCGCGCTTGACCCGCTTATCCATCAGTCTTATACTGCACTCAGGAGTACAACAATGGACGATTTTCTGGTTGATGTTCAGGAAGAAGATGTCGCGGGTAAGATCGCGTGGTATAACCAGCAACTGGTTGTGGTAAAGGACGACTTTATCCGCTGGCTGGGAGAGCTGGGGTATACGGTTGATGCGCTGGAAAAGCCGGTTACGATATACCAGGGGCCGTGCGAGCGGTATGATTCGGTGGAGTATCAGCTTACCCTTCATGGCGATGGCGAGTTGGATGGCAAGAAACTGCGGCTTTTACCGCGCGGGGCCTGGTGGGTTGGGTCACTGGGGATGATCCAACTATTTGGGAGATTTGGTGATGAAATGATCGGCTTTTTTCAGAAAGACGGCGTTCTCAGCAATGCCCCGGACGCGCCCGACTATGGGTATGTTACGGAAGACGCATGGTACTGGGAAAAACGAGGGATAGATGAGCATCCCGCGAGGCTATCCCGTGATACGGTGGCTGAGTTGGTGGAGTATGTTTCATGAAGGCGGATACGGTCAATCAGACCTTTTTAAACTACAAAGTGATTTATGCTTCTTTGCAGGTAACAAAAAAAATAGAGGAATCTTCTGATGCCGTTATCCGTGCGCTCCATAAAAAAACGCCTTTCGGAGGAAAGAGTTTGGTGGAGTTTGAGGCGCAAATAGATTCCGCAATCACCGAATTCAATGATGTCATGGTTCTGGCGCTTTTCGCGGCGTTTGAGCGGGAATTGAAGATATCTGTCCAGAATGTTCTTAATACGAATCTGAATCCGCAGAACTCAATGGTTTTCCGGCTCGCGGAATTGACCAGCGACTCGATAGAGCGGTGGACCATGACTGACTTGCTATCTACATTGCGAAATATTGTTGACAGTAATATTTTGGGTCAGGTAAAACAGATTTATGAATACCGGAACTGGGTCGCGTATGGAAAGAATCAACATAAATCTCCCGCGATAAACGCTTCTCCCCGTTTCACATTTAACCTGCTCACCCGCTTTATTACACAGGCGTCTGCCGTTCTGTAAAAATCGTTTCATATCAGGTATATCTAAATTAGATATACCCTTGTTTATTTTTCACATTTATCATGACCAATAAAGACATTATTGCTTACATACAATCATTCTATCCCACGCAAATCCCGGTGCTACTACATTGCCCTGAATTTCTTGGCAATGAGCAGAAATACCTCGCCGAATGTATCAACACCAAATATGTGTCCTACGTCGGACATTTTGTCGTGGACATGGAACGTAAAATCAGTGACATCACCGGCGTGAAACATGCGGTGGCACTGGTGAACGGGACTGCGGCGCTTCATATACTCTTGCTCGCGGTTGGTATCAAGGCGGGCGACGAGATTATCACGCAAAGCTTGTCGTTTGCCGCGACCGCCGCCGCAATTGTTCACGCGGGCGGGACGCCGGTATTTGTGGATGTAGAACGGGAAACGCTGGGTATGTCACCGGAAAGCCTCAAACATTTTCTCGCGGAAAACGTGAAACTGAAAAATGGCGAGTGTATAAACATAAAAACAGGCAAGCCAATAAAAGCCGTCATCCCCATGCATACTTTTGGTCATCCGGTAAGAATACACGAAATACAGACAATTTGTGACGAATATTCGTTAATGCTGGTTGAAGATGCAGCGGAATCTCTGGGGAGTTTTTATAATGATAAACACACGGGGACTTTTGGCAGAGCGGCAATACTCAGTTTTAATGGTAACAAGCTGGTAACAACCGGTGGCGGCGGTATGGTTATTACCGATGATGAAGCGATTGCTAACCGGGTGCGCTATATTTCAACAACTGCCAAACGTCCGCATCGGTGGGAGTTTTATCACGATGAAGTTGGCTATAACTTCCGTATGCCCAGTGTAAACGCCGCCATTGGTTTTGCTCAACTTGAGTATTTTGACAGAATACTTGCCAATAAGCGGGAAACAGCGCATCTATATCGGCAGTTCTTTGATTCCATTCATGTACCGTTTATTACAGAACCGAAAAACGCGAAATCTAACTACTGGCTGAACGCCATCTTATTTGAAGACAGGCAGCAGCGGGATAGATTTCTTGAATACTCCAATGATAACGGTGTACAAACCCGTCCCGCATGGACATTGCTTCATACGTTGCCTCCATACCGCCAGTGTCAGCATACAGAGACGCCGAACGCTGAATATATTGCGGAACGGCTCGTGAATATCCCCAGCAGTGTACGAGTGTAAAACTATGGTATCCACATTATCCCTTATTGGCCGTACCGCGCCACTCTTTTCTCAGGACATAGCCGCCCATGAAGCAAAACTGAGCGGACTTGTTTCTGGTTCCCGCTTCCTCGTTATTGGAGGCGCTGGTTCCATTGGTTCGGCGGTGGTACAGGAAATCTTTAAGCGCAAGCCCACATTGTTGCATGTAGTGGACATCAGTGAAAACAACATGGTAGAACTCGTCCGGGAAATCCGCAGTTCTCTAGGTTATATTGACGGAGAATTCGCTACCTTTGCCATTGATTGCGGTTCAGATATATTCGATTCCTTCATCCTGAATGGCCCAGGTTATGATTATGTCCTCAATCTCTCCGCCCTGAAACATGTGCGAAGTGAAAAAGATCCCTTCACCCTCATGCGGATGATCGATGTAAACATCTTCAATACTGATAAAACAATATGTCAGGCAAAAGAAAAAGGAACAAGAAAATATTTCTGTGTCTCTACTGACAAAGCAGCCAATCCGGTAAACATGATGGGCGCGTCGAAGCGTATCATGGAAATGTTTCTTATGCGCCGTTCTCTGGAGCTGCCCATATCTACTGCCCGGTTCGCCAATGTTGCTTTTTCAGACGGCAGCCTCTTATATGGGTTTAACCGGCGCATTGAGAAAGAACAACCCCTGTCCGCGCCTGATGATGTGCGCCGGTATTTTGTGACCCAACAGGAAGCGGGGGAACTGTGCCTTATGTCCTGTCTGCTGGGCGAGAACCGGGATATATTTTTCCCCAAGATGGATGAAAATCTAAACCTGATAACTTTCAGCAAAATCGCTGAACGGTATCTTGAAAACATCGGATTTGAACCAGTACAATGTGAAACAGAAGATGAAGCGCGTAGTCGTGTAAAGGAATTGAAGAAACAGAAAAAATATCCGGTTTATTTTTTTAAAAGCGATACTACCGGGGAAAAGGACTTTGAAGAATTCTACACAGAAAACGAAACGCTTGATATGGAACGGTTTCAAACAATCGGTATTATCAAAAACGGATTCTTTTATGAAGAGAAGAAATTAGATCTATTTACCCAAAATATTTTTGCCTTGCAGAACATGGGGAAGTGGACCCGCACCGAATTGATTGGCGTCTTTAACAAGACGATTCCCGAATTTAATCATCAAGAAACCGGGAAATTCCTTGACGGAAAGATGTAACGCGATAAGAAGACTGGAAATATTCCCCAGTATTAGCTATACTAGTATAAGGAGGATAACTATGCGGTCTCTTGCAAAAAATCTTACTATGCCGATGTCCTTGAATGGGGAGGATGTCCGGGCTGAAATCATTGGTGGTGAGCTATGATGGCTGCTCCGGCGCGGGGAAGAGAGACGATCCAGGTGCATATTTTGGAAAACGACCGCTATATCACCAAGACTTATGATAATAACTAGGAGACGGATATGTCAACACGGGCGATTATTGGGAAAATATATACCATCGGTTCGCCCAATGAGGAAGTCCGGCAGTCAATGCTGCAATACCTCACCAGCAGTTTTGCGGTCTATCCGATAGGCGATACCGCGTCCATGAAGAGCCGTATGATGGGACAGCTTTTCGATGGTGATGTAAGCGGTCTTGAGAGGGGTATGCCGGCACTGTTCGCAGGTATACCCAATCAATTGCATCTCCCTCGGGAAGGCTATTATCATGCACTTTTATTGCTGTGGCTTAATATGCTTGGGTTTAAAGCTGATGGAGAAGTATCCACCGATAAAGGACGGATAGACGCGGTGTGGACCTGGAAAGAACGGGTGGTGATAACGGAAGGATGTAATCAAATCTACTATGAAAGTATTAAAACCACTTAGGAAACAGATCATCAACTACATCATCGCTGAAAACGAAGAAGCAGAATCTTCCAATATACTTGCGGATTACATGCACGCTATTGAAGGGGGATTTAATCCAAACATGAAATTTACCCTCTATCTGCCAGCGGCGAATAAACTTGTCATGTATGAATATAATAAAAAAGAAACCATGCAATGGTGTTCTCGAAGTGAATTTTATACTGAATGTGAAAAAATAAAAAAGAGCCTTGTGGAAATAGCGGAGAATATCATCGTGCTCTGCCAGGATAATTATGTGCGGGTGTTATTTCGAAATCCGAATGAGAAGCCGCGGCTGCCTCAAGACTATCAGGAGCATTGGCGTGCTTACGAAATGTTTATGAAAGGGGAATTAGAACCGCTTTTATATGTGTGTTCAATTCGGGTGGTTCCGAAGTTAAAACTCTACAAATTCTGGGAAAAACTGCACTTATAAAAAGATAAAAAAATAAAAAAGGCCCGCCAATCGGCGGGCTTTTTTATTTTCTTTCAACCAGTCCCTGGACCTGCTCCCACACTACCTGATTCGTGTTCTGGTCTCAGATCACCGCCCGGTAGTACCCGCACTTGAGGTACAACGATTCATCATACCCCAGGAGAATCGGATGATCCGGGGCTTGATACCGGAAATCAAGCATCACAAGGCGGCGTTCCGCGTCAAGCGCAGCTTCTGCTATCATAAGCTTGAAGCGGCTCTCATCCAGGACCTGACTGCAAGAACAGCTTACGAGGATGCCACCGGGAGTGAGGAGCTTGAGGGCGCGGAGGTTAATCTCCTTGTATCCCCGGAGCGCCCCTTCCAGGGCGGAACGGGTTTTGGCAAATGCTGGGGGGTCCAGGATGATGAGGTCAAACCGTTCTTTGGCCCGTTGGTATGAACGGAGCAGGTCAAAGATATCGGATTGAACCGTGGTAAGTTCTACCCCGTTGAGCTGGGCGTTTTGCATTGCCATTTCCAGGGCCTCCCCGGAACTATCCACGGCAATTACCGAAGATGCGCCAAAGCGGGCAGCGTGAATACCGAAACCGCCGGTATAGGCGCAGGCGTCCAGAACCCTCACGCCCTGGGGGGAACTTGAGGTAAGACCCTGGGCATAGCAGGCGGTCAGGAGCCGGTTTTTCTGCTGGTCCAGGAAGTGGCCTGTTTTCTGTCCATCCTCCAGATGAACCGCGAAGGGGAAGCCGTTCTCAAAGATGATGATCCCCCCTGCGGGAAAACTCCCCTGGATAAGCCCTTCCTTGAGGGGAAGCCCCTCCAGTTCCCGGACCTTGGCCCCGGATTTTTCGATGATCCCAGTGGGAAGTCCCCAAGGAGCGGCCAAGACCTCTTCCAGGGCGATGAGGATTTCTTCCCGGCGGATATCCATGCCGTAGGTGAGAACCTGTACTGCAAGCCAGGATTGGGGCGGGCCAAGAGCGGATTCGGCCATATCAAAGGTGATGGGCCGTTCCGAGAGTGCGGCTTCAAGGGCTTCCCGTGGCCAGCCCACAAAGCGGTCGATGATGAGACCAGGGAGAAAGTCAGCCTCCCCGAACACAAGGCGGGCGGATTCTTGGGTCAGGTTATAGGTGCCCTGAACAGTCCTGCGGGCCATGGCCTCACGGATGCGGCGCTTGAAAAAGCCCTTATCCACCCCTTCTTTGGAAGGGCTATAGATTCGGGCGATGATCTTTGAATGGGGATTTACCAGTGCTCTGCCCAGGTAGGTTTTTCCCTGGCTTTCCACATCTGCAAGCTCCCCGGGAGCCAGGTCCACCGGTCCGACGGGGCCGAGGATACGGGCTACTTCGTTATCATAGACCCAGGGGTGGCCGGCCAGGATACGCCGTTCTTCGCCGGATTTCAGAATAATACGTTTCATGGAACATCATAACGGTAAAAGCCTGGGTACCGCAATGGTGCCTGCTGGAACATCATTTCTCTGGTGAAAATCGGCTCTGAATTTCTTTGAATAACCCCCGGCGGCTTCCTTCCAGCGTATTGATCATCTTTTCTAGATTGGAGCGGACCTCACTCTGCATAAAAAGCTCCCGCTCTTCAGAGGGCAAGTAATTGATCAATCCTTTTAAGTACTTAAAAAGCCCGACAAGGGTATTTTTTTTGATGCCCCAAAGATCCCCTTCGGAAGAAGCCGGCGGGGCAGGGGCCTCAACAAACGAGATTTCAGCTTCCTCCTTAATTATGGGGATCATCTTGATAGCGTCAAAGAGGCACAAGACATCAGGCACCCCTGCCTCGGCCCAGATATTCGAAGTCATCCTCGCATCAAGGCCCTCGTCCACGTGCTGTCCCCGCGGACGAGAGTCGATATGTTTCAAGGCCCGGTTTAGATTGGCCGCTGCCTTTTCATAGGTCGAATCCAGCTCCAAGGCCCGGCGGTAATGCTGAATCGCCTCCTGGATATAGCCTCGATCTTCGGAAATGACCCCAAGGTTGTTCCAGGCATGGATATCATGGGGGGACTCTTCCAGGATGCCGGCAAAGGTAACTTGGGCTTCGCTATATCGGCCCCGCTTAAAGAGGAGTACCCCCAGGTTATGGAGAGGTTCAGACCAATGGGGCCGGTGGTAGAGGGCTTCGTGGTATTCATTGGCAGCTTCCTCCAGGCGGCCATCAGCTTCCAGGACTACCCCATAGTTAAAGTGGAGTATCGGATCCTGGGGAGCTACGGCAAGCCCCTGGTACAGCACATGAGCGGCCTTGGTATAGTCATGGGATTCGGCATAGGCGATACCCAGGTTATTGTAGGCCGACACATAACCAGCCTCCAGTTCAATGACCTTGGCATAGGCCATGATCGCGGCTTTCAGGTTGCCGAGCTTCCGCTGGATGTTCCCAATTGTATAGTAACATACAACCCGGTTAGGATCGACATCCAGGACTTCCGTAAAGGTTACCAGGGCATCCCGCAGTTTGCCCTGACGATAATAGAGGATCGCCACATCATAGAGGACTTCACCATCCTGGGGATTATGCGCCAAAATACGATTAAGCGTACGCACCGCTTCATCCAGCTTCCCGGTCTTTGAGAGGGTGATTCCCAGGAGCAACTGGCCTTCCCGATCATCCGGCGCCTCGGAAACATAGTGTTTCAGCAGGCCCTCAGCCGTTTCCCATGCACCGGCCTTGATCGATACCCGAGCGCGCTCCAGGGTATCGCTTACATCTGACTGACTCATTCAACCATCCTTAAGGGTCGCGCCGTTACTTCCCGGGAAGACTCTCCTATGTGAAACGGATTCCGGCGATCATAGGCGGCCACCACAAAATAGTAAAGGGTACCATTCTTCAGTCCGTCGATATGTACGGAAGTACGTTTCCCCACGTCTATGGGTGATACGCCAAGGATGGCACCTTCGCCGAAATAGTCACCCTGAGTCGTACCATAATACACCAAATATCCCGCCACATCCGTATCAAGACTGTGCTTCCATGATAAATCCACTGCCCCGTCTCTGGCAAGAGCCGTAACCAGGGATGGGGAGCGGGGAGGCTCATCCGGCCGGTACACGATCCTTATGGCATCCAGGTAGGGGGTCATTTCCCCATCCTGGCTGGGATAGAACTCTGCCGCAACTTGAACAAAGCGCCCTCGAACATTGGTAAGCTCCGTTCCCGGAACAAAGGGCTGCCATTCTACCCCGGTCCAGCGATAGGGGGAGTCTGCGGCGCGGATAAAGAAGTGGAGAGCCGAATCATCGGGGAAATGGAAATTCCCGTTTCCCCGGTATTCATTCCGCATCACCTCGCCGGAACCTGCGGTTCTTCCCCCAAAGACCTCAACCTTGAGGACCGTACTGTTCCCCTCCCCCAGGTCTATGGGCTGCGTTTCCGCACGTCCCCCGGGGCTGGGGTATTTCCTCGTAACCGGGTCGGGGACAAAGTGGCTGTATACCCTGAATTCATCCAGTAAGCCCACAAAACGTCCCCCCAGTACGAAACTACCCTGTTCCCCGATGAAGGGGTTATACACCTGACCCCCTTCCCTGCCGGTGGAAGTAACATAGATAATTTCCTCTAGACTGCCATTAACAAGATACTCCAGAAGCCCGGTAGCAGCCTCGAAGCGCAGGAGATGATGGCTCCAGGTTTTCGGCACTATCGGCGTCGAACCATTGATCGAGATGCTGATCCGGCTATCATCAGCGGAAATACAAAAGAAATCCAAAAAGGTCCAGTGCATCCGGTTCCGGGCAAAGGTACATTGGATCTCTTGCTGGGTATAGTCCCCCTGGCTCTGGTTCCGGGAGGCGGTCCACCGGAGGATCATCTCACCGGTTACCATATTCACAGGGTAAAGCCAGAATTCCACACTGAAGTCCTGGAGTATCCGGCCTGGGGCGAACAATGCATCTTTCCCTGGCCTCAACATCAGGGGACCTGAAGCGGTGCCCTTTGTCCCAATCCCGGAGAACATAGCCGCCCCGGTGCCTGCCCGTGCCAGAAGCCGGTTTACCACTGAAAGCCCTGGGGATACCACGACCTGGTAATGGCCGGTCTGGTCTTTGAAAAGTTCAGGACTCGCTTCATCAAAGGAAAGGGCCATATCCACAGAACCTACGGCATCAGACCGGAAGGCAGATGAAAGGGCCAGCACCGGATTGGGCCGTACCGAGGATAATTCGATAATACCCTCCCGGTTCTCCACCACGTTCCAGGTCTCCCCGGCGCCGATAAGAATAGTCTTTTCCCCTAAGGCCCCAAGACTACCGGAAATCAGAAAAAATATATATGCTATGAAGGCACCATTCGCTTTGTTCCACATGATTGTATATTATATTATATACTTATCGGCAGGGAATATCCATGAATGATGAAGGGTTTTCAAAAAATTATAGCACCCTCAAGGCCATTGCGCGGGAGGCGCCCCAGGAGCCAGGGGTGTACATCTGGCGGGATGATGAAAATCGCATCATCTATGTGGGCAAGGCCAAGACCCTGCGGAACCGGCTTTCAAGTTACTTTTCAGGGGCCAAGGATGTGAAGACCGCCGCGCTCCTCAAACATGCCGGCTCCATTGAGACCATCATCGTTGCCAATGAATACGAGGCCCTGCTCCTGGAAAACACCCTCATCAAGCAACATTCCCCCAAGTACAATATCAACCTCAAGGACGGCAAGACCTACCCGGTCATCAGGATCACCGCCGAGGTGTTTCCACGGGTGTTTCGAACCCGCCACATCATCGAGGATGGTTCCTCCTATTTCGGGCCTTTCCCCAAGGTCCAGGCGGTGGATACCATGCTGGAACTCATCGAAAAGCTCTTTCCCCTGCGAAAGTGCCGCCGGTTCCGTAAACGGGAAAGCCCTTGCATGTACTACCACATCAGTCGCTGCCTGGCCCCCTGCTGCGGCAAAATCAGCGGAGAAGCCTACGACGCTGAGGTGATGAAAGTGCGGAAGCTCCTTTCCGGGGATACCGAATCCCTCATCATGGACCTCAGCGAGAGGATGCACGCTGAGGCAGCGGCCCTGCATTTTGAAGGGGCGGTCCAGTTTCGGGATACCATCAGGGCCATTGAGAACCTGGGGGAGGACAATTCCGTGGTGGACTTTGCCCCTGAAGGCCGGGATTACATTGCCTGGGCAAGTGAGGGGGTACTCACCACGTTTACGGTGTTTTCCATGCGGGGAGGCAAGATGACTGGCCGGGAACTCTTTCGCACCCGTTCAGCCGCAGAGGAAGCTGAATCCCTGGAAACATTTGTCGCCATATACTACACCCCTGACCGTCCTCCTCCTCCCCAGATTTACGCCTCCTCCATCCTCACTCCTCTCTCCTCACTCCTCCAGTGGTTCACCGACCACTTCGGGTATGCCCCCCAGTTGCTTCCCCCCAATGAGAAACGCCATGAGGCGATTCTGGCTATGGCCCGGCAGAACGCCTTGGAGGACCTCCGCAAGCGGGTCAAGGAACGGGGAGCTGGGCCTGCCCTGGATGAGCTAGTCCAGGCCCTGGGGCTTCGGACGCGGCCGGAACGTATCGAGGGCTTTGATATTGCCCAACTCGACGGCAAACACCCGGTGGCTTCCCTTATTAGCTTCAGGAACGGCGTGCCGGACCGGAAAAACTACCGTTCTTTCAAGCTTCGCACCGTGGTCGGGGTGGTGGACGACTTTGCCGCCATGCGGGAAGCGGTACACCGCCGCTACTCCCGGCTCATCAGGGAGGGGAAGGAACTCCCGGATCTGGTGCTCATCGACGGCGGCATCGGCCAGGTAAACGCCGCCAAAGGGGTACTTGACGAGCTGGAGGTGGACTGCGATGTGGTGGGCCTTGCCAAGCGGGATGAGGAACTGTGGCTCCCCCACACGGGGGAACCGGTGCGGCTTTCCAAACGCTCCGAGGCATTGAAGGTGCTACAATTCCTCCGGGATGAGACCCACCGGTTTGCCACGTCTTTGAACCAGCGGCTCAGGTCCGGGGACCTCGCCTTCCCGGTCCTGGAATCGGTGGAGGGGATAGGTCCCAAGCGGGCAGCGGCGCTTATGAAGGTCTATGGCAGTCTTGAAAAGATAGGCGCTGCAG
Organism: Treponema sp.; assembly: GCA_031288975.1. Taxonomy (GTDB): domain Bacteria; phylum Spirochaetota; class Spirochaetia; order Treponematales; family Breznakiellaceae; genus JAITNP01. Next base: position 7,193 of record JAITQK010000037.1, on the reverse strand, counting down.
CTCTAGAGGATTTGATGGTTCAGGGCAGTCTGAGCGAAAGCACGGCCCGTGCGGTTCGGGCGGCGGTCAACCTTGCCCTGGAAGACCAGGAGGCGGCGAAGCAGCGTTTTGCCCAGGGACTTGGCCGCCGGAGCGCAGCACCACAGGAGCCGTACAACGCCCTGTCTCCAGGCGCGGTTCTGGCTGCCGAAGCCGGGGCAGATTACGGCGCTCCCCCTTTCAACACATCCACGAATGACCACTAACTCAGCGACTTTTTTCAATGCCGTGGTGACCATCACGTGGAGGCTGTTATAGTGATGGTACGGATGGCGAAAAAGCCCCTTTAAAAAGGCTTCTCATGGTTATGACAAAATAATTGACTCTGAGCGTAAGATATTTTATACTAAAAAAGCTTCATACAGGATACAGCAATTTCAAGGAGCAGCAATTATATGGAAATCATGAACCTGGCGGGCAAATCCTGTCCTATGAACGAAGCATTACACACGTTCTTTGAACGTGACGCCCCAGGGCGTCCGATTATAACCGTTATTGGCAGCGGTGGGAAAACCTCCCTCATCTGGTATCTCGCCCGGAAGATGGATCGCTTGTGTACCCTAGTTACCACCACCACCAAGATGGGGGTGCCGCCGCCTGGGGCAAAACGGTATGATCATTTTTTAAAGTACGAATCCCCAACGGATGCATCCCAGGTCCCTGCTCCAGGCGTAACCCTTGCGGTGGCCCTTGATGCCTCTGGCGGTAAATTGGTAGCCCTGCCACCGGAGGCGCTGGAAGCGATGGTTCGCCAGTATGACTATGTGTTGATTGAGGGGGACGGTTCCCGGCAACTGCCCCTGAAAGCCTGGGCCGCTTATGAACCGGTGGTCCCTGCCTATACCACCCTAACCGTGGGTATCCTTCCGCTGTGGCCTGTGGGCATGATCGTTTCGCAGACCATCATACATCGGCTCCCGCTTTTTTCCACCCTGACCGGCCTGGGGGAAGGCGAAGTCCTCAGCCTCGGCGCCCTGGTACCGGTGCTTACCGGTGGGAATTCGGCCTTGGGCAAGGGGCTTTTCAGTGCTGCTCAGGGCAAACGGGTGCTGTTTTTCAATCAGATCGAGGATGAAAAGGCCCTGGACCAGGCACGGGAACTCCTCTCCCTGCTCCCCCGGTCTTTTCTGGAGACCCTTTCGATGGTTATCGCGGGTAGCGTGCGGCAGGAACGGGCTGTTCTGCTCTGGAGGGCGGCATAATGGAGTTGACGCATTTTGACAGCCAGGGGAACGCGATCATGGTTGATGTGGGGGCCAAGCCCTTGACAAAGCGTGAAGCGGTTGCCAAGGGACACATTACGATGAGCCGTGAAGCCCTCGGTAAGGTGAAGGATGGAACCGTGGCCAAGGGGGATGTGCTGGGGGTTGCCCGGCTCGCGGGGATCATGGCGGTGAAGAAGACGGCAGAACTCATTCCCCTCTGCCATATCATCGGCCTTGCCCAGGTACGGATTGATTTTACGATACAGGAAGCGGATTCCAGGATAGAAGCGGTGTGTACTGCAACGGCGCAGGGGCAGACCGGGGTCGAGATGGAGGCCCTGACCGGTGTTTCCGTTGCGCTGCTTACCATATATGATATGTGCAAGGCGCTTGATAAATCCATGGAGCTGGGAGGTATCCATTTATGCAGGAAAAGCGGAGGGAAAAGCGGTGATTATTATCGCAGGGAAGCAATTTCAAGTGAAACGCCATCAACCTAAGCGGGAAGGTCCCTATGATTGATCAGTACGGTAGGACTATCGACTATATGCGGGTATCAATAACCAACCGCTGTAACCTGCGCTGCGTCTATTGTATGCCCCCCGGTTCCCCCACACTTCCGGCTGGGGAACCCCTCTCATACCCCGAAATCCTCAGTGTCTGCGAGGCGGCAGCGGCCTGCGGCCTCCGGTTCATCAAGATCACCGGAGGCGAGCCTTTGCTGCGGGCGGGCTGTTCTGCCTTTATCGGTGAGCTGAAAAAGACAGCGGGGATAGAAAAGGTAACCCTCACGACCAACGGGGTGCTGTTGACGAAACACCTTGACGCGCTCCTTGAGGCCGGGATTGATGGCGTGAACATCAGCCTTGACAGCCTGAACCGGGAGCGGCTTAAAGGGATCACCTCGTTCGATGTGTTAGAGCCGGTGATGGAGGCCATTAATGAGAGTCTCAAGCAGCATATTAACCTCAAGATCAACGCGGTCCTGGCCGGTGCGGACCAGGAGATGGTGGGATGGAAGGAACTGGTGGAGCTTGCCAGGGATGCGCCCCTCAGTGTACGGTTTATCGAGATGATGCCCATTGGTTACGGCAAGCAATTCATGGGATCCGGCAATGATCTGCTCCTTGACTATCTTAGGGCCGAATACCCTGGGATTAAAGGGGATACGCTGCGGCATGGACAAGGCCCGGCGGTGTATTACACCATCCCCGGTTTCAAAGGGAATGTGGGGTTCATCAGCGCCATGTCCAGCCGCTTTTGCTCGGTCTGTAACCGTATACGGCTCACCGCAGAAGGATTCCTGAAACCCTGCTTGTGTTATAAAGAAGGAATCGACTTAAAACCAACGCTGCAAACCGGCGGAGACCTGCGGCGAGGTATTGAACAGGCAATCGCCATGAAGCCCTATTCCCATTGTTTTGACGACCTTCAGACTACCGGGGAAAGGCTTGAACAGGAGCCGATGATTGCCATTGGAGGATAAAGAATATGGGAACCATAAAAGCTATTTGCATTAGTGACAAAAAAGGTACCGCAAAGTACCGTGTTGAAAAGGCGGAGTTCAAGGTGGATTTCGGGATTGAGGGGGATGCTCACGGGGGGAACTGGCACCGGCAGGTCAGCCTGCTTTCCGCTGAAACCATCGCGGCATTTCGGGCAAAGGGGGCGGATGTACAGCCTGGTGCCTTTGGGGAAAACCTCATCATTGAGGGACTTGATCTCAAACCGGTGCCTGTAGGAACCCGCTTTCGTATAGGGGAGGTGCTCCTGGAAGTAACCCAGATCGGAAAGGAATGTCATACCCACTGCGCCATTTACCGGGTCATGGGGGACTGCATCATGCCCCGGGAAGGCTTGTTCGCCAAGGTGCTTCATCCAGGTACGGTCGCGGTTGGGGATGGGATAAGCGCAGAATACCCGGTGAGCGACCGGTCTTTTACCGCTGCGGTGATCACCTTGAGCGATAAAGGTTCTGTGGGAGCGCGGGTTGATGAGAGCGGCCCGGTTGTTGCGGACGTGCTGAAAAACGCGGGTTACGAGGTGGTCGAGACCATGCTGCTGCCGGATGAACAAAAGGAGCTGGAAGGGGCGCTGATAAATTTCGCGGACCGGCGGCAGGTGAGCCTCGTGGTAACCACCGGCGGCACGGGATTTTCAGTGCGAGACCGTACCCCCGAAGCTACCCTGGCGGTGGCCACAAGAAACGCTCCGGGCATTGCGGAAGCGATCCGCTATGGTTCCCTGGGGATTACCAAGCGGGCCATGTTAGGACGAGGCGTCTCGGTGATCCGGGGCCAAACCCTGATCATCAACCTCCCTGGTAGCGTCAAGGGAGTACGGGAAAGCCTGGGCTTTATTATCGGGGAACTGGAACACGGCATACGGATATTACGGGGAAGCGCTTCCGAATGTGGACAGGGATAGTGGCATGGTGCCTGTTGCCCTCCACCCCTAAGTTTCTTATTATTGTATAAAAGTCTTGTTTTTTGGAGGAACATTGATGAATCACGATGAATATATGCAGGAAGAAGAGGAGGAGGAAGCTCAAGAAGAGGCCAAACAAGGTCCTGATCCGCTTTTGAATAAGATGCTTAAAACCCGGACCATCTTGCTTTCCGGGGAAATAAAAAAAGACCTCGCCGAACGGACTATCCGCCAATTGTTGCTTTTGGAAGATATGGGGGAGGAACCTATTCGTATTTTTATCGACTCCCCTGGGGGGGACGCCGACGCGGGGTACGCCATCTTTGATATGATCCGCTTTGTTAAGCCCCCGGTATGGACCATCGGCATGGGCCTCGTTGCCAGCGCAGCAGCTATTATTCAGCTTGCCAGTCCTAAAGAACGGCGGGTGGGCCTGCCGAACAGCCATTACCTCATCCATCAGCCCCTTTCGGGCATTCGGGGGGTTGCCACGGACATCGAAATCCACGCCCGGGAACTGGATAAACTGCGGGAAAAGATAAACCGCCTCATTGCTGAGGAAACCGGCCTCCCCTACACCCAGGTTGAACACGATACAGACCGGGACTATTGGATGAACGCCGAAGAAGCGGTCCACTACGGCCTCATCTCCCAGGTCGTTACCCACCGGAGTGAACTCGTATAAAGATTACACCGATGAGTGCGGATAGTGAAAAACATCCTGCATCCGCGTTCATCGGTGGACTTATTTACCGGTAAGGGCCGCAATATCCCAACTCGATGGCTGTTGGAAGGGCCGTAAGCCGAATTCAGGCAGTACCCCCAGGAGATGCTCAATGATATCCGCCTGTATTTGTTCGTAATAGATCCACTGGGTGTTGGTACAGAAACAGTAGATTTCAAGGGGAAGTCCCTGGGGTTCTGGAGCCAGATAGCGGGCCATGTGGATCAGGTCCTTTGAAGCCTGGGGATGTTCCGCAAGATAGGCTTTCACATAGGCGAGGTACAGGTTTACATTCATGAATCCCTCGGCAAAACGGCCGTCCACAATCTCCATACCTTCAGGAATATCCTCGGTCCCATTCTGTTGCACGATTTCATTGCGTTTCGTGGTTATATATTCAGAAAGAAGCCTCAGCTTTGACAGACGGCTCATTTCAGCATGAGAAAGTAGCCGAATCGTGCGCATATCAAGAAAAATCGCCCGTTTTATGCGGCGCCCCCCTGAAGTAAACATGCTCCGGTAGTTTTTAAAACTGTCTGAAACAAGGGCGTAGATGGGGACCGTGGTAATCGTATTGTCCCAGTTCTTAACCATGATAGATTGCATGGTCATATCAATAACACTTCCATCCGCTTGATGTTTAGGTATTTCAATCCAGTCCCCAATACGCACCATATCATTGCTGGAAAGCTGCATACTGGCCACCAGACCCATGAGCGGGTCCTTGAAAACCAGCATCAGCACCGCACTCATGGCGCCGAATCCGCCGAGAATACCGAGGGGAGATACGTTAGCCAATACGGTAATGGCCAGGATGATGCCAATGATGTATACCAATACCTTGATCATCTGGAGATAGCCCTTAATAGGCCGCTTCTTGGCGTTTTCATCATTGGTGCTCTGATATATCAGATTCAACCCATCGAGAATCGCCGCAATCGTATGAGCTATCATAACCGACAGGTAGGCTAGGAGACAGCGGGATATACCTTCAGTCAGGATGCCCTTGAAAGGTACAAAAATCGGGAACAGCATGTACAGTAACACCGGGGAGATGATACGGGCAAAACGCCTGAAAAAACCGCTTTCAAGCAATTGATCGTCCCAGATGACCTTGGTGTGTTTTACGACAACGGGGATGATCTTGGAAAAGGTGAAACGCACCAACCGTTCAGACAACGCGGCAATACCCAGGAGGCAGAGCACGGAAATACCGATGCTGATACCCCCTGAAAGGTGGTCTAAAACCCCCGCTTCCCCATAGAGGATGGGCGATATAATACTATTGATAAATTCGACTACATTCATAATGATTTTAACTCCCCTATCAGCGGAGACCCCCTTGCAGCCGGGACATCATGGCCTGGGCTGCCGCAGGGTTCCGGTTCATCTTGGACATCTTCTTCATCATGGTCCGCATCTTCTCAAACTTCTTGAGGAGCCGGGCCACTTCGGCCACCGAGGTGCCGGACCCCCGGGCTATGCGGGCACGGCGGGAGGGACCGATGATAAGGTGGTTCGCCCGTTCTTTCCGGGTCATGGAGGAGAGCATGGCCTCCTGGGCTTTGAAATCCTCCTTTTCGATATCCTCCTCCCGTATCTGTCCGGCCATACCGGGGATCATATCCAGCATGGATTGAAGGGAACCTATCTTCTTGACTGACCGGAGCTGGTTGAGCCAGTCTTCCAGGGTAAAGGTCTCCTTCTCCATCTTCTGCTGCAGGGCTTCCGCTTCTTTTTTATTAATAACCCCCTGGGCCTTTTCCACAAGGCTCACCACATCCCCCATACCCAGGATGCGGCCGGCGATACGGTCCGGGTGGAAGGGTTCAAGGTCATCAGGCTTTTCCCCGGTCCCGATAAACTTGAGAGGCTTGCCTGTGATGGTCTTGAGGGAGAGTGCCGCGCCTCCGCGGGTATCCGAGTCGAATTTGGTGAGGATAACCCCGGTGAGGCCGATTTTTTCATCAAAGGTCTTGGCAATATCCACCGCAGACTGGCCGGTCATGGCATCCGCCACCAGGAGGAGTTCATCCGGGCTTGAGGCATCCTTGAGCCGGGCAAGTTCCGCCATCATGGCCTCGTCTATCTGGAGCCGTCCAGTCGTATCGATGATCATAGTATCGATCAGGTTCTTCCTCGCCCAGTTGAAGGCTTCCCGGTACACCTTAACACTATCCCGGGCACCATCCTCTTTGTAGACCGGCACGGCTATTTGGCCGCCGAGGACCGCAAGCTGTTCCATAGCCGCAGGCCGTACCAAGTCACAGGCCACAAGCATGGGCTTTCTCCCCTCTTTTTTAAGCCGCAGGGCCAGCTTCGCGGAACTGGTAGTCTTTCCTGAACCTTGAAGCCCCAGCATGAGGATCACCGAAAGGGTATCAGGCCCTTTTAAGCGAAGGTCTTGTTTAGCATCTCCCAGGAAGGACACCAGCTTATCATGGACGATCTTGACAAACTGCTGTCCCGGATCCACCGAGCGGAGGACCTTCTCCCCCTTGGCTTCTTCTATGGTGGCATTGACAAAGCGGCGAACCACCCGGAGGTTTACATCAGCCTCCAATAGGGCCATCTTAATAACATCCACCGCATCATCAATATTTTTTTCCGTAATTGTTGCCTTGCCGGAAATGAGGCGCAAAGCATCGGACACTTTCTGGGTAAGTTTATCTAACATAGTCACTCATCATAATCCTAATGAGCCGTTCATACAAGATAAAACGCACTTGTAATCAGAAAAGGGAGGTGATCTGCACAGTATGCCGATGAATTTTTATTTTTTTATTTTTTTATTTTTT
>JAITQK010000007.1 GCA_031288975.1 Treponema sp. | reverse complement strand
CAGTGACTTGCTCGGTCTTTCTGGATGAGGTGCGTCGTTTCCAACGGCCCTCATAAGGTCAACTTGAAAGGTTTCTCCTATTTCCTCCTTTCACGAGCTTTCGTGACGCAATGTGGTTTTTTTTGTAGTCACCCCTGCCTCATGCTTGATAACGGCCAAGGCATCCGTTATAACGGCCAAGGCATCCGTTATAACGGCTGAGTCATTCTTAACAACGGGTGACTCATTTTTGATAACGGATTTGGCGATAAAAGGACCATGGGAAGCGCTTTTACCCTTCCGCGAAAATCCGCGAAAATCCGCGGACCCTTTTTCTTCGTTTTTTGCCCTTATGTGTCCCAGGGGCGAGGAACCAGAAGCCCTTGACCACCGGTTCATTACCCGCTAGAATGGCCTTTATAAATGGAGTAATCGTATGGGATGCAGGAATACCTTGAAAATGGTTTTTTTAGGAGTTTGTTATGGTATCCTTCTCTGCGCTCCGCTTCGTATCGCGGCGCAGGAAGATCAGGGCGCGGGACAAACATCGGAGTTTGAAGCGCAACGTATCGAGGATGAGCTTGAGGCTGAGGGAGAGCGGATAATCGAGGCCACGGGGGAAATGACCAGTGGGTTGGTACAGTTCTTTGAAAATGCCAAGATGAACCTCCTGGTGCGCTTTGGGGTCGCGGCGGTGATCATCATCCTGCAGATTATCCTGATACGCCTGGTATGGCACTTGTTTGTCTGGCTTAACCAGAAGGTTACCGTTATGGGTACTGAAAAGTTTAAGCCCCTGCAGATTAAACAGTACCGTCTGCTGGATATCCATCAGATGCTCAACATCGCCTACTTCCTGTTACGGATCCTCAAGTGGGTGGTTACCATAGTCCAGCTCATCCTCACCATCCCCCTGGTGTTCAGCCTGTTTCCCTTGACCAGAAACCTCGCGTCTACCTTGTTCGGCTATATCCTGACCCCCTTAAAAAACATCGGTTTGGGCATCATCAGCTATATCCCGAATCTCTTTACCATCGTCATCGTGGTGGTGGCAGCCCAATACGCCATCCGGTTTCTCAAATTCTTTACCATTCAAATCGAAAAAGACAAACTGGTAATACCGGGGTTTTATGCTGACTGGGCCCAGCCCACCTTCACCCTCTTGCGTTTCCTCATATACGCCTTTACGCTGGCCATCATCTATCCTTCCCTCCCTGGTTCGAATTCCGCCGCCTTTCAGGGGGTGTCCGTGTTTGTGGGGGTACTCTTCTCCCTGGGATCCAGTTCGGCTATCGGGAACCTGGTAGCAGGTATCGTGATTACCTATATGCGGCCCTTTAAGCTGGGGGATCGGATCAAGATCAACGATGTTACCGGCTTTGTAGTGGAAAAATCAGCGACCGTTACCCGGATCAGGACCCATAAAAATGAATTCGTCACCTTTCCCAATCAGACGATCCTGAATGCCAGTATTACCAACTACAATTTTTCCACTGAAATGGCTGAAGGCCTGATACTCCATACGGATGTTACCATGGAATTCTTCGTTCCCTGGACACAGATGCACGAGGTTATGCTCGCCGCGGCAAAGAAAACGATCTATGTGGAGGAAACCCCGGCCCCGTATATCCTGCAAACTGCCCTGGACGATTACTATGCCCGGTATGAACTCAATGTGTATGTCAAGGAAGTGGCTAAGGTACCGGCGATTCTTTCGGACCTCCATAAAAACCTGCAAGATGGGTTCAAAGCAGCAGGTCTTGACTTGACCTCACCGAGCTACAATGTCAGGCTTCCTCCCCCTGATGCCCAGTTAAGACGGGTTGTTTCAGCGCCATGAGTAAGCTGTGAGACGGTCTTCACGTATTCGGTTACTCATCGGGTGCCTGCTGTTTGTTTTCAATGGGTGTAGTTCTGCTAAGACCGCTGAAAGCCCTGCTGAAGCATCGCTTCAAGACCTAGATCCGCCGATTGATTTGCCAGCCTCTGAAACGGACTTACCGGTCTCTTCTTTTGAGGAGATCTGGGGGTATGTGGTAAGCGGCCGGGAAGTATCCTTTAAATCGGCCTATCCTATTTCCGATGTTGGCTATTTTGGGGCTGAACTGAATAGTTATGGGGAATTGGTCACCGTTCCTGATCCCAAGAAACTGGCTCCTTTTTCAGGACGCATACATCTAGTGGTTGGCTGCGGCGGCCCAGCCTTAAGCCATTTTGCGCTTATGGAAGGCACCCAGGTCAGGCAGCGCCTCATCGCCGCCCTGCTTGAAGCAGCCAAGGACTTTGACGGCTTACAGATCGATTTTGAGTCCATACCCGAACGGGACGGGCCTGCGTTCCACTCTTTTCTTGCTGAACTCAGGAAGGGCTTGGGTACTAAGCTGTTCACCGTTGCCCTCCGTGCCCGGACTCGTACCTTGGCTAATGATGTGTATGATTACGGAAAGATCAAACCCCTGGTGGACCGCATCCTGGTGATGGCGTATGATGAACACTGGTCCACCAGCGCACCTGGCCCCATCGCGTCGATGAACTGGTGCCGCTCTGTGGCGGCCTATGCCCTTAAAATCATTGGACCCGAAAAGCTCATTATGGGCCTCCCCTTGTATGGCCGGGCCTGGGTAAACCGCATTCATAACCGGGCCTATACCTATACAGACCTCGAAGCGCTTAAAAAAGAACAGGGGGTTACGGAAATCCGCCGGGAGCTTGGTATCCCCACCTTTACCTATGAAACCCCGCTTACCGTTACGGTCTACTACGAAGACAACTACTCTCTATCGGCCCGCATGGAGCTGTACCGTACCATGGGGGTACGATCCATTGGGTTCTGGCGGGTCGGACAGGAAAGCCCCAGCTTTTGGTCCCTCCTCAACCTGGTGCCGCCATAAGTGCAGTAACCGCTGCCCTCAGCCTGAGTCATTTACAGGGGATTTCAATTAATGGTACCATGCTAACTATGGATGTATATCAGACTCCCCGGCGCCTATTCGCCCTCCTCCCCCACGGAGCGGCGCTCTTCCTGATCCTCTGCCAGTTCCGGCTCCTTGCCGGGGACCTGGCGGAAACGCCGATCTTCATCGCCACCCTCTTAGGCGCCTTTGCCGCAGCCTGGTTCCTCGCCCACCGAAAGACCCCCCTGATTCCGGCCTTGATAATCCTCATCCTCATACCCTGGACCATCCGCTTCCTCATCGCCTTTCCTCGGCTCTTTGTTTCCGGTATCTCAGTGGTCCTCGATTCCCTGCTCCTCAACCTGGATCGCAACACCTTTGTCGCTATCATTCCCTTCTACTGGGCCGCCTGCGCAACCTATTGTTCAATACGGTCCCGGACCTTTCTGCGGGCCGATATCATCGCCTCCACCACCCTGCTCATGGTCCTCTTCTGTATTGCCCCCACTGCCAGGGTTTACCGCTGGCCTATTTTAATGATCGCCGTCTTTGGCAGTATCCTGTTCTTACAGCTCCTGGCCCTCATCTTCTCCATAGCACCGGCATATCGGCTGCGCAAAAAAGAGAGCTTTGTTGCAGGTTCTGCACTCCTGGTCCTGGTGGTAATCGGCGGCATCCTCTTCCTCCGGCCTTCCCAGGAGAAAATGGTGGATCGCGGCGGAGGACTCCTGGAACCCAAACTCTTCCGCTTCGACTTTTCCCAGGTCCTGCGGCTGGAAACGGAAATCAGCATGAACGACGATCTGGTGCTCATTGTCAAAAAAGACGCTGAAGATACCCATCTCCTCCTCCGCCGCTATGTGCTTTCAGGGTATACCCCCAAGCAGGGCTTTTTCCGAGAAGAGGGGATCGACGAAAAGACCCATCCCCAGCAATTGCCCAACCGAAGGATCACCTTTGAGGCTGAACCGATTGATGCGTACCGGGTTACCAATCAGGAATATTACCTCGTCAACTTCGATGCTGCCGCGTTTATCGGCATGAACGAGCCAGTAGCGATTATCCCCTTTGAAACCTGGGACGCCTCCTCCTTCAACTCCGCCTATGCAGTGCAAAGCCATACCAGCGAGGCCCTGCCCTTTGAGCTTATCGATGCGGTGCTGGGAAAACCAAGCCCTGAAGCCCTGGACCTCAGCCCTGAAGCATACGCCTTGTATACCGAATACGGCCAGGATGCACGGATCGCCGCCTTTGCCCAGGAAATCACCGAGGGCTTTGACAACTACTGGGACAAGGTACAGGCCATCTATGAACGGCTGAAATTCGGGGAATACCGGTATAGCCTCAAACCCGGCATTGCCCCGGATGGGGATCAACTGGGCCTGTTTTTGTTTCAAACCAAGAAGGGCTACTGTTCCTATTACGCTTTTGCCATGACCCTGCTCCTCCGTTCCCTAGGCATACCCGCACGGGTAGGCGCCGGCTTCTTCATCGACCCCTCCACCAATACCTTTGACTACTACCCGGTCCGCTCCGACATGGCCCACGCCTGGGTTGAAGTCCGCTATCCTGGATACGGGTGGGTGGAATACGATCCGACCACAGAAAACCTTGCGGAAGGAGAAGAATTCCGCTTTTCTGCTGGTGTGCCCCCAGAGCTGTTTGAACGGCTCATGAAGGAGATCCTGGATAACCATTCCCGGCTGACCCCCAAGGAAGGGACCGATGAGGACGATGCCCCCGGCAGTTTCCGGTCCCTGAGAAACCGCGCCATTCGTTTCTTCCAGGTCTACTGGCCGGCCCTGCTGCTGGTCTTCCTCTGCATCCTCTTCATCGCCCTGCGGAACCGGTATTTCCTTGCCGCATGGTTGAGCCGGAACCCCCGGAAAAAGGCGGTCCGGCTCTGGAACCATACCGTACAGCGCCTCCAGCTGGGGGGCTATAAACGGGGGAACCTTGAGGCGGAGGCGGAATGGGCGCACACCCTGGATCACCGTATTGCCGGCGTGTATGCCCTGTACCAAGGTGCCGCCGCGGCGCGGTACGCCCCGGAATATACCGGATCCTTGAAAACCCGGTATGATCAGTTTTCCCTTCAGTACCGAAAAGTGGTTTCCCCAGGGAGACGCCTCCTGGCATGGCTGCTGCCGCCCTTGGCATTGATCCTCAAGGCAAGGCCCGCAGGGGGAACTACTTCCAGAGGCGCCGCCGGGATCATCCTGGGCCTCCTGCTCCTCTCCCTGGCCGGGGATGCCGCAGAGGCCCAGAACTCCGATGCCCAGGCCAGCGCGGATACCATCTACAACGAAGCCATCCATGCCCAGAACGCGGAATTCTGGGAACGGGCCATCGAGCTGTACACCAAGGGCTTGGAAGAGTATCCATCTGACTCCCGCTTCCCCCTGGCCCTGGGGAACCTGTATTACAACCGTCAACTCTACGGCCTTGCCTGGGATCAATACCTCAAAACCGAAAGACTCATGCCCGATAGCCCCTGGGTATTGTACCGCCTTTCCCTAACCGCAGGCTATCTTAACAACGAGGCGGTTTCTGTGGAGTATCTGGAACGGCTCCTGGCCATTGAGCCGGATAACAAAGAAGCCATCAGCAACCTGGGCTGGATGTACTTTAAGCTCCACCGCCTTGGCGAAGGCGCCCAGCTTCTCCTCAACGCCCTGGAACGGTTCGGCCCGGACGCGGATTTTTCCATGACCTTGGGAACCATCTATGCAGATATGTTTCGCTATGCCGAGGGTAAGCAGCGGTACCTTGAGGCCATTGCCGAAGCCGAATCCATGAGTTTCACCGCAGTTGCCCACTACAACCTCTCCATTCTGGAAACCCGGTTCTACCATTTTGATCAGTCCTTTGACCAGACCAACGCCTCCCTGGCCGCCCAAAACCGTTCCTCCGGCAGGCTTGCCCGGGGGGATCTCTTCCTCAGACAGCTTAACTTTAAGCAGACCTTTATCGAGTATCAGCATGCTCATGAGATGGACACCTCTCCTCTCTCCAAGGTTAATCTTGCCCAATCCTATCAGATTGCCGGACGCCTTGAAGAGGCCCGGCTGTATGCAGAGGATTGTCTACGGGGAAGCGATCTTTCCTGGATGTTCAATTACGGTATGGACCCGGTGCAGTACAAGCGGAACCTTCACGAAATTCTCTATGAAACCTATTCCGGCTTAGAGCAGACCGAAAAGGTTACCGTCTACGGTACCTGGCGGGAGTGGCTCCAGGGCAGTTTCCGGCGCATATCCTACCGGTTCAAAGCAGCAGTGCACCAGCAGTTTTTCAGGAAATACAGTCTCGTTTCAGCACATGCCTATAAAGACAGCCATGGGGAAGGAGGAGAACTCCATCTGGACGCGCTGATTCAGTATTACCATGCCTTCAAGTCCGAGCCTCGCCGTGCCCTTACCTATCTCCGCCAGGCCCGGGACTTTGAAGTAGCTCTGATACCTGAATCAGAACCTTCTTATGTATTTGAAGAAGGGAGCCTTTTAAAAGACACCGCGCTGCTCTACACCGTGTTGCCCCAGTTTGATCCAGTTTGGGAACGGGACATGATCGCCGCGGTCTATGGCGAACTCGCGGCGATCCGCGGGAGGGGCCACAGGAGCGCCGCTAGGGACGCGGCGGAACGGCTCTATGCCCTTAACCGGGGGGCCTTGCGGCAGGAGGGCATAAGATTACCGGTAGAACTCGTGGTTGATGATTCTGGAGCCAAAGGCACCCGTGCCGAACGGATCATCCGCAAGGCTATTAAAGCCGCAGGGCTTGATCCAAGTCCGGCCAGCCGTTTCCGGCTCAGTATCACCATCAACACGCAGGAAGCTGAACAAATAGCTCACTGTGAACTCTATGACGGAGGCCGGGGCATCAATGTATTCAACCGCAGCATCCCCCTTGGGTCCCTGTCATGGTCAGATATAAGCGCCTTTACCCGAACGCTGGGGGATATTCTCTTTGGCGAATGAACACGCGATCACAGTCAATACACAAGCCCCTCATCAACAGCAATAATCCAGTATTCCTTTACACCGGCGCGCATATAGCAATGGTAGCTGGGAGGGTTTTTGCAAACATCAAGAAGAAGAGCGTCCCTACCTCGAAGCGGACGGCTGGCGTACTGAAAATCCGGAAGAACTGGAAGCGTGGATAGCGCGGCATAAGGCCCGCATCAGGTTACCCAAAAATTGAAGAACACCACATTGCCCTCCAGAGCTTTAAGCTGCTGGGTGTTTCCGCTGATATGTCCTGGTTGATATCGGGGCCTTTGATGGGCGAGATGATACCCGCTTCTGTGAATGGCTTGCACGGGAAGTAAAGGTGGCGACGGTTCCCGGCTCGAGTTTTTTCCGGGAGCCGGTGCATCACCTGATACGCTTCCATTTTGCCAAAAAGGAAGCAACCCTCAACGCCGCAGGGGACAGGCTTAAGGAACTGGAGCGGCTATGGAAAACACGGGGCTATGGTGTATAAGCGATAGTTCTGGCTTGACGGCGCCCTCAATTCGGTGATAATCAGCGGCCCGTGGCTATTTACCGCCGGGCTACTTCACCAGACGCAAAGGCTGGTCGCCGTGGGCACCCACCACTTCCTCGTGATTTCTGTATACACTAAACTCATAAAACCGCCATATAGTTATTGATACTACATTATACCCTATATCATTACATGACAGAGTGGCGAGTGTATACTGGGACTATGAACACCAGAAAAGAAACGCCCAAAACCGCGCTTTCCCGCATCTACTTCATTGACCGCCGGATCGCGTCGGGGGCATACCCGAACACTCGCCAACTCGCGCAGGAATATGAGACCAGTCCCTCGACCATCAGCCGCGATATTGATTTCATGCGTGCGCAGCTTGACGCGCCGATTGTGTATGACCATCAGCGCAACGGCTATTATTACACGGAAAAAACCTTTCGATTACCCGCTGGGTTTGTCGGAGACAAGGACATGCTGGCGCTTGGTATGGCAAAGACCCTGCTCTCCCTCTACCGTGACACGCCGCTCTATGAGTGTGCGCGGGAACTCCTCGATCTTATCACCACGCCGTTAGTCGCGTCGCTGCGAGAGGGGGCGCGCAAACCCGAGGAAACGCCGTGGTATGAAAGCCGTGTTGTGGTTCCGCAGGTCGCATCCGCGCCGGTTTCCCCTGAAGTCTGGGAGGTGATTATCCACGGCCTGAGGGAAAACCGCCTCATCACCTTTGAGTACCAGGGCGCGTGGGACGAGGACTATCGGAGCAGGCGTGTCCGCCCGTATCAGCTCCTATTTGACAACGGTGCGTGGTATCTCTATGCCCACGCCGAAGACCGCGCCGCGATTCGCATCTTTTCGATAGCGCGTATGAGACAGGCCACGCTTACGGCTACGACCTTCACGCTTCCCCCTGATTATGAGTACCGCGCCTACACCGACAGCTACTTCGGCGTATTCGCCGGAGCGCAATCCTGCCGCTTCCGGGTGGCCTTCTACGACGAGGCGATTGTATGGGTGCAAGACCGGCGCTGGGCAAATGACCAATATATAGAAGAAATCGCGCAAGGCATTGTGATTACCTTCTCAAGCACCCAGTATGAGAAGGTGCTGGAATGGGTTTTGTCGCAAGGTGGCAATGCCCATCCCTTTGAGCCGCCGGAACTCGTGCAAGACTGGAAGGCGGCCATAGCATCGATGGCGGCACGAGCAGAGGAGGAGTGAGGGTTACGCATACCGTGCGGCCATTGCCTCAACAAGGGTCTGCACAGAGGATAAGTCTATATAGTCAAAAGAAATAAGCTCGTCAACGATGTCTTGTATCACGGGGTTTGATGGTTGTTTTCTGGCGTCAAAGCCGGTGAGCAGGTACTCAACCGACACCCCCAGCGCGGAGGCGATCCGGTACGCAGCGTCGGCGCGGGGGATGATGGCGCGATTTTTCCATGAGGCAAACGTTCCCTTGGGAATCTCTGTTTTCTGGTACAGCCATTCAAAGCTGGTATGCTGCCGCTCAATCTCTTTCCTGACCCTGAGCCAGAAATCTTCAGCATTCATAGGTTATGGTACTTGACATAAGTTTGCGTTTAAGGCACTGTTTCCTATAAAATATTCAAACGCATACAAAAAAGTGCCTGGTATAGCAATCTATGACAGACCGGCGGTCTCATTCTGGTAGGAGAGGGCATAACCGGCGTTGCCGGAAGCGAAGTTTCACGATCCGGCGCTGTAAGGAGCTTGGTTTATGGCTGCAACTGAAAAATCGAAGAGGGAATACTTCACCAATTTTGGTGTTGAGAAATTTTGCGAGCTAATCACATTTCACTACAACTACGCCCCATGGATTATCCTCTTTGTCAGTACATTTGCTGTATCAACTTTTCTGAGTGTTTTCATTACCAATTATACTGCAAAAACAACAGAAATATTGTATGACTCTGGCGCAATTGTTAAGCTGCCCGAAACGTGGAGAAATGAAACTCAGGATGCGGCAGAAGAAAAATATCTGTTTTCTGATAAAAATGGTCTGAATTTTTATTTTTCAATAGACAGGGAATTAAGCAAAGATGAAGTATCGGCTTTGAAAATGGAATTCAAAAACAGGCAAGAATCCATTTTAAAATATAAGGGGACCAAATGGCTGCCTGGTGAAACAGCGCTGGACGGTTATCAGTCTTATATAGCAGAGTATGGCGACAGGTTATACACAGTAGCAACAAACACCGCCGATGATACTATCATTGCCGCGCTGAATATCAGACCTTTTGGTTTCTGGCGCGGCTTTCTTGACGGCCTTTTATTGCCGTTTCAGGCTTTAGGCCATGTATTTGCAAATTCGCTGCACCCGATAAAAGCAGTGAACAACGGATTTTCTTATGTTGCAGGTTTCATCACCGGCTGTTTATTGTTACTGGGGATAATAATGTTATTTTGGTATATCATTGCCGATAATTTCTCGACTAAAAAATCAGCCTTTGAAAAGTGGCCTGAACCGAAAATTGATAGAGACATTGGCCTGGGAAGGGTATTTATGAACACAGCGGCGGCGCGGAAAAATAAAAGTGGAGAGTAGAAATGCCCCGCGCCCGGGCGATATTATCAGCAATCGCTATCTCAAGCGCCCAGTATGAGAAGGCGCTGGAATAGGTTTTGTCGCAGGGCGGCAATGCGTCACCTTGAGCCGCCGGAACTCATGCAGGACTGGAAGGTGGCCATAGCGTTGATGGCGGCGCGAGGTCTGCGCATACCGTGTAGTTATTGCCTGAACAGGGGCCTGTACGAAGTCTAAATCTATATAGTAAAAAGAAATAAGCTCGTCCGCGAGGCTGGTATGCTGCCACTCAACTTCTTTCCTGACCCTGGGTCAAAAATTTTCAACATTTGTCGCTTATGGCGCTTGACAGCAGTTTGCGTTTAAGATATGATTGGCTGGAAAGGATTCAAACACATACAAAGAAGTGTTTGGTATAGCAATCTATGACAGACCGGCGGTCGCATACTGGTGAGAGTAAAGTAAGTGAAAGAGGAGGGCTATGGCAAGTTTGGTTTGCAGGTATTGAGGGAAAGGATGAATCCCCAGTGATGATGATTGGCAAAGGCAGAGGCTGGCAAGACGCTGTTTGAGGAGCAGGTGGCAGAGGCAAATGCTATACTAAAAGCGATGCCGTTATAAAAAGTATAAAAAGCGATTGACACTATAGAGATTAAACGTCTATAGTGTATATGGGAGCTTTTGAGCGGCTTGTAAAAAAATATGTTCGACAAAGACGCTTGAAAGTGG
>JAITQK010000238.1 GCA_031288975.1 Treponema sp. | reverse complement strand
CCCTGCTTGCCCTCACCGACCCGTCCTATCTCCAGTACATCAACCGGACCTACCCCTTCTGGTTCAAGAACATGGTCGATACCAAGAACGGGGAGATATGGCATGTGCTTGACGGCGAGAGCCTCATGCCCAAGCGTATATTCCCCAAAGCGCACTGCTGGAAAACCTCGCTCCATTCATTTGAGCACACCTTGTTCTGTTACCTCACGAGCAAACAGCTTTTACATGAGGAGTTCAGCCTGTACTATGCCTTTGAATCGCTGGACGAAGTGAAACACCAGAGGGTAACGCCGTATCTGTTCAAAGGGAACATCACCGGGAAGGAGGTGGTTGACTCCGGTATTCATGACGGAAGCAAAAAACGACTGAACATCAAAGTTACCTTTGATTCCCTGCATTAGCTGTCCCAGGCGTTGCGCTTGACACCAAAGGCAGCCTAGCTTGACAAATCGACATGACCAATAGTAGGATGTATCAAGGGTTATAAAGGACTGCAGATCGGGTTTAAGCTGGCGGGTGTGTTGATAGGCTGCCTGCGGGAAGGGTTGGTCATAATGCTGTCTATTTTGTAACTTAGTGCCGTTGGCATAAGGGTTAGCATAACATTGTGTATTAAGAAGGAGAATTGTGTATGAAGAAAAAGATTGTGACGGTTGTTGGGTGTTTGTGTTTAGTTTCGGCTTTTGTTTTTGGGAGTCCCGGTGCGGATACCAAAACTGGTACTGGGGGTAAGACGTATCCTGCAAAAAACATTGCCATAATCTGCCCCTGGGCTGCTGGGGGTGGTACTGATGCAGTGCTGCGGGCTTTATCTGCGGCAGCGGCAAAACAACTCGGTGTATCCATTACGGTGGAAAACAAAACCGGTGGTGCAGGCGCCATTGGTCATGCGGCGATCAAAAATGCCAAGCCTGATGGCTATACTGTCGGAATGATCACTTTTGAACTCAATTCTCTCCCCCAGCAGGGATTGATTGATTTTACATACGCTGATTTTGATCCCCTGATCCGCGTCAATTCCGATGCGGCAACGCTCACGGTCAAGGCTGACGCTCCGTACAACACAATTGCTGAGTTTGTTGCATACTGTAAGGAGAACCCCGGAACCGTCTCCATCGGAAACTCTGCTCCTGGTTCGGTGTGGCACATTGGGGCTGGGCTTTTGGCAAACGAGACCGGTATTCAGGTCAAGCACGTCGCCTTTGAAGGTGCGGCCCCTGCGGTTACTGCTCTTGCAGGTGGACACATTCAGGCAGTATCGGTATCCCTCGCGGAAGTAAAAAGTCAGTTAGATGCGGGGAATGTTAAGTGTCTCGGTATCATGGATACCAAGAGAAGTTCACTGTATCCGAACATTCCTACCTTCATTGAATCAGGTTACAATATTACCTACTCGACCTGGAGAGGACTCGCCCTTCCCAAAGGTGTGGACCCTGCAATCAAAAAGGTCCTCGTAGACGCCTTTACTGCGGCTATGGATGATCCTGATTTTGTTTCCCAGGCACAGAATCTTAATCTTAACTTGGCCTATTTGTCATCCGATGATTTTACGACTTTCCTGACAGACAATTTTGAGGCTGTTACAAAAACCCTCAAAGAAACTCATCTATTGGACGAATAATCCGTTTAATGCGTGTACAGGCATACGCGGTCTGTACACGGTTTGATCGGTAATGGAGGATGTGGTGAGAAAAGCAAATATGGTGTGCGCGGTTATTGGAATGCTTTTCAGTACGGTTGTCTTCATTATAACTTTAGGTTTTAAAAAATTCAAAAACGTTCCGGTTGGTCCTGAATTCTTCCCCCGATACCTTGCCATTGGTTTGTTTATCTGTTCCGCAGTCCTGCTGATTCAGGCTATTGGAAAGGAGCGCCCCTCCCCATCGGCAGAGTTTCATGATAAAGGTATGCGCCGTCTTCTCGTGGGGTTTGGCATTATTGTTGTGTACGCCCTGTGCTGGGAACCGGTGGGCTTTATTATCGTAACTCCCCTTGCGATGTTTGCCCTGATGTTCCTGCTTGGACTCCGCAGGTATGGAGTTATGATACTGTTCTCCTGCGTGGCGATGATCGCTATTTTCAGCGCCTTTCGATTCCTTTTGGGCATTGATATGCATCTGGGGGTTTTGGAAGGTCTTTTGTAGGTCTAGGAGGTTGTACCAATGGATATTGGATTAATGCTTGCCAGTATTACGCAGGTCTTTGCCCTGTCAAACGTTCTTTTCGTGTTGCTCGGTGCGCTGGGAGGCGTTTTAATTGGTTCCATTCCCGGTCTTACCTCCACCATGGGTATTGCCCTCCTGGTACCCTTTACCTATG
Organism: Treponema sp.; assembly: GCA_031288975.1. Taxonomy (GTDB): domain Bacteria; phylum Spirochaetota; class Spirochaetia; order Treponematales; family Breznakiellaceae; genus JAITNP01. The sequence continues at coordinate 8,797 of JAITQK010000238.1, read as the reverse complement.
GAATGTCGGTTATTCCCTCTATCGGAATGCTCCTCGGTATTTTTTGCGGAGCCATGTACGGTGGTTCCATTGCGGCGATTCTGATAAAAACACCAGGTACCCCTGCTGCTGCCGCTACTGTTATGGATGGATATCCCATGGGGCAGAAAGGGGAATCAGGCAGGGCCCTTGCTGTTGCGCTTTTTTCATCTTTTTGTGGCGGCATGATCGGTGCACTGGTTATGACTTTTTTAAGCCCCTTTATTTCCCGCATGGCCCTCAAGTTTGGTCCTGCTGAATTCTTTACCCTTGCTGTTTTCGGACTATCGGTTATCATTTCTATCTCAGGAAAAAGTTTGACCAAAGGACTGATGAGCGCCTTCTTTGGACTGCTCATCGCCACTGTGGGCATGGATAAAACCTCTGCGTATCTGCGTTTTACCAAATTGCCAGGCTTTTATGAAGGTATCCCCTTTATTCCCGGGCTCATCGGATTATTCGCCCTTTCTGAAGTGTTTGCAAATATTGAGAATATTTTGCGGAGCACCAAGATAACGACAAAGATCAGCGGTGTGCTTCCGAGTTTGACTGATATAAAGACCATTGCCAGACCGGTCCTGACTGGCGGTGTTATTGGAACTTTTATCGGAGCCATCCCCGGCGCGGGAGGCGACATTGCGGCGTTTGTTTCCTATTCAGAGGCAAAAAGAGTCAGCAAGCATCCTGAAAAATTTGGTACTGGTATTCCTGAAGGGGTTGCCGCTGCTGAGGCCGCGAACAACGGTTGCACCGGCGGTGCGATGATTCCCCTGCTTTCTCTTGGGATTCCTGGGGATTCAAATACCGCTGTGTTGATGGGCGCATTCATCATGCATGGGTTCCAGCCAGGTCCAATGATGTATGTTGAACACATGGATATTATCTACGCGGTTTTCGTGTCCATGATGCTCGCCAATATAGCAATGCTCATCGTGGGTATGTGCGGTATAAAGATATTCGCCAAGGTCATTTCCCTTGAACGAAAAATGCTTATTCCCGCTATCATGGTACTTTCTCTGGTTGGTTCTTATGCGATCAACGGAAATATGTTCGATGTGTATTTTGCCATCATCATGGGGGTGATAGGATACGTGCTGCAAAAATACGAATTCCCCTTAAGCCCGATTCTGTTGGCCCTCATCCTGGGTCCTATGAGCGAGAGTAATCTCCGCAGATTTATGCAGATAGACGACGGGCAGTTCTGGCGGATCTTTACCAAACCGATTTGTGTTCTTTTTATTGTCCTTTCCTTGGGATCCATGGTTACCTCGGTAATCAACCAGCGAAAAATCAACAAACGTATTGAAGCAAGCGGCAACGAAGCGCAAGAGTAACAACGGAATTTTCAGAAACTTTTAGATTTTTTATTTTTTTATAAAAGAGGTATAACCATGAAACTTGACATACGGTATGCCCAGCATCCCGATGACATGAAGCACTATGACACCGATCAACTGCGGAAGCATTTTCTCTTTGAAAAAGTTTTTATCGAAGATGAAATCAGTCTCTGTTACACCCACGTTGACCGGGTAGTGTTCGGCGGTGCGTATCCAGTGGGGAAAAAGCTCCGCCTTGAGGGGGGCAAGGACTTTGGAAGCGATGTGTTCCTGGACCGCCGGGAACTGGGGATCATCTGTATTGCCGGAAACGGCGCGGTTTCTGTGGACGGCGCCGAGTACCCCATGAAAAAAGGGGATGGTCTCTATATCGGGAAGGGCGCCAAAGAGGTGATTTTCTCTGGGGACCAGGAAAAAAAACCGAAATTCTACCTGGCCAGTGCTCCGGCTCATACCACCTATCCAACGGTTTTTATCCCCATTGAAAAAGCCAATCCCCGTAAACTGGGGGATAAGGCCACGGTGAATGTTCGCACTATTTACCAGTATGTGCATCCTGCGGTATGCCAAAGCTGTCAGCTCGTGATGGGCATGACGATTCTGGAAGAAGGTTCGGTCTGGAACACTATGCCCTGTCATACCCATGAACGGCGCATGGAGGTTTATGTCTACTTTGATATGAAGCAAGACGCGGCGGTGTTTCATATCCACGGCGCACCGGATGAAACCCGGCATATCCTGATGCACAATGAACAGGCGGTGATTTCTCCGTCCTGGTCGATTCATTCAGGAGTCGGAACCGCAGCCTACACCTTTATCTGGGCCATGGCCGGCGAAAATCAGACCTTTGACGATATGGACAACGTTCCCACGGAGGCACTCAAATGACTATTCTTGATTCATTCAAACTTGATGGAAAGACCGCTATCGTAACCGGCTGTGGCCGCGGCCTTGGCCAGGGCATCAGCCTGGGCTTTGCCGAAGCAGGGGCAAACATCTTCGGCGCTGGCTCTGCCCCTGATGCCCCTGAAACCAGGGCGCTGGTTGAAAAGGCAGGGAGGAAATTTGAATACCGTTCCGTCAATCTTATCTCCCAGGAACCCATAGGGCAGCTCTTTGAAGACGCGGTGAAAACGCTTGACCACGTGGATATCCTGGTGAACAACGCGGGGATTATCCGGCGAAACGACGCGGTGGATTTTACCGAAGCCGAATGGGACGATGTGATCAACATCAACCTCAAGACGGTTTTTTTTATGTGTCAAGCCGCGGCCCGGCAGTTCATCAAACAGAAGAGCGGCGGCAAGATCATCAACATCGCGTCCATGCTTTCCTACCAGGGCGGCATCAGGATACCATCCTACACAGCATCCAAGGGGGGCATCAAAACCATGACCATGCTCATGGCCAACGAATGGGCCAAGCACGGCATCAACACCAATGCCATTGCCCCAGGCTACATGGCTACTGATAACACCGCAGCACTTAGGGCAGACAAAGAACGGAGCGCCGCGATTATGGAGCGTATTCCCGCAGGCCGCTGGGGTACACCCCGCGATTTAGCCGGTGCCGCAGTATTCCTCGCTTCCCCCGCCTCAGATTATATGAACGGCTTTACCATCGCGGTGGACGGCGGCTGGCTCGCCCGGTAGGACGCGCCCTGGGCTTCGGGTAGCACGAATAGAAGAATCCCACGAATGGCACGAACACTTTGTGTGGTTCGTGGGAGATTTTTTTAGTAAAAAAATATAACCACAAAGGTTAAAAAAGTACGCTCTTTCTCCTTCTTTTGTTTCAACTAAATTCCAAATGGTCCCGCATAAATTCCTGCACCGATTTTATTACCCTATCTTCATCAGCACCATCAACGGTAATGGTTGTTATTTCCCCTTTCATGTTCCGAAGCTTCATTAATCCAAAAAAATCTTTCCCGTCACAGCGCTCCCCGCCACGGGAAACAATGATATTACTGGAAAATTGCTCCATCTTTAAGGTGAAGGAAACTGCCGTTCCCGGATGCATCCACACAGGATTGGTAATAGTAAACGAAAGCTCTTTCATAGTATACTCCTTTTACGCTTTTCTGAGTATTTTTTACGCACCTTTTCTACCAAGAGATACGTGTTACGCACACATACTCAATCAATCTCGTTATCAGATATAAAAAAGAGCGGTGGAATCAACTGGTCTTACGTGATTCACACCGCTCGTTATTATATATTATAGCATATTAAATTTGTTTTGCAAGTATTTTTTTCACCTGTTATGGTAATTTTTTTTCGTGCCACCTGTTTCATAAAGAGTATCGCAACGATAAAGGCACAGCCTTCTGCTATGGGGAAAGCCCACCACACCATAGCTTGAGCATTGGTGAATGTGGTAAAGAACCACCCAAGGGGCAGTGCCACTACTACCAGGCGGATAAGGGATACTATCAGGGAACGCATACCGCTGCCAAAAGCCTGAAATATGCCTTGAAACGCGATATTGGCCCCTACAAACAGGTAGCCCAGGGTGATAATGCGTATTGCCCTGATGCAGAGGCCCTGAGTTTGCGTTGATAGGGAAAAAATCCCCGCCACCTGGACCGCCAGAACCTGAAGGCATACGGCACCAAGCAGCATAATGATAAGGGTATACAGCATCCCGTATCTGATTCCATCCTTCAATCGGCGTTTGTCTTGCAACCCGTAGTTGAAGGCAATAATCGGAATCAGCGCGTTGTTCATACCAAAAGCAGCAAAGAACACAAACTGCTGTATCTTATAATATACGCCATACGCGGTAACCACTGCACCGGATACTCTACCAAAGATGATGTTGACACTGTATGTCATAAACGACATCAACGCCTGCATCACAATAGCGGGAATGCCAACCTGATAAATTTCGGCAATAATCACCTTGCTCGGTTTTATGAATTGCAGCCTCGAATCGATATCCTTGTTGAATACATGGTGAAAAATGATACCTATTACGAGGGATACCACCTGTCCAATTACCGTGGCATAGGCTGCACCGCGGATCCCCATCTGGGACACACCGAAATAGCCGAATATCATAATGGGATCAAGCACGATGTTGGTAAGCGCTCCCACAACCTGCGCAATAGTTGAAAGCATGGTTCTTCCTGTAGACTGCAACAGCTTTTCATAGATCATAAACAAGATTGCGCCAAAAGAGAGGGTTGTGCAAATACTGAGATATTCGGTTCCCAGTTCAAGAATAATCGCGTCTGCTGTCTGGGTCTGAAGGTATACGTTCACCCCCCAGAGACCTACACATAAGAATACCACGTATGTGCATAACCCTAAGAACAGTGCATTCCCGGCTATTTTACTTGCTTTTTCGCGGTTTCCCTGCCCTAAACTTTTTGACAAGAGCGCATTAATACCAACGCCGGTTCCAACGCCAATCGCTATCATAAGCATCTGTATGGGAAACGCAAGGGTAAGGGCGTTCATGCCATATTCTCCCATACTGGCAATTGCAGCAGTATCAGGTATAGCGCTTACAAAATAGCTGTCAACAATATTGTAGAGGGCTTGCAATGCCATTGACAGTATCATCGGAACACCCATGGCCAACATCAGCTTTCCCACCGGTTCGGTTGCCATTTTGTTTTGTGGGAGAGCGTTTTCTATAGGTTTCATTTCAAACCTACCTCCTCTCGGCCACTCGCTGGAAAAAAAACAACGAGGGGCCTGAATCAACTGGTCTTACGTGATTCACACCGCTCGTTGTTATAATTTAAATATAGCATAGTTTTATTGTTTGTGCAAGTATTTTTCTCCCAAATCACCCTGATCCGGCTATTAAGGCTACTATCGACCGGACTCTTGACAACAGAGTCTGTTAATGGCATTATCCTAAATGGAGACTAATAGATGAACAGCAAGCACTTTCCTTTAACCAAAACACAGCTTGAAGCGGTGGCAGACCGTTACCCCACTCCCTTCTATTTATATGATGAGGCGGCGATACGACGGAATGCCCAGGCCATTCTCAAGGCATTCGCGGTGTTTCCTGCTTTCAAGGAACATTTTGCCGTTAAAGCCCTGCCCAATCCGGTTATCCTGAAAATTCTGGCGGCTGAGGGGTTTGGCGCGGATTGCGCGAGTTATCCTGAGCTGCTCCTGGCCGCTATGGCGGGGATGCGAGGTGAGGACATGATGTTTACCTCCAATGAAACCCCGGCACGGGAATATCAGAAGGCCCTGGAATTGGGGGCAATCATCAACCTGGATGATCTTACCCACATCGACTTTCTTGAAAAGGTCGCCCGAATCCCGGAGCTTATCTCCTGTCGCTACAACCCCGGTCCCCTCAAGGGTGGTAACGCCATCATCGGCACACCAGAGGAGGCTAAATACGGTTTTACCCGGGAGCAGATTATCGACGCCTTCGCTTTACTGCGGGACAAGGGGGCCCGGCGCTTTGCCCTCCACACCATGGTGGCCTCTAACGAGCTTAACCCGGAATATCACATTGAGACTGCCCGGATTCTCTTTGAGTTGGCGGTGGAGATACAGGTCAAGACCGGGATACGCCTGGAATTCGTGAACCTGGGAGGCGGTGTGGGCATTCCCTATAAGCCGGATCAGCAGCCCATAGTCTATGATTATTTGGCACAGGGGATCAAAAAAGTCTACGATGAGCTTATCCTTCCTGCGGGACTTGATCCCCTGGGTATACACACCGAATGGGGCAGGGTGATAACCGGTCCTTATGGCTGGCTGGTAACCAAGGCGATTCACACCAAACACATATACCGGGACTATATCGGCCTTGATGCCTGCATGGCGGACCTCATGCGGCCCGGCCTCTACGGGGCTTATCACCACATCACGATTCCGGGGAAAGAAGACGCTCCCCTCACGGAGACCTACGATGTAGTGGGAAGCCTCTGTGAAAACAACGATAAATTCGCGGTTCAGCGGCCCTTGCCCAAAATCCAGGTGGGTGAAACCAGCGGTGATTTCGTGATCATCCACGATGCCGGCGCCCACGGCAGGGCTATGGGCTTCAACTACAACGGCAAGCTCCGCTGCGGGGAACTGCTCCTGCGGCCTGATGGCTCCCTAACCATGATCCGGCGGCCTGAAACGGTGGAGGACTATTTTGCCACCTTAGACCTCAAGGCCCTTGAAGGACTGTTCTAGTGAGGAGGGAGCGTAATAATGCATAGCAAGGAGATTGATTATGATTACTCGTAATCCCTGTATAGCCAACATCAAAGCAGGGTATCTGTTCCCGGAAATCGCCAAGCGGCGGCGGGAATACGCGGCGGCTCATCCAGAGGCGAAGCTCATAAGCCTGGGGGTGGGGAACACTACTGAACCGATACTCCCCCACATTGACCGGGGGCTTGTGGAAGGGGCCAGGCAGCTTGGGACCATTGAAGGGTACTCAGGCTACAGTGATGAAGGGCTTCTCTCACTGAGGGAGCGGATTTCGATGGTGTTTTATAAGGGGGAATTCGGAACCGATGAAATCTTCATCTCCGATGGGGCCAAGTGCGATATTGGCCGGCTCCAGCTCCTCTTTGGCGCGGGGACTTCGGTGACGGTCCAGGACCCCTCATATCCGGTGTATGTGGATGGGTCGGTTCTCATCGGCGCTGCTGGGGTCTGGTCGGGCATGGGCTACACAGGAATCACCTACCTTCCCTGTACCGCAGAGAATGACTACTTCCCGAACCTTTCCTTGCTTCCCCCCAACGGGCTTATCTATTTCTGTTCTCCCAACAACCCCACCGGCGCGGTGGTAAATCGGGAGCAGCTTACGGCTCTGGTTGAAGCAGCGAAGAAAACCGGATCTATCATCATCTTTGATGCAGCTTATAGCGAATACATCAGGGACTCGAAACTGCCCAAGACCATCTTCGAGATTGAAGGGGCCAAAACCTGCGCCATTGAGGTGAACTCTTTTTCCAAGCCTGCAGGCTTCACCGGGGTGCGTCTGGGCTGGAGCGTCGTTCCCCAGGCTCTCAGCTACGCAGGAGGTGAACGGGTCAACGCCGACTGGAACCGAATCTGTGGCACCATCTTTAACGGGGCATCCAACATAGCCCAGGCCGGAGGCTTGGCCGCCCTGGAACCAGAGGGTCTTGCAGAGATCCGGGAATTGTCGGATTTCTACCTGGGCAACGCAAAGCTCATCCGTTCTGCCCTGCAATCCCTGCACATTTCCTGTGTCGGTGGAGACAACTCACCCTATATTTGGGCCAGGTTCCCTGGCAGGGATAGCTGGGAGGTATTTGCGGAGATCCTCGACAAATGCCAGGTGATTACCACCCCTGGTTCTGGTTTCGGTCCTGCAGGACAGTCTTTCATACGGTTCTCGGCCTTTGGCCACCGCGCTGATGTGGAAGAAGCCTGTGAGCGTCTGGTCCAGCGGCTTCAATAAAGAATCCCCGCCGCAGAGGGGCGCAGCGGAGAATTGTTCAGTAGAATTATTCCAAATGCCGGGTACGCCAAAAAAAAGACCCGCCTGATGGCGAGTCTTTGTGTTGTAAACGGTATTGCTTTGAAAGCGTTATTGTTGTATTGAACTCCATAGTTCGTAGAGTTTTAACTTAGGCACAAAATCAGATAAACACACTGAAGTCAAACCGGTCATAATACCACTATAAAAATCATTGTACCGCCGCCACCGGTCTGGTGCATCAAGGGAACAGGCTATGCGTTCTTGCTCTGATTTGTGTATGCTACGTACATAATCACGCTCTACCAGATAGATGATAAAGTCAGCGATATTATACAAGCGTTGTTTAACTTCTTTACCGTGTTGGGTAAACTTAGTGAGATTTACATTGGTGAATTGTTCTTTTTGAATGAACAAGACGATGCGTCCATTTTCCGGCTGCCCTAAAAAGAAGGAGGCATGTTTGCTGTATGCACCGGAGAAAGCACATATATAGGGTGCGATTTCAAATTGTTCGCCGGTTTCTTTGTTTTCCGCGATGAGGTAGGTGATGATGTCGTTTTCTAAAGAGGTTAATGGGTGCATGGGGATAAACGATTGGTATGAAGTACCAAGGATGTATATAATGTTTTAGAATACATTTTGAAATTCCCTCATCTGCTTAAAAAATCTATATAGGCTTTTTTGATACCATTCTGTAACGCTGTCTTTGCGGATATTGTTTCCGCAGACTGCCGCGTCAGTGCGGAAACTTCATGCCCGGCTCAAAGCCGCCCTCAAACGTCTGCATATAATCGCTAATGCCGCTATCCGGCGCGTCCATACCTTCATTCTCCGCGATAATGGAGTCAACAACCGCCTGTTTAACCGAAGTCGTGGTGAGTATACGCATTTTTTTCCAATGTCAACAGGTTAAGAAAGATATAGCCCAGAAGCCTGAAGTATAGTATAATAATCAAGGAGAGTAGAATGGAAAAAAAACACGTAAGGTGGGGTGTATACTGGTTGGAAAGACA
>JAITQK010000216.1 GCA_031288975.1 Treponema sp. | reverse complement strand
CGATAACCACCGATGCAGGGGGTTATGCTGAATATCTTTTTGTTTGAATGCACGAAATTTAGGCATTTCGATAAAATGCATTTCAATGGCCTTGGTCAATAAGCAGGATTTATGATGGTCTTCATAGAGATGAAAGCTGGTATGAAAGTCCTCTCCCGGGGTAATGGTACCGGCCTGCTCTTTTTCGTTGCCAAGGTTAATATAGTTAGAGTCCATCCCTAAAGTCCGGTTCACCGTGGGGCTTGCATAGACTGTGTAAAAATGCTATAAAGGTGGCATGAAAAGACTATTTGAGGCATTACCATTGAATTTTGAGACTCCCAATTGGGCACGGAGTCCGGCATTCGGATTACTGGATATCATTTTGGAACAACAGCCTGAATTCATTGTGATGATGAAAGATGATGTGCCGGGTGCGCGACCAGTAATTTCGGACGGAAAGATACGCCCAGTGTGAAGCAGGTAGTCAGAGCTGCGCTCTTTAAAGAATTGAAAGGCATAACTTATGAGGAGCTTGCGTTCCAACAAGAGGATTCAAATATATGTCGCCTGTTTCTAAAATTAGAAGGCTTGGAGTATCGGAATTATATGACGGGTGCCAAGAAGACCTAAGATATACGGCGAGCGTGTTCCCAATGAAAGGTATTTTCGATATATGAGGAACACACTGCTATCATAGTGAAAGGCAGGAGAGAGGTTAAGTTTGGGCACAAAGTAGATGTAGTAACAGGTAAGAGTAATCTAATACTTGGCGTAAAAATAACAGAAGGGAATCCTGCAGACAGTACCTTATTCAAAGAAGCGCTTGATACATTGGTGCAAGACTACGGATGAGTCCCGTTGTCGTGTGCGACCGACGGTGGATACGCCAGTTGAGAAAGTGTTGGATATGTTTTTACGGTGATAAAAACACGCTTTCGTTCCATACCGATAAATCTTCAATTATAAGTCTTCATGACAAACATCGTTATATTCAATTAGATAGTCTCTGATTACATGACGATGACAATATGCGGGATCATGTTCAAAACAAGCGAGCGCGATCCGTTGGTTTGATTGTAAAAGATTATATACAGACTCTAAATGCGATTTTTTCTCTGATAATGTCATTTTATAATTATCAAAAAGTTCATCATAATCTGCTTTTGTTTCAAGCGATTTTCGTTTATCTGATATAATTCCAAGTTCAGGCACATGAACATATCCAATGTTGACCTTTTTTAAAGAACTTTGCAAATTGTTTTTAGAAAAGCCGAACTTTCTGCTCAACGGATTATCACGGACATCACAGAGTACTTTTACATCATTCTGAATCAATGTATTTATATACGTTTCAACAGAAATTCCCTCATAACCGATTGTAAACAAAATGTGGTCATTCCTTTCAAGTCTTTTTTTAGCATCGCGTACAAGATGTAATTCATCTTTGGAAAGTATGTTTTCGGCAATCGTACTGTTAATCGCATAATAAGGATATTCCCGATATACCTTTTGCATTAATTTCGTTCCGCGTAAGCCTTCGATAGAATAAAAATCAGTCACAGAGTAGTCAAATAAAGAATTGGCTTTAATACCCGAATATTTAATAATATCATTATTATTTTCGAGCCACCCCATCTGTCGCAATGTATCCACATCCTGTGCGAGTTGGAATGAATAAGAACCATACAGATACGGTACAAAATCGTAGTACGCAATTTCTTGATTACGTGAGTATAAAAACATCAATTTCTGCAAGTCGGTAGCAGAACACCCGTCTTTTATCGAATGAATAAAGGCAACAAGAAATTGTTAGCGTTTAAAAACCGGTTTCGTTACATTCGCCTGTACCATTCTCTCCATCCTCTGTCAACCCATACAGCCGTCATATCCGTTCATACTTTTTCCCCTACCTTGAACTCTACCTCATACCCATTGATAAAGTCAAGCCCCCTCTTTACCCTCATCGTATATCCGGGTCGTAGCCGCGACATTGTGCCCCATGAGTTTCATAATCTCATCTTGGTTCAGCGTCTCCATCTGGTAGGTCCCAAAGCTATGCCGGAGCCAATAGGGGGTCCAGTCTTTGTTCTCAATTCGTTCACTTTCTTGAGGTCTAATACCAACTTTTGCTTTTGGCCGTGCCATAATTCAAATATGGTTTAACCAGGAGGTTTTGGCAATAAAATCTTGATAATCAAGGGTTTACAAAAAAGACCATTATTTACGCTATATACTGTATTTGATTTTCTATAATACTCTATATATAGCGTATTTTTTGATTTTCTTGACAACCCCAATAGTTTGTTCATCTCCTAGGGGATTCGAACCCCTGTTGTCGGGATGAAAACCCGATGTCCTAACCCCTAGACGAAGGAGACAATTTTTAGCCTTAGATGATTATAAATATATCTATATTACATTTTAATGTCAAGTCCAAAATGCCTTTTTTAGGCTGTTTTTCCATCTTGGTACAGACTTTTTCATGCTGTAATAGGTGGTCATATTTTTAACTTTCAATATGGCTGCCTTTTTTGGCCCTCATTATTGATTTTTTGAATAAGATTGATTATACTACTCTAGGCTCTACCAGATGAAGGGTTTAGGGAGGGCAAATCAAATAACGAGGAGATTTCTTATGAATATCGCGATAATCGGATATGGGAAGATGGGAAGGCTTATCGAGGCTCAGGCCCTGGAACGGGGCCATCGGATCACCACGGTGGTAGAACCCTTCGCCGGGAATACCCCATCCTGTTCGGGGATGATGATCGATAAGACTATTGGGGAAGCAACGAAGCTCGCTGATGTGGATGTGGCTATTGAATTTACCCGTCCCAATACGGCGGTGGGGAACATCATGGCCCTGGTAGAACGGAAGATTCCCCTGGTGGTGGGTACCACGGGCTGGTACGATCAGCTCGATAGGGTGAAACAGATAGTAGCAGAGGCAGGGGCTTCCCTGCTCTGGGCATCTAACTTTTCTCTGGGGGTGAACCTCTTCTACCGTATCGCCGCCTTTGCCGCTCACCTGGCAGACCCCTTCCCGGAATACGATGTGGCCGGCTTTGAGGTCCATCACAACAAGAAGGCCGATAGTCCTTCAGGGACTGCGAAAACCCTGGTGGAACGGGTCCTTGCCCAGATGACCCGGAAGCAAAAGCCGGTGTGGGATACCCTGGATCGCCCGCCGGCTCAGGACGAACTCCACTACCCCAGCATGAGGGTCGGCTCCATGCCAGGGGTCCATACCCTGGTCTTCGATTCCCCGGCAGATACCATAGAAATCATCCATACCGCCCGCAACCGGGAAGGCTTTGCTTCAGGTGCGCTGGTGGCTGCGGAGTGGCTCCTCTCCTGCCCAGGTCCGGGGAAACCTGCTGGGGCGGCTCGTCAGGGGGTCTTTACCATGGATGATGTGTTAGGTGATTTGGTGGCCAACTAAGCAGCGCCTCAGCTGGGTCTTACTACCTCAGATATGTTGTTCTTTTTGTGCAACCATGATACAGTAAGCCCATGATACAGTTTAGCGGCGCATATACTGCGCTCATCACCCCTATGAAGGAAAACCGTGCCGGAGGGGTTGATATTGATTACGAGGGATTCCGCAGGCTCATCAATTTCCAGCTTGAGGGGGGGATTGACGGGTTGGTTCCCCTGGGAACCACCGGTGAATGTCCCACTGTGGAACGAGAAGAAGCAGATGCCCTGATTCGGATTGCGGTGGAGGAGGTGAAGGGACAGGTACCTCTGATCATCGGGACCGGTTCCAATGCCACGATGCATACGATTGAAAACACCAAACGGGCGAAAGACCTGGGGGCAGACGCGGCTCTGATCGTAACCCCTTATTACAATAAACCGACAGACGAAGGGATCATCCGCCACTTTGAGGCCATTGCCAGGGAAGCGGATTTTCCGATCATGGTCTACAATATCGCCGCCCGGACTGGGAAGAACATCAGCGCGGCGCTCATGGAGCGGCTCTCCCAGATCCCGCTGATTGTGGGGGTAAAAGAAGCCTCCGGGGATATTAACCAGATAGGAACGGTTATCCGGGATACGGCGTACCACCGGAATGCCGCTGGGATGCCCTTTGCGGTGTTCTCCGGGGACGATGCCCTTACCCTGCCGATCCTGGCCTTAGGTGGTGATGGGATCATCTCGGTTATATCCAACCTGGTCCCTGATAAGGTCACGGCTTTGGTACGGGCCTGTCGCACCGGTAACTTTGAGGAAGGCCGGCGGATTCACTACGAACTTCTGCCCTTCATCAGGGCGGCCTTTATCGAGACCAACCCCATCCCCATCAAAACAGCTCTGTCCTGGGCGGGACTTCCGGGCGGGCCATTCCGTCTTCCCCTGGGGCCTCTGGACCAGCAGAACGAGGCTCCCCTGCGGCTGGCCTTAGCGGGCCTGGGAAGGTGACCTGTACGGTACAGCTCCGTTTGTCGTGTACCAGGGGGATGATATTCCCCTCCAGGGACATGCCATCAACCACAAGAGCAGGCGCGGTGCCGCGGGTTACTTGGATGGTATACCACACCCCCCGGAAGAACCGTTTGATAGACAGGGAGGTAAAGTTCGCAGGGAGACAGGGGTCAATCTGTAATCCGTCGATAGTGGCCCGCAGGCCCAGAAGATACTGACTGACATTCACAAAGGCCCACGGGGCGGTTCCGGTGAGCCAACTGTTTTTCGCTTCCCCAAACGTGGGGGCCTCCTTGCCTGCGACCATCTGGCTGTACACATAGGGTTCGGTCCGGTGCAGGTCGCTGATATCTTCCAGGTATGCAGGACAGGTACGCTGGTAAATAGCGAAAGCCTCATCAGCATTGCCCACCATGGTTTCGGCGATACTGAGCCAGGGGTTGTTGTGGCAGAAGATGCCGCCGTTTTCCTTGTACCCTGGCGGATACGTGCTGATCGCTCCCAGTTCCAGGTGGTACCTGGTGTAACAAGGCCAGAGGAGGCAGGTACCGTATTGGGTGGTGAGTTTTTCTTTGACACATTCAAGGGCCTTCTTCGCTTCTCCCTGTGCAAGGCCCACGCCGGCCATGATGCACATACCCTGGGGTTCAATGAATAGCTTGCCTTCTTCACATTCTTGGCTACCGACTTTGTTGCCACAGGCGTCGTAAGCCTGCAGGAACCAGGCCCCGTCCCAGCCGGATTGCAAAATAGCCACCTCCATTGTTTTGACCGCACCCTCTATGCGGTTCCCCTCTTCCTGGTCGCCGAAACGAGTACAGAGGTCCCTGTACTGTCTGCCGTAGAGGACAAACATACCTGCAATGAACACACTTTCTGCAATGCCGGTTTGCAAATGGTTGAGGCAGCCGTTCCTGTCTTCGCTTCCGATGAGGGGAAGTCCGTGGGACCCTTGGTGCTTGAGGGTGTATTGAACGCTGCGGCGGAGGTGTTCAAAGAGGGGAACCGCAGTGCCGGCCTTGTTGTTGAAGACCACCGGTTCCTGCAAAATGCCGCTGTCCCCGGTTTCAGCGATATAGGCGTAGACACAGGCCACGAGCCAGAGGGGATCGTCGTTAAAACCACCCCCCACATCGGCGTTATCCTGTTTGGTCAGGGACTGGCGCCAGGTGCTCCCATCCTCAAGCTGCACTGCGGCAATAGCGAGGATCCGCTCCCGTGCCCGCCGGGGGATGAGGTGGACAACGCCCAGGAGGTCCTGGCAGGAATCCCTGAAGCTCATGCCCTGACCCGTGCCGCTCTCGTAAAAACTGGCGCTCCGGCTCAGGTTAAAGGTTACCATACACTGATACTGGTTCCAGATGTTCACCATCCGGTTGAGCTTTTCATCTCCGGTCTTGACGGAAAACCGCCCCAGTAAGGAGGTCCAGTATTCCCGGAGGCGGTTGAAGGCCGCATCCACCAGCGGGTCGGTATCAAACTTCGCCAAAAGCGCCTTGGCCGGGGCCTTGTTTATCACATTCGGAGCAGCCCACTTTTCCGCTGGCGGGAGTTCCGCGTAGCCCAGAACGAAGATCATGCTGGTGGATTCTCCAGGCTTCAGGGTGATGCACAGCCGGTGGCTGGCAATGGGTGCCCAGCCGTGGGCCACGCTGTTGCCCCGGGTAGCAACGCTGTTCAGCACTGCCTGGGGCGCGTCCCAGCCATTAAACTGACCCAGGAAGGCATCCCGGCTGGTATCATACCCGGCCAGGGGATGGTTCACGCTGAAATAAGCGTAATGGTTGCGCCGTTCCCGGTATTCGGTTTTATGGTAGATGACACTCCCCTCGATCTCAACTTCGCCAGTGTTGAAGTTCCGCTGAAAATTGGTGCTATCGTCTACGGCGTTCCAGAGACACCATTCCAGGGCGCTCACCACGGTGATATGTTTGACTCCTCCGGTCTTGTTTATGAGGGCCAGGCGGTTTATCTCACAATCCTCCCCCAGGGGCACAAAACAGGTAAGGGCCGACGCAAGGCCGTTTTTCTCAGCCTCAATCACCGTATAACCAAGCCCGTGGCAGCAGCGATACTGGTCCAGGGCGGTTTTTAAGGGCAGGAACCCGGGGCTCCAGTGTTCATTGCCATCCTGTATATAGTAGCACCGCCCTCCGGTATCGGCGGGAACGTTATTATACCGGTACCGGGTAATCCGGCGTAGTTTCGCGTCCCGGTAAAAGCTGTACCCCCCACCGGTATGGGATATCAGGCTGAAGAACCTTTCGTTCCCCAGGTAGTTGATCCAGGGCAGGGGCGTCGCGGGGGTCTCAATCACGTACTCCCGCGCAGCATCATCAAAATAACCATAGTTCATGCATCATACCAGCTTACTATATACCTTTTTTGACCCCTCGTGTTACCTATCGGCGCCATGGGTTATCCTAGGTTCAAAGCCCGCTTGAAGTTTTCCACGACTTCGTCTACCGCAGGCTGGGCATCCACATCCACCAGGAGTCCCTGGTTCTGGTAAAATTCGATGAGGGGAGCGGTCTGTTTCCGGTAGACCTCAAGGCGCTTTACAATCACATCCTCACGGTCGTCGTCCCGGATGTACACCGCACCGCCGCAAACATCACAGCGGCCTTTCTGTTTGGGCTTATTGAAAACCACGTGGTAGTTGATCCCGCATTGCCTGCAGACCTGACGGCCTAAAAGCCGTTCCAGTACCACAGAGTCGGGGATCTCGAAATTGACAACCTTATCAGGCATGGAAAAGTCCGCCAGGGCCTCTGCCTGGAGTATGGTCCGGGGGAACCCGTCAAGGATGTACCCCCTTTGGATATCCTCTTGGGCAAGGCGTTCCCGAACCAGGGGGATGGTGATTTCATCATCCACGAGTTTTCCGCTCTCGATAATAGCCTTGACCTTAAGGCCCAGGGGACCTTGTGCCGCAATAGTGGCCCGGAAGATCGCTCCGGTGCTGATGTGAACTAGTTTAAAGATCTCCACTACTTTGGCGGCAAGGGTTCCCTTTCCCGCTCCGGGGGGACCCAAAAAGATTAATTTCATGACCTACTCCTTCTTATTTTATCGTTATGCTTGTTGCTGCGGAGCTGTTCCACGAGCTAGAGATACTTCCGTAAGGTAGCTTTCACCGCACCTGGTCCAGCCATGAGTTCCTCGAAGTACTGCTCCACCCGTTCTCCCAGCCCAGCCTCGTAGAGGTTGACGGCAAAGATCCGTGTATCTGCGAGCAGGGGTTCCAGAACCTTATGAAAGGGGCCGGTATCTCCGAGGTGCAGGCCCTCCAAGGACCGGGATAAACGGGGGTACAACGGATCAGGGCTGGGAGTGAAGGCGTTGCCCGCATCATCCACACCCAAGAGATAGCGCAGCCAGGCGGCAAGCACCAGGGGGATGAGCTTGAGGTTCTGCACATCCAGGGTATCGCTGGCAAGATAGGCTTTGATGGTTTCCCCAAAACGGATGGGGATTTTCTGAGAGGTGTCTGAGGCAATGCGCTGGGGCGTGTCCGGCATGAAGGGATTGGGAAAACGCACCTTGAGCACCTCGTCGATGAAGCGCTGGGGGGAGAGGATGCCAGGGTCAACCACCACCGGAAGCCCTTCCTTATAGCCAATGGTCTCCACCAGTTTGACGAGGTCGCTGTCCTTCATTTCATCGCAGATCTTGGTATACCCCAGGAGACAGCCGAAAATCGCCAGGGCCGTGTGCAGGGGGTTAAGACAGGTACAGACCTTCATCTTCTCCACCTTATCCACGGTTTCCCGATCCGTAAACAACACCCCGGTCTTTTCCAGGGCAGGACGTCCTGCGGGGAAGCGGTCTTCAATCACCAGGTACTGGGCTTCTTCAGCGTTGACAAAGGGGGCGATATAGGAATGGTTCCCCGTAATGTGCATCTGGGTGTCGGTGAAGCCTGCGGCCTCAAGCATGGCCTTGACCCCATCGTCAGGGCGGGGGGTGATCTTATCGATCATGCTCAAGGGGAAGCCCAGTTTCCCCTTATCCCGGATATAGGCCAGGAAACCTGGTTCCACAAGACCCTTTTCTGTCCAGGCTATGGCAAAGGCTTCCACTGCGGCACAGAGTTTATCCCCATTATGGGAACAGTTGTCCATGCTCACCAGGGCCAGGGGCAGTTTACCTGCCAGATACCGTTCATAACAGAGGCTGGTGAGCTTGCCAATATAGTGCTGAGGGGCATCTGGGCCAGTACCGGCAGGGCCTTTGCCAAAATCCGCCGCCACCTCTGGCAGGGTCGCGCCATTTCCATCACTTAAGTTATACCCCTTTTCAGTAATGGTCAAACTGATCATCCGCAGCGAAGGCGCCCGGAACACGGCTTTGAGGCGTTCCACATCCCCCGGCTTGTCCATTCTGAGGGCTTCGGCCACGCTGGCAATGACCCGTTTCCCTATGGTCCCATCGGCCTTTAAGGTTACGGCCAAGGTTAAATGGTCATGGGGGATAAAGACCTTATCCACAATATCTCCCCCGTGGCCCACGACCACGATGATACCGGTCTTTTCGATGCCCTGGTCCAGCAGGCTTTGCTGGAGCGCGGCGGGAAAGGCCCGGAATATGTTTCCTGCCCCGAAATGCACCCATTCAGGGGATGCTCTGGTAGCCGCCAGCATGGCCTCACGGTCAAAGCGGGGCAACTCGATTCCCGCCTTTTCCCAAGGCGCCTTATCCTGCAATTCCTGGTTGTTTAAACGCATTATTAACTCCTATAAGTTAGGAAATCTTATACTCTCATTATATCGACATCGAGGATATTGTGAAAGGTCTGGCATCAGGGAAGAGTAGGCTTGGTATAGGTTTAAAGATGGCTTTAAATAGGGCCAGATATTCAGGCGAGTACCACGTCACGTTCGTCCACTGAAATCAGGACGCCGAGGCGGTGAAGACGTTCAAGGGTACGCCGGGCAATGTCCGGTTCCACTGGTACGGCGATAATGTTCGGTTTTCCCTCCCAGCGAGGGTCGGGTAGGGGATCGACCCTATCCGAAGCTTCTGGCTCATCAAGGTAGCCGTTCAGAGCCTCCAGACAGTTGGCATAAACCTCTTCCAGCGTATCCCCTTCGGTACAGCAGCCGTCCAATTCACGGCAAAGGGTCCAATAGCCCCTTTCATCAGGATATAATTCAAAATGATACTTCATGGCGTTCCTCCTTTGCTTAACCTTTTCAATAGACTTTTTTCACAATAGCATGAGAACCTGAGAATATCGAGCATAACAAGGAGCTGATCATGGTTGACTTTTTGAAAGGGGTAGGCTAAAATATCAAGACTACTCACGCTTAATAGGAGGTGTGTTATGAAGATCAAGGGTAACGACGCGGTATGGCGGGTAAGGAAAGAAGCTATGAAACGAATCTCCCTGTTCTTTATGGTCTTCCTGCTTACGGTACGGGTTTTCCCGCAGAATACCTTTGAGGTGGCCCTGAACGAGGCGGTAGCAGATATCCAACAGAAGTTGCCCCAGAACGCGGTCATTGCGGTTCCTGCTTTTGTTATTCCCCTGGAAGTGATGGCGGAACAGTCCGCAGTCCAGTTATCGGATTATCTGATTGCTGAACTCAGCGTCCGCCTGGTCAATACCGGGCGGTTCAGGGTGGTGGAACGGCAGAAAAGCAATATGGACAAGATAATCGAGGACCTTGGGTTTGACTCTTCAGGGTATGTCTCCGACAAGTCGGCCCAGAAGA
>JAITQK010000125.1 GCA_031288975.1 Treponema sp. | reverse complement strand
TGTTGAACAGGTTAAAGCGCCACCAATTCGGTATCAAAAATGCGTTCAAGTTTTTTGAGCGTTTTAAGGGTAGGATTCGCGGTATGGGGATTTTCGAGTTTCTGGTAAACCTGATACTTCACTCCCATTTTATCCGCTACGTCCGCAAGTGTCATATTGTTGGAAAGCCTGGCATTGCGAAGTCACATGGCAAAGGCAAGCGAGGGCGGAATCTCTATGTCATACCAATCGGCGACTTCTTTAGACGGAATAGTAAATGTATCACCATATTCAAGATATGTCTCCAGAAGTCCGGTAACGGCTTCTTTCGCCATAGCCTGTGCGTTGTCAAGAGTATCGCCATAAGTCATAATGCCGTCGTAAAATCCTGGAGATTCAACGTACCAGCACTTATCCGCTTCGGAATAGGTGATCTTACAAGGAATATTTGTTTTCATTTGTATCCTGCCTTTTTAAGTAGAGAATTAAGAATACCGGGTTTCAAGTCTTCGTTTTTATGTATAGGCACGGATATAGACGTGCCGTTTTTCCGCATAACATGGGGAACCGTTTATACGCACCAGCGCCCAGCCGTCTTTAAGCAATTTTTTAACAAAGTCCTTACCGTTCATAGTGATAGTATACATCTTTTATAGTGTGTTTGCCAAGAAGTTTTTTCACTTCCCCCGGTCCGGGTAGAAGGTGCTCCCCCTCCCTCCGGACGCGCTCCCGCCCAGAACACCCTCCCCCACGCATCCGCGGGAGGTAAATTCTCAATAATGATACTTACAAGAGCGTATTGTAAGTGTATCATTTTCAACTTTATATACCAGGCGATGTTCGTCGGTAATGTGGCGTGACCACCATCCTGACAAGTTACCTCTGAGCGGCTCAGGCTTGCCGGTACCGGTATGGGGTACGTTTGATTTCTTTGATTAGAGTTTTAATCTTGCTCTTAACTTTTTATTTATTTCATCCCATTCATCGTATTGATCAAGAGCGAGTTCTTCAAACTCAATGTTCATTCGTTTTACAAGCTTCCCAACTGGCCCTTGTATACGGCTTTTCGTTATACGCTTCCCACTCTTCCTCGGTGAATGTTATCCGCTTCGTAAGCCCATTTTTATCATCAGCGAACTGCTTCATTAGTACAGGATCGCGTACTAAGTGAGCAGTCCCATCTCCCCCTGGTTCTATTATAGGTTCTATAACTAACATTGTTGCTTCCTTTTTATTGTCTTTACATCTACCATTAAACTCGCCTCCAAGAATTTCATCTGGTTCCGACAACACCGGGGCGCCTCTTACGGCAAGTCTCCCCGCAAGGCCTGCTCATAATGTTCTTATTCGCATAGTGGTATCATCATCTTCATTTCGGTACAAATCTATATTTACTATAGATTGATTTTTTACCGGTTATTTTTCTGAAAATATCTTTATAGTCCTTGTAGACTGCTTCCTGGTAATCCCATTTATTTGATAGCAGTTCTAACAGCGGCTCGTATTCTTTTGTTTCCCGCATTTTAGAAAAATCTTTAATACCCAAACCCTTACATGGGTACTTAACGAGACCGTTTTTCTGAACAAGTACTGTTATAGCAAGAATACCATCTTCATATATTAGTTCTTGACCCTCTTTCAATGTTCCATTTTGCAACTCATCAAAATAAGAACCTTTATCGTAGTCGATAGTTTCGTTGATATTTTTTTGCAGATATTCGTCAATGGCCTTTTCTTTATGTAATACCAATTTTCCTTTTTTAGAAAAAGTGATGATCTTACATGCCACATTCGCTATCTTTTTCAGGGTATCATCAAAAATATCTTTGGAAAACATTTTAATTATTTTCAAGAAAGATTCACAATTCTTTTCTTCGAGCGGATCAATAGACAACTTTAATACTGGCAACACTTTTTGGTTGAGATTCGTTATTTCTTGCCCCTCATTAGCAATGCGCTGGATATACTGCTTTGACAGTAAAAACCAATAGTCAAAACCGTTGGTAAGAATACCGAATTCTAATTCGTTATCGTACATATACGTGGATATTTGAGTGATATGATCATTCAAATTTTCTTCGAGTCTTTTGGCTTCGACAATTATTTTGTCCAAGATGAGGAAATCAAAACGCTGCCCATTTACCTTTTTACTCGGCTCCTCGTAGGCTATATCGTTGATACCGTCATATCCCAGAAACACATCCAGGATAGGGACTATGATGGAACATTCAACGCCCTTTTCCCTGATTTTTTCTTTGATTTCTGCCCATTTTTGATCATCGTCCTGCAAGAGGATTATTTGATTGAGGCGATCTTTCAGTGTTTTTTCAGTAATTTCCAATCTATTCCGACCCCCAATTTATAGCTTCATCTTATTATATGCACATTCATATTTTTTTGTAAAGTATTTTTTGAAAAAAATATAAAAATATTATATTTTTTTATTGGGCGAGAAAATCAGGATGTTACTCCGTTCCCCATCGCGGGCCTTCCCGATCTGCTCCTGCCTAACAAGGTTCATTCCCCGGCTGCCCTGGGGTCCTCTGCCTGTACCGCTCTTGGCAGGTCGGTGCCATCCCGCTCGTTATGGGGGTGCATGTCCCCGGGACCTCGTGGCGGAGGCTCGTATAGCGGCCATCCAAGGGAGGGTAAGTTTCCGTGAGTGGATTGTGGAGGCCATAACTCGGAAGCTGGAGGCCCCACCCCAGCCGGGCGGGAAAAAGACCCGGGAGAAGCCGGGCGAGAAGACGGCGTAGGGGGGACCCGGCAGTTGGCCGGGAAAAACGCATAGGGAGGTGGAGGGCGGCAACAATCATGGGCGAAAAACTAGCAACAATACCGCCTGCCTCATACCCGGCTTAGGAAAGAATGATACAGCCGCAATACCCGCTCCGCCAAGGATGAGAGTAATTACTTGTGCAATTATTGGAGTAATAAGGTCGGCCAGCGAATCGCGGTCTTTCCGTCGGACATCAGCCTGTGCATAGGATTCCGCAATCCGCATTACCCGCTCACGGAACTCCTTGAGAGCATCTCTGATGTTATCCCCCGCCTGGGCGAAGGCATCGCCAACGCCATTCCAGGCAGACGCAGGAGAGGTTTGAACAGATGGACGTTTGGGCGGGTAGATCTGGCCGATCATGGCCATTCCCCGGAAAAAATTATCCATGCTGTAACTATAACACTGATTCAGAGTTTTTTCAAGCCGTCGAGGGCGGCTTCCAGGTGTCCGATGATGGGTTATTTATCAGGGTCCGGCGCGGCGGCGGGCTTCTTGGGGGGCCGCCCCTTCCCGGGGATGTTGCGGATGGCAGCGACACCCCGGTCTTATGCGGAGACCTTCTGCTCGACCCTGATGCAGAAGCCGAGATTATCCAGCACTTTGACTACTGTTAAGAATGATGGATTCCCATTGCCTGAGAAGGATTCATACAGCCCCTCCCTGTTAAGGTTTAATTCTCGGGTAAGCTGGGCCATGCCTTTGGAACGGGCTATATACCCTATTGTCTTTAAGAGGAACGCAGGGTCATTTTCCTCCAGGGCAACTTCAAGGTATGCGATAACATCTTCCTTGGTTTCGATGTCCTCAGAAGGGTTCCATTTACTTGTCTTTATCTTTTCCATCTTCTTCCTCCTCCTCTTCAAGGATGTAGTTTTCGGCAATTGTTTTTGCATTGGTTATATCTTCCTGCTGGGAACCTTTAATGCCGCCGCACAACAGGATGATGATTTCGGTTCCGGTATCTTTAAAATAGACCCGGTAACCAGGGCCGTAATCAATACGCATTTCAGAACAGCCCTCGCCGATAGGTTTTACATCGCCGGGGTTCCCCTCGGCAAGCCGTTCAATGCGGACAAAAATGCGGGCTTTCGCACGGCTATCTTTCAGCTTTTTGAACCATTTCTTGTAAGGGTCTGTTTTGCGTATATCCTTCATGCTTATAGTGTAGGTTATAACCTACACCCTATCAAGAATAATTTTACAGAAAGAGGTATTTTTTTGGAGGAGGAGATAAGGGATGATGGATTATTCAGGGTCCGGCGCGGCGGCAGGCTTCTTGGGTGGGCGACCCCTGGGGGGGCTTCCCATCGGAGCTTCCTGTATTTTTTCCAGAGTATCAGGTGGATAGCCCCCTAAAAAGAGGCTCGATCTTCTTGACATGGATTCTCTGCATAACGGTATTTTCCGGTATGCCTAGCCTTTCGGCCAATTCCGCCAGAGTCCACCCTTTTGCTTCTATACCTAAATTTCGGAAAAAATCTAAGAAAAATTTAGAAAAAACAGTTGACATAAGTCATTTATAGACTAAAGAGCGGCTATGAGGGCCTGGAAGACCTCATAGCCGGTTTTAGCCCAGGCTCCCCAAGGCGACTTCCAGCGCTGAGGGGTATTTTTTTGGGTGGTGAGCCACAAAGTATGCTGAGGTATCCGACCTTCATTGATGTAAAAGAATATTGTAAAGCCTTTAATATGCGTCCGACAGGACTCGAACCTGCGACCTACGGATTCGAAGTCCGTCGCTCTATCCAGTTGAGCTACGGACGCATGTATATTATATACTATAATACTCAATTTGAGAGTAATGTGTCAATACCGGTTTCATCTGAAAAAAGGGGAAATTGTATGGATGAGTCTGATAACGTTATTGACCATAATCAAGTTATATACATGTTCCCACGCCAATCCCCGCCTTCACTTCCTCCACATCAAGCTGGTGGGCGGCATACTGTTTGGCGAGAAGCCGGGGTGGAAGGAGATGGTCGTATTTGTCGGTAAAAGGAAGGGTATCCTGGTCCAAGAGACTTTCCGCTGAAGCAATACCGGCGATGATGTGGTACAACTCCGTCCTGAAAAGGGAGAGGGGAAGTTTCGAGACAATACGGATGCGATAGTTATCCTGGCACAGAGAACGAATACTCAATCGTTCCTTGTGTACCTGGTGTTGCATGATTGTCAGAAGAGTACGCATACCACGGCTCCCCAGCCAGGGGACGAGGACTATGCCGCCTTCATCATCATAACTGAAGTGAAACCTCGCGGGGTGTTCGCCGGCGCATCCTTCGTCAATGAGACCGATGCCGCGGGTATGCAGCCGCGCCGTGTGCAGCCGGGTCCGGGCGGATTCGGAAAGGTAGGGATAGTCGGTGTCTTCGGCCAAGACCCTGCGTATACGGTGGATAATCCGGGGGTGCAGGTTCGCGCCGCTGCCGCGCCACGCTTTTTTCCCGCCCCTTTGGGTGGGATACACCAGGATTTTCTTGCGCCGCCTGTCCACTGCTTCCACCTGCCAGTAACGGCCTGCCAGGGCCAGACTGCTTCCATCAGCGGGAAGGAAATTCACGGTCCCCAGTTCCGTTCCCCCATAGATGACCCGGTATTCTGCTTCGTCGGAAAAGACCGCGTAAAAGGAATAGTGGTTGACCAGGGGTTCCGCCTTAAGACCCAGGATGAGTGTACTTTCAGGGGTCTTCTCGATGTAGCCCTTTTCCATGAGCAGGTGGAGCAGTTCCTGGTAATCCTCCAGGGGAATCGCCGTAAAGGGGGGCAGGGACAGGACCTGCCGGGCCAGGTCAGGGGGGTGCTGTTCCCCCAGGGATGCGAGGATACTCAGGGTCTGGTGCAGGAGGAGACTGTAGGGAAAGGGCTGCACCGGGGCGGTTTCGATCCACTTTTCTTCGAGGTACAACTGAATCACCGCGATGGTACAGAGCAGGGTCCAGGGGATACGTCCGGCGGCGTCATGCTCCAGGGCCGTAAAGTAGATCTCCGCCACACCGGTATGCCTGCCTGCCCGTCCCAGACGCTGGACAAAACTTGCAACGCTCACCGGCGCACCAATCTGGATGATCCGATCCAGTTTTCCGATGTCAAGCCCCAGTTCCAGGGTCAGTGTGGCGGCGGTAACCGTGGGTCCTTCCTGTTCCTTCAGCTCCGTTTCCGCCTCCAGTCTGAGGGCACGGGAAATACTCCCGTGGTGCACATGAAAAATATCCCCTTCATGGCGCTGTTGCGCCCTTACCCGCAAGGCGGCAATGGTTTCCTCCGCTTGCTGCCGGGTATTGGTAAAGATGATGCATTTCCGGTCATGGCATTGATCGTAGAGCGCCTGGTAATAGTCTGTTGTTGCGGAAGGGGAATTGCTGAAATAATCCAGGGCAATCTTGATCCGCTTCTTGGTATACTCCTCTCTGATGAGGGTGGTCTTTTTGCCGCTCCCCAGGGCCAGCCAGTCCAGGGCTTCCTGATAGTCCCCCAGGGTCGCGGAAAGGCCGATACGCCGGGGGGTGCAGCCGGCCAGTTCGCCTATCCGCATGAGCTGGCAGAGGAGCTGGTCCCCCCGCTGGCTTCCCATGAAGGCATGGACCTCATCTACAATGACAAAGGCGAGGCCGTGAAACAGGGCGTGTATGTTTTCAGGATGCTCCAGGAGAATGGCTTCCAGGGATTCAGGGGTGATCTGGAGGATCCCCCCGGGCTGTTCCAGGAGGCGCTTTTTTTCATGGTGCGCCACATCCCCATGCCAGCGTCGCACCGGAATGTCCCCCTGGGAAAGCAGCCGGGTGAGCCGCTCAAACTGATCGTTGATCAATGCCTTGAGGGGGCCGATGTACAGTAAGCCCACCGAGGGGGACGGGTTTTGGGATAAGCAGGAGAGGACCGGAAAAAAAGCCGCTTCGGTCTTGCCTGAAGCGGTGGGCGCGGCGATGAGCAGGTGTTCGTCCCCATCAAGCACCGCCGTAACCGCCGCTTCCTGGATTCCCCGCAGCTCCGTCCATTGTTGCGCGTAGATGTACTCCCTGATAAAGGGGGCAAGCCGGGAAAAACTACTCATACCTCAAAGGAGGCATACCTATCCGCCTCCTGCCCTGCGGAGCTGACACTTGGAAAACTGAAGTCTTCCCGGTGGATGAGCGTATAAAAGTCCAGCGCAGGATCATCCTGGAGGATGTTCAGCAGCCCCAGAAAATCCCGGGTAAGCTCCCGAGGGGTGATGAATTCCGCTGAACCCGGGGCGGCAAAGACCAGTTCCATGAAAGCCATCAGCTCTTTTTCTCCCAGCTTGGCCTCATACCCGAAGTGCTGGGCGTGGATGTCTGTGAGCCGTTCCAGGAGCACAAAGATCTCCTCCTGGGTCAACTGCTGGAGCCGGATGATGGGGCTATTGAAATCCGGGTGCCCTTCCCGGACAAAACGGCTGTCCATGAGCCTGCTCTTGAGGGCAGGATAGCTGAAGAGTCCCCGGTGTTCATCCTCCACAAACTGAGAAGCGCCCCCCAGGTAAATCCCCAGGTACTGGACCTTCCCCTGCATCACATCGTTAAACATGGCGAGGAGTTTTTCGTAGTTCGTTTCCCGTGACAGACGGTGGGCAATCTTATACAGGTTGATACATTCATCAATGAAGAGGAGGAGTCCTTGATACCCGATATGGGCGCTGAACCCGGCGAAGAGCTTGATATACTCGTACCAGTTCTCATCGGTAATGATTTCCCCTACCTGGAGCAGGGACCGCGCCTCGGTTTTCGTGGCAAACTCCCCGCGCAGCCATTTGACCGCAGCCTGCCTTTTTGCGTCATCCCCCTGAGTAAAGGCCCGAAAATACACCGCCATCACCGACGCGAAATCAAAGCCGTGGGCAAAGCCCTCCATAGCGGAAATTGTTTCAAAGATCTTCCGTTCCACCAGTACCGGCAGTTGATCATCCTCTGGGCCTATCCCCTCCTGAATCAGGGCAAGTTTAATGGAATTGATCCACTTCTGCAGCATCGCTTCCAGGGCGCCACCGTCGGGCCGCAGCCTCGTGGAAAGCCGCTGCATCAGTTCCCGGTAGGTTTCCAGCCCCTGCTTGCCCGAACCGGAGAGCCGCTTCTCCGGGGAGAGGTCCACATCGGCCACTACAAAATCCCGGTCCATGGCATAGTTCCTGATGGTCTGCAAGAGAAAGCTCTTTCCGCTCCCGTATCGTCCCACCACAAAGCGGAAAGAAGCCGCCCCTTGGCTCAGGTTTTCGAGGTCCCGGAGGATAGTCTCAATCTCCCGCTTCCTGCCCACTGCCACATATTCTAATCCAATCCGGGGAACCACTCCCGCGGCAAAGGAGTTGATAATCGCCGAACTTATCCGTTTTGGTATAGTAACACCCATGGGTCCCTGCCTCGAGTTAAGGAATTTTCCCCCTATTTTGCCAAAACAAGCGGCCCTTTGTCTATAGGGGGCATCTGTGGCTCTATACAATGTGCTTCATTAAAGACAATAAATATTATGGAAGAAGTGCAGATCCCTATTCTAAGAGGCTACGCAGGGACGGGAAGGAAACCATATCAATACCAACCTTTTATCAGGTGCGTATGGGCGAAGTGTTTTTTCAAAATAAGCACGGACACCGAATTAATACGGAGGCTCAAAACAGATTCGACCTTAAGGCTGCTATGCGGTTTTGAGAAGGTACCTGGTAAATCCACCTTTTCACGGAACTTCGGCGCATTATCCAAAACAACCATCATGAAGGAAACACTGGACAAGCTGGTGCTCAAGGCGCATGCGGGACAGGTAGTATATCATGTGAGCCGAGACTCGACTGCAATAGAAGCGCAAAAGAAGGAGAAAAAAAGCCGCGTGGACGACCCAAGAAGGGAGAAATCAGGCCTCCAAAGCCAGAAACCACGCTTGAGAGACAAGTGCGTGAAACCGCGGAAGAATCATTAAAACACATTGATACGGCATGTGCTCATGGCTGCAAGAAAAACAGTTATGG
This sequence comes from Treponema sp., assembly GCA_031288975.1. Taxonomy (GTDB): domain Bacteria; phylum Spirochaetota; class Spirochaetia; order Treponematales; family Breznakiellaceae; genus JAITNP01. The sequence goes on along the minus strand of JAITQK010000125.1, from coordinate 509 downwards.
GAATACCCAGTTCTGGACCGGATATAAACTGCACCTTAGCTTCAGACCCAATATAGAGCTGTGCCTGAAGCCCTTTGTGATTTAGCTATCGGGGAATGAAGGAGCACTGAGTATCGCTCAGGTGGGGGATTTTCCCACCAACTACATCATCCATTTCTCCTTTGATGACATAGCATATACGGGTTATCAGGGAGCAGATGAAGAAGGCTGCGCCTATGGCAGGAAATCCAGCAAGATACCAACGATAAAAGAATATCCGAGGTCGGTTTTCACTTCCCTGTCCTGCTTCGTTCAGCAAGCGGCGGTGGTGATTTAGCCACTGACGCTCAGAAAACAATCAATTATTCGTTTTTTTCGCTCTTTCTTAACTTTTTAAGGCTCCGCAGCTTCTTCCGAATTGATTCTGCCAGGTTAAAAAAGCCCTTGGTAAGGGGCCGATACGTATAGTCCCAGCTTCCCGGACGGTGGATGATCCGGCCCCCAAACCCGGTCTTGAACCGGTACAGGCC
>JAITQK010000005.1 GCA_031288975.1 Treponema sp. | reverse complement strand
TATACTCATACTATGACAATGGGGGCAGTAGAGTTTTATGCTAATAGACATTTTTCTATACTATCTCTTTCTGCCTTTTTTGTCATCTACTAGTCCAGCATACTTTCTGGATCACCTCCCAACTATTTTGACCGCCGGGAGAGACCGGTAAAGGAGGAATTACTATGGGCAATCCACCTGCGGTACCGGGAATGTGTCCTTATTACATCTGACCGGTGAGGTGGACGATGACACGGCGCAGACGTTGGGGCGAATAGCGGGAGCGCAGCTCATCGTTTCCGGTGCGGTCTCCAGGATTGGCGATTTGTACCGCTTTCGTGCGGCGCGGCAGTTTTAGTGGGAAGGCGGCAGATAGTAGCAGGCAAAAATCGCCGGAAGAATAGCATTGATCCCGTGGCAAATGGCGCTTCGGCAATGGAGGCAAAAAAACGTTGGGGTTATTGGAGGAGAAAAAAATGGCAAAGAAAAATTGGTTTTTGGGAATAGCGGCCTTGACGCTGGTATTCGCTCTGGTTCTGGCGGGGTGCGTCTCGAACATGGAGGACGAGGGCGACTCAAAAAAAACTGCCATACCTTTGACCTTCGACACCTGGGCGGACGGGTATATCGCGGCGGCGGACAGCGACCGCTCCCGCACGCAATGGTTCAACTTCACCGCGACCGCCGCTACCCAGTTTATATTCGTCAGTTACAGCTCGCTGTCAAACATGTATATGCAACTGTATGACAGCAGCGATGACGAGGTAGGAAGCGAAGAAAACTTTTGGGGTAGCACTGGTGGCGTTGGATTCATTTCCCGGGCGGTAACCAGCGGCGCAGCGTACTATATAAAAGTATGGCCTCGTTCCGGCAGCGGTACATACCGGATAGGGTTCACCGACTTTCCGAAACGCCCTGAAACGCCCTTTACAGAACTTACCCTCAACACCTGGGCGAATGGGTATATCGCGCCGGAGGGTAGCGGCGCCCCACGGGAGCAATGGTTCAAGTTCACTGCAACCGCAGCCACCCAGTACATACACGCCAGTTACGACTCCCTGACAAACCTGTATGCGCAACTGTATGACAGTGGCGTTTACGAGGTAGGAAGCAATGCAAACTTTTGGGGTAGCACTGGCGGCGTTGAATCCATTCCCCGGGCGGTAACCAGCGGCGCAATGTACTATATAAAAGTATGGCCTCATTCCGGCAACGGTACATACCGGATAGGGTTCACCACGTCAACTACGCCGCCGCTTATCTCAAGCGCGGCTCTGTCAACGGTCGTTTTGCCAAACGCGCAATGATGGGTATGCCTTAATGTATCTCTTATCATATCCAGAGAAAGGGGATTTTTACATGGCCTTCAAACTTGCCAAGCTCATGATGGTCACAAGTGACGAAGGTTCAGCCGTCCACGGATGCGGTGGCAAGGCCAAAGGCATCGGCAAGGGAGAATTACTTGAGTGTGCTTTTGAGACGGGCAACTTCTTGAAAAACCGCATCGTCGATGGTATCTATAATCTTGATAGCGGTTTCCCGCACGGTTTGTAAGAACATAGATCATGAAGATTTTATTCCAACAGACAGGCGTTCATCAATAGCCGCTTCCAGAACCCTGTCGGCGTGTTTCATCGCGAGAAAACCATCAACAGTGAGTTTTGAATTTTTGCAAAGCTCCCGCAGTTTTTGCCGCGCCGCGCTGCATTTGATTCTTGTCTCATCCTTGGGCGAAGGCGGCAGATTGTTCGACTGTTCTACCAGTCGATGACGAGCGGCGGTTTCGGCCTCCAGAGTGGGAAACAGGATAGTTTGTTCAATCGTCATAGTAAACCTAGTTTACTTAGTTTTTATCTTATTGTCAAAGAGAATAAAAAAAATGCTCTATCGCCAGAAATTTGACACCTTCATGGAATAATAAAGGAGTTTAATAATGGATATTCGAAATTCGAATGGTAGCAGAGTTGAGTGCGCCGCAAGGGTTCATGCGGGCGCGGCAGGGCGTATTATGAGCAAGAGGACTATGATGCGGCGGGAAAACACGGGGCAATTCCTGGAAGATGACCTCACGCGGTGGCGTGGGGATCCTTGCGGCCCCGCCCCTTTTGTGGCATGAAGAGGTATGGAGGATATAGTATGAGTGGAAACAACATGATGCTTGATGAGTTTACCTATTACAAAGCCCATCAGGACGAGATTATCGCGGGACATATCGGCGAGATAGCCATCATCAAAGACCATGCGGTGAAGGGCTATTACCAAACGATGGACGAGGCGCTTGAGGCGGTGCGGGATTATCCCATCGAAACCTATTTGCTCAAAGGCTGCCGTCGGCAACGAGATGTTGTAACGGCAAAACAAGCGCGGCAGGCGGCGGCGGGAAAACAGGGGGCAATTCCTGAAAAAAGCTCATAGGTGTTGCTGAATATAAAATCGTCCCTAGGCAAGATTATCCACCCGGTTCTGAAGTTCCAGCGCAAAGATCGTGCTCTTCCGGTGATGGTCGTAATTATTCCGCCGCCGCGTCGGGAGGCTTTCCACAGAAGCTTCGGTGAAGCCCAGAAATTCAAACCAGTCATGGGTGTGGGTGGTCAACAGGAAGACCCGGTACAGGCCCTGCCGTTCAGCCCGGTCGATAAGGTAGCGGACGATGCGCCGGCCCAGACCCTTATCCGCGTAGGCCGGATCCGTGGCAATCGCGGCGATCTCCCCCTGGCCTTCCCCCCAGTCGTGGAGGGCGCCGCAGGCATGGACTGAGCCGTCAATCTCGAATACCACGTAATCGGCCTTCTTCTCGTTGATCTTCTCACCGGTGCGGCGCACGAGAAAACCCTGCTGCACGAGAGGTTCCATGAGCCGCAATATATCGGCAATGTCCGCGCTTTTTAAGGACCTGATGGCCTCGTATTCATCGGCATGGACCATGGTCCCTGAGCCAAGATTGGAGAAGAGTTCCCGCAGGACAACCCCTTCCTCCCGTCCATCAATGAGGTGTACCCGTTCAATCCCTGCTCGGCAAGCCTGCAGGGCCAAACGCAAATTCTGGAGGGGCTTGTCCTCAGTTGAAGTCCCTTCCTGGTTGAGTTGCAGGATGACCTCAGCCTCCTGGGGGGTGAGGCGTCCGATGATGCAGTGTTCCCGCACCGGGATGGTTTCGGGTAGCGTATAGACCCCATGCTGCAGCCCGCCGTTTACCGACACGATGAAGAGCTTCACCGCCCCAAGTTCGGTGGAAGCGGCCAAGGCGATTTCATCGCTCGGCACATTATAGGCCTTTCCTGTCGGGCTGTAGCCGATGCAGGGGAGGATAGATACCATCCCCTCCTGCAAGACCCGCTGGATGGCCCTGATCAGGACCTTATCCACCGCGCCAGTATGTTCCATATCACGGCCCTCAATCACCCCCAGTCCCCGTGCCCGGACAAAGTTCCCAATCACTGCGTCAACCCGGCTGGCAGAAAGGCCGGTCATAAACCGGGTTGCCACATGGAACGCCGCCATCTCCACCAAGGGAATCGCCTGGGCCGTGGTTATCCGGGTAGTTCCCGCGTAATCCGACACAATCCCGTATTCCGACAGTACTGCATCGATCCATTCCTTAGCCCCGGGCACAATCACCACCCGGAACCCCGTCCGGGCAAGGAGGGCCAGATCCTTCATCAGATAGGGAAATCCAGGGTCCTCAGTAACGGGAAAATCGATCTTAAACACCATAGTGGAGCCGTCAAATCGGCTCTGATAATGAAAAGCTTCTCTGATAAGGTCCATCTGGGACCAAGCCGTTTTATTCATAGCATATACTACGGATTATATTGAGATGATGCAAGGCAGCTCCTCAGATAACCTTATTCCACCTTGAACTTTGCCACTTCCTGAGCCAGGGCGGCTATGTCCTCCTGGTTGTCTCCGGAAATATCGTTCACCCGGCTTACCGCGTTGTTTATCCGTTCCGCCCCCAGGGCCATTTCATTCATCTCGCTGGTAATCTCCTGGGTTTCCATTTCCAGTTTTTGCCCTTCGGAGATCACCTCTTTACTGCCATTCCTCATTTCTATGGAACCGTCCTTAACCAGCCGGGTAAGCTCCTGGAGTTTGCCAATGGATTCCAGAATCTGCCGGCTTCCCATGCCCTGCTCCTCCATAGCGCTCCGTATGTTCCCATCCTGATCCGCCACGATCTTTATCCCCGCGTCGATAGCTTCAAACTTACCCAGGACCTCTCCGGTGGATCGGGAAATTTTGTCGATAGCTTCTTTGATCTTCTTGAGCACCGTACTGATGGTTTTGGACTGCTCGCCAGAGCTTTCAGCCAGCTTGCGTATTTCATCAGCGACAACCGCAAAGCCCTTACCCGCTTCTCCGGCATGCGCTGCTTCAATAGCGGCGTTCATGGAAAGGAGGTTAGTTTGGCTTGCGATATTTTCCATAACCGCGTTAATTTCCAGCAGCCCCTCAGATTCCCGGGTGATTTCCTGGATGTCCGCAGCTACCTCCGAAAGGCCCGAACGTCCGATTTCTGCAGATTCGGTGAGTTCCTTTACATTTTTTGCATTCTTTGTCAGGGTCTGGGTAACCGACTGAATATTGACAAGCATCTCTTCTACTGCAGATGAGGATTGGGATACGCTATCGGTTTGCTGTTCAATATGCGCCCCCAACTTGTCGATATGTTCGGTTATCTGTTCCATCGTGGCCTTAGTCTCAGTAACACTGGCGCTTTGGTTTATCACCCTAGCCTTGATGCTCTCGATATTAGTGGTAATCTGGTTCACCCCAGCGGCAGTCTCGCTCATGTTGTGTGCCAGTTCATTTCCTATGCCGGAAAGCTGTACCGATTGATTCTTGATGACCATAACCATAGTGCGGATCTTATCCAAGGTTAGGTTAAAGAAGGTAGCCAGATTCCCAATCTCATCCATCTGTTTGATGGTGATCCGCTTGGTAAGGTCCCCCTCTCCTTCGGATATCTCCTTGAGGATAGCACTGAGATGGTCAAGACGGCCAAAAATCATCCTCATAAAGATACCCATGACTCCTACCCCGGCGGCGGAAAGAACCAGGGCGAGAATAATCTGCCGGATGGTCTGCCTATGTATCATTTCATATAACTTTTGGGCGCTGAAGTCGCAGCCGACGATCCCCACCATAACTCCCTTGGAGTTGAGGATAGGCGTATAGGCGGATACTATATAGCCCCAGCCCTCCTGATAGACCAACGTGTCCTTCTGGGGCGCTTTGGTTACCCAGGTTCGATGAAAGGCTTTTCTATTCTGTGCGACATGCTCCTCGGTTCCCAGAGCGGAGAACGTTTGGGAACCGATGGAGCCTGAACCGTCGATGATATACTTGTAGATATTCCCCCGGGCCGGCACCATAGTATACAGGTACAGGGCAGTAGAATCTTCCTTCATTACCAGGAGAGCGGCCTGGGTTGTCTTATAATAAGGATCATTGACATCCAGGGATTTAGCCAGGGACTCAAAGGCGTCCCCGTCTATCCTTTTACTCGCCCGTCCGGCTAACGTATCCGCCGAATTGGACAGGGTCGCTGCTGCCACCGCAAGGCTTTCCCTAACAGACAAAACGGAAACTATACTATTAAGGACTGCTATAAAAAGAGCAAAAAACAACAAAATCTTGAACCGTAACCCTAAAACTTTTTTCATATATACTCCTTAGTACAATATAAATGGGAATAGAAAAAAGATCAATAAGTAAGCCATGATATTGACGCTTCCTTGCCTTGACATAGTTAGACGAGGTACGCTATAGCATGAGCGATGTGGATTTGTATTTTTTTTCTGAATGATTCCTCTATAAATCAACCGCTTGAAGCTGTATTTTTAAAATCAGAATACGCTATGGCAGAACAATGTCAACAGGTTAAGAACAAAATCAACCACAAAGTATCACAAAGTTTCACAAAGTAAGATAGAGAAAGGAGGGTATTTATGACAACACCAGAGACGCCGCAACCCCCGCCGGCCTCCCTGCTGTTGTGTTATTGGCAGATGGGTGTACGTTATGCGCAATTGTGCCTTGCAATTTTTTGCCAAAAACTTGACATGGGTTGAAAATAATGGCATTATGAACTTCAAGGAGAAATATTATGGAGTATAAACAATATGTTAAACCAAATAGTATATTACCAATTTTGTTTGGAATAACAGGGATAATAACAGTATTTGTTTTATTTCTTAATGGTGAATTCACCGACTCGCCAGGAGTTTTTTTTATAGGAATGGCATTGTGTATTGGATTAATATTCATAGGGATTTTTGGCGTGGAAAAAATACGCCAAAAAATCAATCCCGGAATCGCGGTACCTCTTTTCTATTGTGTAAGTGGGATAATTCTAGCTCTTGTCTTGCCATTTGATGGTGAAATTTCTGGTTCACAAAGGATTTTTGTTATTGGAATTATGTTTTTTATTGGATTAATTAGTATCAGTATAAACATACTAATAAAGAAACTCAAGCCCAATAGAAGAAGAATATAAAAGAAATAGTTGTAAAAGGCACAACTGCGCATAACAGGATTGTATACGTTCCGCTCCCTGCGGTTGCTCCAGGGTTCCGTTCGGCTAAGTCATTCACTACGCTCATTCCCACGCTCACTCCAGACACATTGTGTCCGCCCCGCAACGCTTCGCATTGTCATATAACGTTTGGGTTGGGTTATGAAAGATTAAAAAGGGGGAACAGAGGGCTTGATAAAGAATTAAACGGCTCTATAATATGTGCCAGAGTGCCGGTTTTGTCTTGAAACACGTGTGGTTCGTGTTATACCATAATACCAGCCTTTTTCTTAATGTAAGGAGCACGATATGATCGATAAAGAAACACCGCTTCCGCTCTGGGTCTTGGGGGTCCTTTGCATCTTTTTGATACCCCCAGCATGGGCTGATACGCCGTTTACCGCAGATACCAACCTAAGCCTTCTCGTTTCAACCCTGCCTGAAGCGAAAATCAGGCTGGTCCAGGGCTTTACCTTTCCGTGCCTCCAGGGAACAAGCCCCTGGACGGCGAATAATAACATCAGAACCACCCTGAGTGCCGAGGTGTCCCTTATCTCGCTTAACTTCACTGCTGAAGTAATCTGGACGCCTGTTGCTTTTTTTCAGGTGCTGACTGGGACTAAGGTGGGTTCAGGCTGGAACATAAACCTTTTTGGCCGTGAGCTGTACGGTATTGGCATCAATCGGAGGGAGGCTGACAGAACAGGCAACATACACGGTGCGGCCTTCGATGGCAGCTCCTGGAATCTCTACGCCGGCGGGGTGTTCCAGTTTGATCTGGCAACCCTCATCCCCGGTGCCTGGCACCATATCCTGTTCAAGACCTACCAGGAGGGGAATTACCGGGCCTATACTGCCGCTTCCTCAGAGGATTCCTGGGTGTATGAGCAGGACTCCGCCGAAAACCGTAACGGATTCAACTACTACGGCACCTACTTCCTGGGGTACCAGATGCCTCTGTTCCTCAATACCGTCGGTTTCATGGCAGAGATGAACCAATACCTCTACAAGACCGCTAACGACCGATGGGGAGATGGGTTGGGCCGCTGGATCTTTTCAGGAATCTTCAACGTTACCATTACCAAGTGGTTTAGTGCAACCCTCATCACCCAGTTCAGAACCATGCGGAACTATACCGATAATAATGGGGAGGACTTGTTTTATCAGGACCGGCACCTTGATTATGCTGCTCCCCGGGGCCTTGAGTTTTACCGAGTCCTGGCCATGGTGACCTTCAACCTGCGGTAGGCTGAACCTGGTCCCAACACTAGGGGTTTCAAAAAAACCGTATTGGTCAAGGTCAATGAAGCCAGCATCGCTTACCGCAACCCCTTCGAAACGCAGGAGAGCCATTTGCAGTTCCCGCCCACCTCCTTCGGGCAGGGCAATGTCCCGGTAGCTCGAAACCCGGCCGGGGGGTATGACTTTTATGGCGTTTATAATCTGTGGTATTATTTTTGTGCTGGAAGGAGCGCAGGTGGCTTTATTCTGGTACGGGACCTCGTATAACAAGAGTGGTAAGATCGTCTCCAACAAGGATGACCGGTTACGGGAAACCCAGGCAAGTCTC
>JAITQK010000174.1 GCA_031288975.1 Treponema sp. | reverse complement strand
CGGTTTGACCTCGGTGTGTTTATCTGAATTTGTGCCTAAGTTGAAACTCTACGAACTATGGCGTTCAATACAACAATAACGCTTTCAAAGCAATACCGTTTACAACACCAAGACTCGCCATCAGGCGGGTCTTTTTTTTGGCGTACTGGGCATTTGGAATGATTCTGATAAACAATTCCCTTGCTGAAGCGGGGTACCGGTCCTGCGGCAACGGGTTCCTACGGTGGATTTTTCAGCGTCTCTGATCAGCGGAAAGACCCTGGGGCCTTGAGGGTAAGGTGGTGTTCCTCAATGTCTAAAACGATGCACTATATGACTACTATCACCCCTTTCACCAGGTTGTTTGCATTAATCCCCTTCGCAGGGCCAGATGTTGTCCGTGATGCCTGCCAGTTCCACGATGCGGCGGTGGCACTCCGCGCGGATCCGCAAGACAGCTTCTTTGCGGGACAGGGTCATGTCCGGCATGATGGGTTCGCCGACGCGAAGGGTGATGAGGGGATAGTTTTTCTTGAACAGGCGGAACAGTCCTGTGGCTTCGCGGTAGGAAAAGGCCATGGGGATAACGGGAAGCTGGTATTTATAGGCCATGGTGAACATTCCTTTTTTGAAGGGACGTATGGGCTGGTAGTAGTGCCAGTTACTGCTTTCGGGAAAAACGTGAAACCACTTGCGCTTGGCGTGGAGTTCGTCAAAGGCGGCGTTGAAGTATTTGATCGTGTGAATGTCATTGGGTACGGGGATGCCTCCCACAAGGCGGATGACGGCGCGATCCGGGCCGGTGAGATTTTCTTTCCACACAGGAAGATAAAGGCGCCTGAAACGTATGGCCTGCAACACGTGGAGCAGGTCCCAGCGCAGTACGTGATTCGATACGGTGATCGCGCCGTTACGCAGGAGTGCCTTGTGTTTCTTGAGTATGCCGCGTCCTTCGATACGCAGGCCAAAGCGGATGGGGGCGAGAAAAAAGACCAGCGTAAAAATACCCAGATAGATCATGGCGCTTTTTAACCTGAACCCAAACGACTTGTCCAGAAACGGGTAGTGTTTATCAAGAACCAGATCAGCTTTCGTAACTGTGGTACTGTGTTTGACATGATCGTCAGGTCGCTCAGGATACTCAATGCCAAGTTGCGGTACATAAGGTTTTTTATTTTTCATAACTCACCTCCTTCTTCAGAATTACACGCAGTGTGGACATTTTAATACCTATTCGCCCCTATTAATATAAGCGTGTCAGCCATGTCGAAAATGCGGGTATATAGGTAACGATGAACACCAGCGCTAGTTGTATAATCAAGAAGGGCAGGACATAGCGTGAAGTTTCCACAAAGGGCTTCTTAAAACGGTAGCTTGCCAGAAAGAGATTGAGTCCCACCGGCGGGGTGAGAAAGCCTGCCTCCATGTTGATGAGAAAAATGATGCCCAGATGCACTTGGTCTATGCCATAGGCAGCGCCCAGCGGCGCGATCAAGGGCAGTACTATGAGTATTGCTGAGAAGATGTCAATGAGACAACCGACTACGAGAAGCGCTACATTGAGAATCAGCAGGAACACTACTTTTGAGGAAATGGCTCCTTGTATCCAGCGAGCGAAACGTTCCGGCCCCTGGGTATCCACAATATAATAGGACAGCGCTTGCGCCAACGCGAGTATGGACAATATGCCGCCCATGATGGGCACTGCCTTTGCGATAACCCGTCCTATATCGCGTAACTTTATATCTTTCAATACGACAACTTCGATGATAAAGAGATAGATTACAGCAACAGCTCCGATTTCTACTATAGAGAGCATACCGGAAAAGTACCCGATAATGAGCAGTAAGGGAAGCAGTATCTCAAACAGGGAAGAACGAACCGCGGGCAATACCTTGTTCATCTTAAAAGGTTCAACTGGAATTTTTGTTTTTATGGAAATCACAATGCCCATTGCGATCATAGCGGCCACCAGAATGAGACCGGGGATGATGCCGCCGAGGAAGAGGTGTATGGTGTTGGTTCTTGTGGCTGCTCCCACAAGGAGTATGGGGAGGCTTGGTGGAAAGAACAGGCCGATGCTACCGGATGCGGTGAGCAGGCCGATAGAAAACTTTTCCGGGTATGAGGCGTTTTCCGAAAGTACCGTATAGAGTATGCCACCCAGGGCGAGGATGGTAACCCCTGAGGCGCCGGTGAAGGACGTGAAGAAAGCGCAGATAATGACTGTGGCGATAATCATGCCGCCTGGAAGCCAGCCAAAGAGACTTCTAAACGTAACGACCAGCCGTTCTCCTGCCTTGCTTTCCGAAAGGAAAAAACCGGCCAGGGTGAACAGTGGTATCGAAATAATACTGTTCTGCGTCAGTCCTTTGTACACCTCGTCGGCGACAACGTCGATTTCACCGCCGCCGGCCTGTATCATGATGATCGCCAGCCCACCAATCACCACGAAGAGCGGTGTTCCTGCCAGGGCCGCCAGAATGAGCACTATCAGCGCAGGTATCTTGACGTACCATGCTATCGAAAAGAAAACCTCGCTCAGGGCATAAGCGCCGTCGGGAAGGTCTATGCCCCATACGAGTTTGCAGATTGAGGGCAGCGAACAAACCGTGCCCAGTATCAACGCTAGTACTGGAAGCCCACGAATTGCGCCGCTGCGCTTCCGCAGAGGGTTGAGGCGGGCAAAGCGAACAGCCATCACGAAGAATCCAGCAGGCATCACCAGAGCAAAAACCTGATCCGGTATAAAACCAATAATCGTGGGTGGTGAAAGCCCGATTTTGATAAACGACATGGAACACCATGCAAAGATCGTAACCACAAACGTTGAAAGGAAGCCGGTCAGGGATGCCAGCAGGTTTTTGATTTTCTCGTCGGTAATGTAGTGAAACAAACCGATGGATAGATGTTCTTGCTTACTGGTGGCGATCATGCCGGAAACGAGTCCCAGAACCAGCAGAAAGTGTGCGATAAGCCCCGGCGAAGCAGGCACGCGGGAGTTGAAGGCCACCCGCATGAAGGCTTCTGCAAGGGGCAGGAGAACGAGTAGAGCAAGGGAAACCGCGCAAAGCCCCAGCTCAAGGAAGGATAGTACTTTTTTCACGGTTATTTGCCCCGATGGTTCTTCACTATGGATTCTATCCGCTGGTACATATCGCGGTCAAAAGTAGTTCCCAACAAGCTGGGAATAATACGCCCCACGTCGTCATACCAGAGTTGCTGCTGGGCATCGTTTATTTCATGGATGATGAGGCCGTTTTTCTGCATACTTTTAATGACACTCTGCTCAAGTTCCTGTATGGAAATACTCAGTTCCGCTTCCATCTGCTGGGCACTTTGTTTGAGCGCGTCGCGGTACTGTGCAGGGATACGGTTCCACGTGGTCTGATTCAGCACTATACAGCCCATGAACGGGGCAATAGCTATAGAAGCCATGTGTTTAGCTACACCAAAGGCCTGTGTGCCGGCCATGTTCACCGGACTTTGGTACATCGCTTCGATCATGCCGCTCCCCAAGGAAATCAGCACCTGGTTCATAGCAACCGGCACCATCTTATAACCCATTGCCTTGAAAGCGTCGATCATAGCCGGGTCGTTCTCATCGGTTCCCAGTTTCAGGCTTTTCAGGTCTGCTGGCACAAAGACCGGCGACTTGGAAAAGAAACGTACCCACCCTACTTTAGACCATGCCAGGGGAAAAAAGTTTTTCTCGCTAATCCGACGCTCCATTTCTGGTTTGAGGGTTTCAAGCACCAGGTCCAGCTCTGCGTTGTTTCTGATGAGGAACGGACAGCTCAAGGTCATGATCCCCGGCGCGATAGTATCCAGACTGAATGAACTTAACATCGCCGCCTGTGCCTGATTGAGCTTAAGCTTACGCAGGGCGTCCACCTCAGTACCGGCAACGCCGTTATGGTATATGATAAGTTCCACTTCGCCGTTGGAAATCTGCCCCCACTCGTCGGCCATGCGGTTCAGCGCACCGCCCCAGGGGGTATTTTCAGGAACCAGTGAGGCAAGTTTAATGGTAAGTTTTCGCCGTTGCGCAAACACTGGGCTTGGCAACAGGACCCTGAAGAAAAGCATACAGCCTAATACACACCAGACCGTTTTTTTCATTTTTAATCGCTCCTTATGAGTACACCATGAGATCAGCAGATTCAAAGCCACGGCGAGGGTTTGATGAAACATCACGTCCCCACACCCCCGCCGGCCTTCTCTGCCATGCAATCAACAAAACATTTTATACAACAGCGCCATCTTTATAGAAGATGGGTTCAGGCTGCATCATCTATTCCTCTCGTGTTAAGACGGACACCATAGTACAATAGTATGGTGCCGGGCGTCAAGCAAATTTATCACCACAGGTGAAATTTATATAAAAAAACATTGCTATTTCTTTCCCCCTTTGCAGAAATAGTATCTTCCCTTATGGCCTCATTCTTATAATTCCCATATAAATAGCGTAAAAACACTTGATTCAGGCTTGTATTATGTTGTTATGAAGGCAAAAGAAAAATTATTGATTACAAACGAGTTCCTGGCCCAACAAACCGCTGGACTGGAAACTTGAGATGAATTTTGCAGAGTATCTGAAAAAAGGCTTGACAGATACAGGCCTTTGAAAGTATAGTGGAACTACATGAGTAATATTATTAATTTACGGGAAATTTCCCCCTATAATTGGCAGGCACAATACCAAGGTAACTATGGGGTATATACCATAAAAATAACGACTGATGGCAAACAAATCGAACGTTCTTCCTGTTCCTGCCCAAGCAACGCTTTTCCGTGTAAGCATATTGGCATGATTCAGGCGGCCATAGTAAAACGTATGGCTGAAATACACGGTTCAGTAGGAGTGCCGGGCGCAGGAAGGGTTCCAGAACTCCTACAGGATGTTTCGCGCAAGGAACTGTACGATTTTATTGTACGCCAGGCCCAGTACAATCCTGATTTTACCAACGCCATTTTGTTGGAGTTTGCGCATACAATAAAGAACGAGGAAAACCAATACTCCCGCATTGTGCGCCAGGGATTCAAGGATATGCATATTTATCTTGATGAGTATTATGATGAGGACATAGTCCTTGATATTTTAGACCAATGGCTTGGGAAAGCGCAGGCCCACATTACAGAGCAAAACTATACTGAAGCGGTACTCATTTGCAAAGCCTGCATTGAAGAATTTGCCGCCTGGCTGGAACATGAAGCAGATGATGCGCTCATCGACTATATCGATTATTATCAAGATAAGTGTTTTGAAATTCTCAAAAAGGCGGTTGTGCATCCTGAGGTCAACGCCCAGGAGTTCTTTGACTATTGCATGACTGAAATGAAAAAAGAAAAATACGCAGACACAGAGTTCTTTGATTCCTTCAACGATGTACTGATGTGTGTCGCAAGTGTAAACCCCGACGCGTTTATTGCTTTGCAGGATACCTTGCTGAGTGAACTTGAAGATCCGCATGATTATTATGTGAGAAAAATTGTGCAGCGAAAAATTACTGTGTACCGCACTATCAATCAGCCGGAAAAAGCATGGAAACTCATTGAGGAACATGTACAGATTGCATCCTTCTGTAAGGAGTTGGTAGAACGATATATCGCAGAAGCGCATTTCACAGAAGCGAAAGCGCTTATTCATGAGTATATCGCTCACCAGCAAGTAAACCCGTACCGGGATTTTCTGGACGAGTGGAATGACTTGATGTTAGAGATTGCTCAAAAAGAACAGGATGTTCCTACTATCAGAAAACTATCTTTTGGGTTTATCGAACGTAACTTCAAAGAAAACTATTTCAGCATCTACAAAAGTACCTTCTCCGCTGAGGAGTGGGCTGATGCCCTGGAAGATCTTGTCAGGCGTTATGAAAACCATACTGACCGATTTGACGCCTCCATACCGAAGCTTTTCGCTGCCGAACATGATGCCGAACGCTTACTGGCCTATATCGAAACGCACCTCGACATCGATACGTTCATACAATACCATACTGTTTTTGCCGACCTCTTCCCTGAAAAAACACTGGCCCTGTTCCGGCAGGCGCTTGACCACTATGTGGCAGTGCATACCGGGCGGACGTATTACGAACAAACAGTCTCTTACTTGAGAAAGATGCTGACCCTTAAAGACAGCACCGCTCTGGTCATCACTATGGTCAATGCCTATAAATCCCAGTATAATAACCGAAGAGCCATGATTGAAATCCTGGATCGCTTTGCTCATAAGAATCACCTCCAGATCATGCCGACGATGAAGAAAAAAAAATAACGGTTCTCTCTGTATGCCGCGGGGAAGCGCCACTGAGAGAAAAGAGAAAATACTATGCAGAAAAAACTAGAACAATGTTTAGGACTGATGCTTGAATATAGTCCGGACATTATTATTTTTCTCGATAAAGAAGGGCGCTGCGTCTTGTGCTCAAAGACCTTCCTCACCCTTCTGGGTCGTACCGATGATACGGATATCAAGGGGTGTTCCTTTGCATCCCTCTACGCCACCTTTGGGGATAGGGCCTTTGTAGAACAATCCGCCGAACGATTCGAGGCCATTAAAGCAGGCCATAAGGCCACCACGGATAATGTGAGCATTGATTTCTCTGGTACCGGGAGGGTCCGCCAGTATTCTATCAACAGCACCCCTATCATGGACGAGGCTGGCAATTTTGACGGTGCCCTGGTGTTATACCGCGATATTACCGACCTGCTCCGGGCAGAGGCGGATGAACGCACTGCGGTCATGTTGAATGCGACTCCCCTGGCCTGTACCTTCTGGGATGCAGAGGGTAATTTGCAGGATTGTAATCAAGAGGCACTGCACCTCTTCGAGATTACTTCAAAAGAGGAATTGCAAGCGCGTTTTTATGAGCTTTCCGGAGAGGATGACACGGTAAGCCGTGACCAAGTGCGAGAGCATATCCACCATGCCTACCAGACTGGCAAGATGGTCTTTGAATGGATGCACCGGACCGCTTCAGGAGCGCCCCTCCCCACAGAAGTTACCCTCGTGCAGGTTGCCTGGCGTGATGATTACCGGGTCGTGGGTTATACCCGTGATCTGCGGGAGCTTAAGGCACAGGAAGAGCAGATGCGGGAGACTGATGAACGGAACCGGGAACTGGAGGTACAGACCCGCGCAGCCCAGGTTGCTTCCCAGTCCAAGAGCAAGTTCCTCGCCTCTATGAGCCATGAAATCCGTACCCCCATGAACGCGATCATCGGGATGAGTGAGATCATGCGTACCGATAACCTGGACGAAACCCAGCGCCGTTTCCTGGGGGACATCAAGAAAATGTCCCGGTCCCTCTTACAGATCATCAACGATATTCTGGACATTTCCAAGATCGAGGCCGGCAAGCTGACCTTGGTTCCGGTTCATTTTAACATGATGGAATGGTACGATCATATCTGTTCACTGAGCCGGTTTATCGCTGAGGCTAAGGACCTTGAATGGCGGCAATCCTTTTCCCTCTCTGTACCTCCCGTCATCTATGGCGACGATGTACGGATGCGCCAGGTGGTTATCAACCTCATCAACAACGCGGTCAAATACACCAAGGCTGGGTACGTTGATTTCGAGGTAGGTCGTGCCATAAAGCAGGACCGGGATTACCTGATCTTCAGGATACAAGATACGGGAATCGGCATTCAGGAAAAGGACTTTCCGAAACTCTTCGGTACTTTTCAGCAATTGGACGGTGAATCCAACCGGGGCATCCAGGGTACGGGGCTGGGACTTGCCATCACCAAAAACCTGGTAACCATGATGCAGGGAACCATCGAATTTGACAGTAACTACGGGATCGGGTCGGTATTCACCGTCTACCTGCCCTTAATCGAGGGGGATAGCAAACAGGTAGAGAAAAAAGACGCAGATTCCAAGGTGTGGGCCTCTGATGAGCTGGAATGTCTGGTGGTGGATGATAATCAGATCAATCTCACAGTGGCCCTCGCCTTTCTTGCCCTCCACCACATCAACGCGGATACTGCGGTAAGCGGTAAGGAGGCGCTTCAGAAGGTCCAGGAAAAACGGTATGATCTGGTGTTCATGGATCACATGATGCCTGAAATGGACGGCATAGAAACGGTCAGGCGGATCCGACTGCTGGATGATGAGTGGCTGAAAACCATGCCGATCATCGCCCTCTCTGCAAATGCCCTTTCCGGGGCACAGGAACGGTTCCTAGCCGCAGGGATGAACGATTTCATCGCAAAGCCCATTGACGCTGAGGAACTGAACCGGAAACTTGCCATCTGGCTTCCTCTGGAAAAAACATCCCATGTTGAAGCGCCGAAACCGGCGCCTGGTAACGTGGTACGGGAACCAGCACTGTTCGACCAGCAGGCAGGGCTGCATAACATCGGTGGAAACGAAGGGTTATACTGGCGGATCCTTAACATCTTCAGAAAAGAGCATAGCAGGGATGTTCAAAAAATACGGGATGCCCTGGAAATGGAAGACCAGGTCCTGGCGCATCGGCTGGCCCATACCTTAAAAAGCAGCGCCGGCTTACTCGGCTCTGAGCGTGTCAAGCAGAGCGCCCAGGTGATTGAGAAGGCCCTGGCGGAAAACAGGTGGGCCGAGGCTCAAGCGGGCCTGCCCCAGCTTGAAGAGGACATGGACGCGCTGCTGCACGTCCTAGGCCCGGTTGACGAATCCCCTGTGCCTGCTAGAGAGCCGGCACTACCGGGAAGCGGCGTGCCGAACCAGTACATGCTGCTTGACCTCATCGCAACCCTGCGGCCCCTGCTGGAAACAGGAAACACCGATAGTTTGAATTATATAGACGCTATAAAAGTGGCCTTACGGGGCGGACCTGTGGCATCACACCTTATCCAACAAATCGAAGATTTTGAATTTAACGGCGCATTGGAAACGCTGTTGCATATTAAGGAATCGTTTGCCTGAGGAGGGCTATCCATGGAAACCAAAGATACAAAGATCACTAAAGACCGCATCCTGATCATTGATGATGAAAAGACCAACCTCATGGCGTTGAACACCATGCTCGCTCAGGACTATACGATTTTCATCGCTAAGTCAGGCCAGGAAGGACTCAGCCGCGCTGATGCAGATAAACCAGACCTTATTTTGCTGGATATCCTCATGCCCGGGATGGACGGGTTTGAGGTGCTCAGGACCTTGAAGGCCCAGGAAGATACGATGAGTATCCCGGTCATCATTATTAGCGCCCTTGATAATGAGAATGATGAGGAACAGGGGTTCATGCTTGGCGCAGTGGATTACATCGTGAAGCCCTTTAAAAACACCATTGTAAAAGCCCGGATCAAGACCCAGATACAGATCCTGCATCAAATCCGTATGATTGAACGGATGGGCATGATCGATGGTCTTACGGATATTGCCAATCGACGGTGCTTCGATGATCGTATTGCCCTGGAATGGTGGCGGGCCATAAGGAAGCAGCAACCCCTTTCATTTATGATGATGGACGTAGACCACTTTAAAGCCTACAACGATACCTACGGCCATCCCCAAGGAGATATCCTGCTCAAGACCATAGCGAAGATATTCACCTCTGCGGTGATGCGGTCTGCGGACCTTGCCGCCCGGATTGGAGGGGAAGAATTCGGCATCCTCCTGCCTGAAACTGAATTAGCCGTTGCCCTGCAGATCGCCGAAAAGATCCGGTCTCAGGTGGAATCCGCCCGGATCCCCACTGCCGACGGGAAAATCATCACCGCCATCACCTTAAGCATTGGAGTGGTTTCACTCATCCCCACTAAAGCCCTCTGCCTTGAGGAGTTTATCGCCAAGGCTGACAAGAATTTATATACCGCCAAGAAAACAGGGAGGAACCGGGTCTGCTGGGAGTCATAGGAAAACGGTATTAGAGCGTTCGTGGTAAGGATCACCTTTTACGATACCCGCAGGCGGGGGAAGTCCGTATCTTTGATAATGTGGCTATTAAAGAAAAATACAACATTATTTTCGTCTTTTGCGCCTTCAGAGTTTGCCCGTTACAAAAAAATAAAAAAAATGCAATTTTTTTTCAAAGTGCTTGATAAAAAAAAATAAAAGTGTTA
>JAITQK010000170.1 GCA_031288975.1 Treponema sp. | reverse complement strand
AAGTAAAATTGCCAACTACTGAGCTTGACGTTGTATATCCGGGTGTACCAAGCGCATAAGGATACGAAATAGAGCCACAAAAAAAATTGGCGGGGAAACAATTTGTTAAAAATAAGGTGATTTTTGAAGCAAAAGAAGATAACTTGGCACGGTTCTTGCTAGGGGGGGGCAATATAGCTTTTCCGCGAAGCTGGCGCGGTGTTTTGCGTCTGGTTAAGGCGAAGATGTGGCGTTAAGCGGTGTGTACCCGTGAAGCCTACCAGCTTCGGATGTTCCCCATAGTTCACAGTATCATCTTATCAGCGATATTAAACCGCGTCAAGCGATTATTTCACCATTTAATAGGACCCGGAAGGTTCCATTTGTCCTGTACCGCTACCCCTTCACCCCCCCCAGCAAGGTTCCCTTGGTAAAGTACTTCTGAATAAAAGGGTAGGCAATGATCATGGGAATTGCCGCCATGAACACACTGGCTGCCTTGATTGCCTGGATGGGAGCTTCTCCAAAGGCGTTGACCTCGACGAATTCGTTCATGCCGCTGGCCATGAGAATGTTCCGCAACAGAATGGGCAGGGGCTGGAGGGCGTTGGCGTTGAGGTACAGCATGGCATTGAAGAAGTCATTCCAGAACGAAACCCCGTAGTACAGTCCGATGGTCATGATAATCGGTTTGGACAGGGGAAGGATGATCCTGATGAGTACGTACCATTCGGCAGCCCCGTCGATACGGGCGGATTCCTTTAACTCATCGGGGATGCCCTCGAAAAAGCCCCGCATGATGAGACAGTTATAGGTACTGATGGCCCCTGGCAGGAAGATGGCCGCCAGGTTGTTGGTAAGCCCCAGGCTGGTAACCACCAGGTAGGTGGGGATGAGACCCACGTTGAAGAGATACGGTACCAGGATGAGGATGGTGAGGAATTTTCTCCCTGGCAGGGTCTTCACCGATAAGACGTATGCCAGGGGAATGGTGAGGAACAGGGCGCTGGCGACTCCCATAACAAAAATTTTGAGGCTGTTCAGGAAGGCGTTCAAAAACCCGTTGTTTCCCAGGAGTGCCCGGTAGGCTGCGGTGGACCATTTCCAGGGCGGGAGGAACATCCCCTCAAGGTTGGTGCCGATAAAGGCATTCGGCCTGAAGGACAGGGTGATGGTACTCCAGAGAGGGATGGCCACCACCATCAGCACGGCAATCACCACAATATCCACCAACCCATAGAACATCTGGTCTCCGGTACTGAGCCTGACCGTGGTTCCCTTTATCCGTTTAGTTTTCATGCTAAAGCCCCCTTTAAGAAAGAAAAAAAGAAAAAATCAAATCAGAGACGAATCGCTGACCCGCTTGACCAGCCAATTGGACACGGAAATCAGCAAGAGGCCGATGATACCCTTGAAGATACCCACGGCAGTGGCAAGGCCAAACTCGAACTGTAGCAGGCCCTGACGGTACACCCAGGTATCGATGATGTCCGCCACACTGTACACGGGGATCGAGTAGAGCATGAACATCTGGTTGAACCCCGCGTCCAGGATGGTCCCCAGTCTGAGGAGCACCACCATGACGATCACCGGTCTGATAGACGGGAGGGTGATATACCAGACCCGCTGAGGGGCATTCACCCCTTCCACCAGGGCGGCCTCGAACAGGGAGGGATCGATGCCGATGAGGGCGGCAATGAAGATAATCGCGCTCCAGCCCATTTCCTTCCAGGCATCGGAAAAGATCACAATCCAGGGGAAGGTCCTGGTATCGGTCATGAAGGCAACCGGTTCACCTCCCAGGGCCTTGATAATATCGTTGATGATGCCGTCCCCTGGGGCCAGCAAGACCAGGAGGATACCGTACATGATGACCCAGGACAGGAAGTGGGGAAGATAGGCCAGGGTCTGTACCAGCTTGGCAAGCCGGGGCCGCAGGGATTCATAGAGGGTTATGGCCAGTAGTATGGCCGCGGGAACACTGATGAGGAGTTTCCCAAAACTGTAAAAGAGGGTATTCCGTAGCAGCTCCCAAAAATAGAAGGATCTAAAAAAGGTAATAAAGTGTTCAAAACCTATCCAGCGGCTGCGGAGCACGCCATCCATGGGCATGAAATCTTTGAACGCTATCTGCCCATTCCAAATCGGGAGATACTTAAAGGTGATATAATACGTCAAGGGGATAATCAGCAGCACATAAATAGAACGATGCCGCCGTATCTTCTTACCCATCGATCCTAGTACTGGATTCGTCTTAGTATCCTGCGTTTCCTTTTTCATAGTACCATCATGGTAAACGATAATTGTTATAAAGTGTAGGCAACTTATTGAACTATTCCGGCTTTTTTAGGGGTGTAGCGTGGCCTGGAGCAGCCCCCTATACTCTTACCAGGTATCCGTGATACCCTCAAGTATGAATATAACCAAAAATCGGGTAATCAGCATTGATTATACCCTGACGAATATGCAAAATCAGGTTGTTGACTCCACCGTCGATTCCGATCCCCTGACCTATTTGCACGGGCATGCAAACATCATTCCCGGTCTGGAGCAGGCCCTGGAAGGAAAATCAGAAGGGGAGCATTTTACGATACGCATTCCCGCTGAAGAAGCCTATGGGGAACGGGATGAGGGGCTTGTTATGGAGGTGCCCCTGGATCGCTTTGAAGATGCCGAAGCGGTTGAAGTGGGCATGCAGTTCGAGGTACAAAGCCCTGGGGGGATTCAGATCGTTACGGTAACCAATGTAACCAGTACCCATGTAACCATAGACGGGAATCACCCCTTGGCAGGGCAGGTGCTTAACTTTGATGTTACCGTTACAGGCATCCGGGAAGCCAGCTCCGAAGAAATCGATCATGGCCATCCCCATCATGCAGAAGGCTGCGAGGACTGTGATACTTGCGATGATGCCTGTTGCGGAGGCGAGGACGGTCATGAGTGCGAGTGCGGCCTATAAGGGGCATCATGAAACTGGGTACGGTTTTAAGACCCCTTGATTATGCCGCAATTGGGCTTGCTCTCAGCGTTACGATCCTGAGCGCCGTCTTGGTATATGCCGGAACCGGGGCTTACGACCGGGTAATCATCAAGGGAGCCGGTGAACAGTGGGTATTTCCCCAGGGGGCGGCAGAGCTGATTCGGGTGGTAGGTCCGCTGGGGGATACGGTGGTGGAATTGCGGGACCACACCGTCATGATTCTAGCATCCCCCTGCGTAAACCAGACCTGTGTGGCTGCTGGTGCAATTCATTCCCATGGACAATGGATAGCCTGTCTGCCGAACCAGGTACTGGTATCCATTCAAAGGGGTACCAATCCAGGCCCCACCCCCCAAGGAACGGAACTTGACGCCGCGGCCTGGTAAGCCCGGAGGTTCCCCAGGATCAACGAGCTGTGCCGCGCTGCTGGGAGGATTCTGCCTTTTTTTATCAACCCTTGAGTACATGGTTCCCAAACCCCTCCCCTTCCTGCGGATAGGGCTTGCCAATGTACCGATCATGTTAGGACTGGATATTTTATCTTTCAAATACCTTGCCATCCTGGTGCTTATCAAGGTGCTGGGACAGGCCCTCATCACCGGAACCCTGGTTTCTTATATTGTACTGTTTTCCCTGGCCGGTACCTGCTCATCTGCAGCCATCATGTACCTCCTGCGGCGGCTTCTGGGACCCCAACGCATTAGCTTTATCGGCATCAGTGTCATAGGCGCCCTCGTTTCCAACTTTTCCCAACTGGTTCTGGCGCGTTTTTTTGTCTTTGGTGAGGGGATACGCTTCCTCATTCCCCCCTTCCTGGCCGTGGGACTGATTACCGGCATCACCCTGGGCATCTTCTGTGAAACCTTTGCCGCTCGTTCACGCTGGTACCAGACCAGGATAGGCCCATGAAAAAACCGTGGGGAACCCGTTTCAGGAGCGGTGACCTCTTCATTGCAGGGCTTATCATGATGGCCGCGTTTCTGTATAACCCCTCAACCGTACTCAAGGCCCTCCAATGCGTGCTGTTTCTCTGGTATGTCCGGCTTGGGGGCAAGAGAAACAAGCTCCTGATGACCCTCATCGTGATCCTCTGCATCGTGATCTTCAACCTCCTCGTGCCCTACGGCAAGGTCCTGGTGGAATTCGGGGCTGTGCGTATTACCCAAGGGGCCTTGATTGCAGGGCTGCACAAGGCCCTTACCCTGGAAGGGCTTATCATGCTGTCCAAGGCGACCATCCGTTCTGATCTGCGCTTACCCGGTTCCCTGGGCGCCCTGTTGGGGGAATCCTTCCGTGTTTTTGAGGGGATCACCGCACGGAAGAACCTGATTACCCGGAAGCACTTTATTGAAGGGATAGATGCGCTGATGCTGGAACTGAGTACAGAACAGAGTGCCGGGAATCAGCACAGCCCAGAAGCGCCGGGTGCGCCCCGAACCTTAGTGGACATACTCCTCTTAGGGGCAATGATCGTACCGGTCGTGGTGCTTACGGCCCTGGGAGCCTGGGTCCTTGTGTTGCCGTGAAAAGATTTCACACGGAGACACTGAGACACGGAGATGTGAAGAGGACCGTCCGCGGATTAACGCGGATTAACGCCAAGCAATCTTGTCTTATTCGTGAAAATTAGCGTAATTCGCGGACCCTTTTCTTCGTTTTTGTAGTCATGCGTACCAGGAGCTATGTAATTTTGTTTCCTATTGCTTTTTTTCCATTACCAAACTATAATATACCACATGGAAACAAAGATTAAACGGCTGCCCTACGGGTTATGCAACTTCGAAGACCTCATCACCAACAATTATGCCTATGTGGATAAGACCCGGTATATTGAACTCCTGGAAAACGAGAACAACCCCTATCAGATATTCATTCGGCCCCGCAAGTTCGGCAAGAGCCTGTTCTTTTCGCTCTTGTCCTGCTACTACGATATCAATTACGCGGACAAGTTCGAGCAC
>JAITQK010000159.1 GCA_031288975.1 Treponema sp. | reverse complement strand
TACCGAAGCGGCTTTGGCAGCGGCGGAGGAAGCGGTGAAGACCGCCGTCAACCTTGAGGGGGTATTCAACCCCTGGATCTTAGGCCGGTCCTTTGTGGAAGAAACCCTCAGAATCCCTGAGACGACCTGGTCCCTGCCGGGATTCAGCCTCCTTAAACACCTGGGCTTTACCAGTGAAGATATCGAAGGTGCGGAACGGTATGCCTGCGGGACCATGGGGCTTGAGGGAGCGCCCCGCCTCAAGAAAGAACATTACCGGGTCTTTGACACCGCCACTCCTTCAGGAACCAATGGGAAGCGGACTATCCCCTGGCAAGCCCACATCGGCATGATGGCGGCGGTCCAGCCTTTTATTTCCGGGGCCATCTCCAAGACCATCAACATGCCCAACAGCGCAGGTTTTGAAGATGTGAAAGGGGCCTATATGTTCTCCTGGAAAAACGCCCTCAAGTCTGTGACCCTGTACCGGGACGGTTCCAAACTGTCCCAGCCCCTCTCCTCCTTTGCCCCTGGTAGCGATCCCCTGGTCGATACCATTCTGAGGGTGGAACGCTCCATGAAGGCCCAAGACAAACCCGTGGAAAAGCCCACGGCGAAGGCAGCGTTCCGGGGAGGACGCAAACCCCTGCCAGGCCGCCGGGCCGGGTATACCCAGAAGGCCAAGATTGGGGGACATTCCATCTTTATCCGTACCGGGGAATACAACGATGGAACCTTGGGGGAAATATTCCTTGATATGCACAAAGAAGGGGCGGCCTTCAGGAGCCTCCTCAACAGTTTTGCCATTGCCGTCTCCCTGGGACTTCAGTACGGGGTACCCCTGGAAGAATACGTGGATGCCTTCACCTTTAGCCGCTTTGAACCTAACGGCATGGTCCGGGGCCATGAGTATGTGAAAATGGCCACCAGTGTCATTGATTACATCTTCCGGGACCTGGCCATAAGCTACCTGAAGCGGAGTGACCTGGGGCAAATACGGCCTGAAGACCTTCTGTCCACAGGAACAAAAAACGATTCCATTGGTTTAGAGGAGACTTCGGGAGAAGCCTCGGGCAATAGAAGCTCCGGCAGAACCCCTTCCGAGGAGCCGCGTCTCAGCGGAGCATTGAGCGAGGATCTGCGGATCGCCCAGGCTCGGATCAAGGGCTATGAAGGGGACCCCTGTCCTGCCTGCGGTTCGTTCACCCTGGTGCGGAACGGTACTTGTATGAAATGCGATACCTGCGGAGGAACCACGGGGTGTAGTTGAGGGATTATGGTGTTTTCTATTGATCTTTACCGGTAAAAGTGCTATATAATTATAGTAGAAAAGTTGTCAGTTTTATCTGGCGGTAAAAATTCGACAAGTATGTTCCGGCGGCTGTTGAATTCTTTTTGCGGGCGAGGTGTGCCACCGGTACACCTATTCCCGGCGTTTTTTTGATACGGAGAAGGGGTGGGTAACGTTTAATATTCGCTGTATCCAGCGGGTTAAGCGTTATAAGCGTCTTCTCCGTTCTTCAAGTGCTGGCCGTGCTATCGTTGCACTCTGCCGGAAGCGTCTCCACCGGCGAGTTTCTTCACCTCATCTACTGAAATCAAATTGAAATCACCCTCAATCGAATGTTTCAGACAGCTTGCTGCCACGGCAAACTCCAGGGTTTCCTGGGGGGATAAGCCCTGGAGACACCCATAGATGAGGCCCGCGCCAAAACTGTCGCCCCCGCCAACACGGTCCACAATGTGAACTGCGTATTTTTTGGAGAAAACGTACTCTCTGCCGTCGTAGAGTATGGCGGCCCAGTTATTATCATTGGCGGAAAGGGACTCCCGTAAGGTGATAGCCGTCTGTTTAAAACCGAAACGATCCATCAGGGCTTTGGTCACTTCCTGGTAGCCTTCATGGCTTATCTTGCCGGAACCAATGTCTGAATTTTTTGCGTGAATCCCAAAGACATCGGCAGCATCCTCTTCGTTGGCAATGCAGAGGTCTACGAAAGGCATGAGTTGCTCCATGACCACTCCGGCTTTTTCCCGGGACCAGAGATTCTTGCGGTAATTAAGATCACAGGAGACCTGAAGGCCCTTTGCCTTGGCGGTCTTACAGGCTTCAAGACAAATGGCCGCCATGGTATCCCCCAGGGCAGGGGTAATTCCGGTAAAATGAAACCAGGCTGCACCTGCAAAGATGGCGTTCCAGTCAAAGTCCGTGGGGAGGGCAGTGGCTATGGCAGAACCGGCTCTATCGTAAATCACCTTGGAAGGCCGCTGAGACGCTCCTTTTTCCAGGAAATAGATCCCTACCCGTGAACCTCCGCGGACGATCTTCGACGTATCCACCCCGAATTGGCGCAGGGTATTCACCGCTGCCTGTCCTATCTCGTGGGTGGGCAGCTTTGTTACAAAAGCGACGTCCATGCCGAAATTGGCCAAGGCAATCGCCACATTGGCCTCGCCGCCACCGTAGGTAACACCAAACCGGGGGGCTTGAACAAAGCGATAGTACCCTTCCGGCGCAAGGCGCAGCATGATTTCACCAAAGGTGATCACCTTTCCACTCTTTTTTTCCATAATTATCCTCCACGTAATAGTAAATATCGTGCTTCACCACTGCCTGAGTTTATCAGGCGCAGGCGGTTCGATATGCACAGTATCTCCTGATTGTTCAATGACAAACAAACCGTGGACCAGGGCGTAGTTCTTCACTTCGTCCTTGATGACCACACTTGCCACTGCTCCCAGATATTTTCTGGTTTCCTGAAGCTCATCGGCCCGGTGGCGCAGTCTCTCCATGCGTTTCAAATGCTCATCCACATGATCCTGAGTCAGCTTAGTCTTGACCTCCACTGCCATGGCGAATTCTCTATTTCCCAAGAACACATCTACTTCTGCAATGTTCCTACCATGCCCATCACCCACCTCATAATCCCGGGATACATAGTCAAAATGATAGCCCAGGGCGTAGAATTTTGCCCTGAGATCAGGGGACATCAAATGCTCGACGATTTCACCCAGGCGGTTGTTCAAATCGCCTAGGCTCCTAGTTGTTGCCTTTACCTGTTTGGCCGTTGCCTCTACCTCTTGGGCCATTTTATCAACCCGTTCGGACAATTTATTTATCAAGAGAGCGGTCTCTTGAAACTTCCTAAACTGGTTCGTTTACCATACCTATGCTCCTTACTTATTATAGTATATCACGGTTAGAGAATAAGGAGAAGGTGGAACAAGTGGTTTGTCGTGATAAGCTTTTTTTCATTCTTAGGCAGTACAAGCAGTACAAATAGAAGAATCCCGCCGAGTAGAACCGGAGAGGTAACTCCCCGGTTCTACTCGGCAGTTATAATTTCTTCTGTAAGCGTTACAGGTGCTTACAAGCTATACGCTACATATAGCGTATAATAAATATAATATGTGCTATATATGGAGCCATAAACAGGTACTCATTTCTTAAGCATACTTTTTGGATCACCACCGAAATAATGATCGTGATCTGCATAGTATACTGACGAATTTTTATTTTTTTTATTTTTTTCCGTATTTCTATAGACAAAGAAAAATAAATGTGCT
>JAITQK010000028.1 GCA_031288975.1 Treponema sp. | reverse complement strand
TTTGAGGACCGGATCTATGCCATGTGGCGGGAAAGCGGGGCGTTCAAGCCCAAGGCCGGCAACGGCGCTTCTTATGTAATAGTTATCCCGCCCCCGAATGTAACCGGAGTCCTCCATTTGGGGCATGGCCTCAATAATTCCCTGCAAGACATAGTGATACGCTTTCACCGTATGCGGGGCGAGCCCACCCTTTGGGTGCCGGGCACGGATCACGCCGGCATCGCCACCCAGAACGTGGTGGAGAAGAAGCTCAGGGCCAGGGGTCAGAGCCGGCACGATTTGGGCCGGGAAAAATTTGTCGAGGAAACCTGGAAAGTAAAGGCGGAGCATCACGCCATCATTACCAAGCAGCTTGAGCGCATCGGGGCCAGCGTGGACTGGGACCGGGAACGCTTTACCCTGGATGAGGGGCTTTCCAGGGCGGTGCGGGAGGTCTTTGTTACCCTCTACGAGCGGGACCTCCTGTACAAGGGTAACTACCTGGTGAACTGGTGTTCCTCCTGCGGTACCGCCCTCTCGGACGATGAAGTTGAGCACGAGGAAACTCCGGGCAAGATGTACCACCTCCGCTATCCTGTCAGCGGCAGTTCCGGCTTTATTGAGTTGGCGACTACCCGGCCTGAAACCATGCTGGGCGATACCGCCGTCGCGGTCCACCCCGAAGATCCCCGTTATACAAAACTGATAGGCAAAACCGTCAAGCTCCCCCTGACTGACCGTGAAATTCCCGTGGTGGCGGACGCCTACGTTGACCGTGAATTCGGGACCGGCGTGGTGAAGATCACTCCCGCCCATGATCCCAACGACTGGGAAGTTGCCAAGCGGCACGGCCTTGATGTAATCAATATACTTACACCTGACGGGAAGCTTAACAAGGAAGTCCCCGAAAAGTACCGCGGCATGACCGTGAAGGCGGCGAGGGAAGCGGTGCTGGAGGATCTCAAGGCCGCCGGCTATTATATTAAAGAAGAAAACATCAGCCACGCGGTGGGCCACTGTTACCGCTGTCATGCGGTGATCGAGCCCTTCCTTTCTGAGCAATGGTTCGTGCGCATGAAGCCTCTGGCGGAAAAAGCCCTGGCAAGCTGGCGGCGCGGGGAACTCGTCTTTTATCCCCGCAAATGGGAAAACACCTACCAGCACTGGCTGGAAAACATACGCGACTGGTGCGTGAGCCGCCAGCTTTGGTGGGGCCACCGCATCCCCGCCTGGTACTGTAAGGACTGCGGGAAGATCATCGTCTCCCGTACCGATGTTACCGCCTGCCCCCACTGCGGTTCCGCGAAGGTGGAGCAGGACCCGGACGTGCTGGATACCTGGTTCTCCAGTTGGCTCTGGCCCTTTAGCACCCTGGGCTGGGAATCCCCGCGAAGCAAAACCGACGACCTTGACCGCTATTATCCTACAACCGCTTTGGTTACAGCCTACGATATCATCTTCTTCTGGGTTGCCCGTATGATCATGGCGGGCCTGGAATTTACCGGCAAGGCGCCATTCCGGGATATCTACATCCACGGTCTGCTCCGTGACAAGCAGGGACGGAAGATGAGCAAGAGCCTGGGAAACGGCCTTGATCCTCTGGAACTGGTGGATGAGTTCGGCGCCGACGCCCTCAAGTTCACGCTTGCCTTCCTCTGCGCCCAGGGCCAGGATCTTTTAGTTGATAATAATTCTTTCAAGCTGGGCTCCAAGTTCGCCAACAAAATCTGGAACGCCAGCCGTTACATCTTAATGAACCTCGACGGTCGTAATTTTATAAAGAATCCCTCCTTGCTTCCCGCGGATAAATGGATCTATTCCCGGCTTAACAGCGCGGCGAAGGCCATGGAAGACGCCTTTCTCTCTTACCGCTACAACGACGCCGCTCAGACGGCCTACGAATATTTCTGGAACGATTTCTGCGACTGGTATGTGGAGGCCACGAAGCTTTCCGTCAAAACCGGCTCGGATACCGAGAAGGACCGGGCGACCACGGTGCTTTTGGAGGCGCTCGCGGAATCCCTGCGCCTGCTTCATCCACTGCTGCCCTTTGTGACCGAGGAAATTTACGGCAAGCTGCCTCCTGAATGCAGGCCGCCGAACGGGAAGGGCGGGGCGGACGCCGGGCTCCTCATCAGCGCCGCTTATCCGGCGTATAACCCGCGGCGCGCCGATCCCAGGGCGGAAGAAAACTTCGCCTTCCTTCAGGAATTGGTGCGCCAGGTTCGGACCCTCCGCAGCGAATGTACCATCAGCCCGGAAAAGAAAATCCGGGTCCAGGTACGATTTGCCGATGAGGAACGGGCCGCCCTGCTTGGGGAAAACACAGATCTGGTGAAGCTCCTCGCGGGAATAGGCGCTCTGGAAAGCGGCGGAACCGGGAAAGGGGAGGGGAGGCCCCAGGGTTCTATCGCCCTGGTCGGTTCCGGATTTGAGGCTTTTGTATACATTGCCGAGGCGGTAGACATGGGGGCCTTAAAGCAGAAGTTCGAGAAGGAGATTGGCAGGGACCGGAAGTTTATCGCGGGTTTGGAAGCGAAGTTGGGGAATGAAAACTTTTTGAAAAACGCGCCCCCCGAATTAGCTGCCGCTGAAAAAGATAAACTCCAGGAAGCCCGGAAACGGACTGAAAAACTGGAGTCCTATATCAGGGACATGGTGAACCAGAGGTTCGCCTAAGCATAAAACTTCGTTTTATGGTCGATTCTATTTTTTAAGGTTGGCATAGGAGGAAAAGGTGACCACTGAGGAAATGCTTCAGCTAAAAAGTACCTTTCTCGCGCCATACATGCAGTTGGCCACCGCCCTGATAGGAAAAGTACGTGAAGGCGGAGGCAATATGTTCCGCCATCAACTGGACACCATGGCAACCCTGATCGACTACGGTTACATCGACTCGGCGCTTCTCAAAGCCTCGGTGGTCCATGACCTTCTTGAGGATGTGCCGGAATTCAACCACAACCTGCTCCTCGCGGTGGACTTTGAAAGTCATGATGTATACAACCTGGTGCTGGAAGAAACCCGCTATCCTCATGAGACCAAGCCGGAATTTCTTACCAGGATAAAAAACACCGGCTCCCGGCAAGCGAAAATCCTCAAGGTGGCGGATCGTATTTCCAACATGATCTCTCTGGGTTTTGTGATCAATCCAGAATTCATCAGCCGCTACACAGAAGAAACGGTGCAGTACATTCTGCCCATTGCCGAAGAGGTGGATAGATCAATGCTTGGAGAACTAGAGTCTCTGGTAGAATCCCGCAGAAAATACGTGTCCGTTTTTGTAACTCAATAAATTTTATGAGGAGGGTGATGTGGGTACATATATTTTGGCCCTGGA
>JAITQK010000230.1 GCA_031288975.1 Treponema sp. | reverse complement strand
ACCTTGGGGGGAGCTATTTTTGCTTTACGGGCTTCGGTAACCAGGTGCCGGATCTGCTCCTTTGAAGGGAGGACCTCCGATTCCGGGGCAAGCACAAAAACCGAGAGATCATCGGCGGCAAAATACGCCTTTACTGCTGCGGCTATGTCCTTGGCGCCTATACCGGGGAGCAGCTTCTGGATCGCCTCCAGTTCCCACTCGATATCCAAGACCTCCGTTCCACTGATGAAGTGGGCGGTAAAATCCCGGATATATGAGTTCGAGTTCTGCCGGTCTTTTTCAGAAACCATGCGCTCCAGAGTGGAAATGAGGGAACGCTTGGCCCGGTCAAGTTCCGTTTCGGTGAAGCTATACCGGGACATGGCCTCTTTTTCCAGGAGGAGTTCCCGGAGACTTGCTTCGATCCCGCCGGTTTTGGCCTGTGCCCCGAGAAAGTAATAGCGGGAAGCTGCGCCATAGCGTACCGTACTCCCGCTGGCACCGATATAGGAGGTTTCGGGCTTGGCGGCAGCATCATCAAAGCGGATGGAGAGCATCTGGTTGATGAGCACATCGATCAGCCCTTCCCGGTAGGATGCGAGGTCCCCGGTTAAAGCTTTCAGGGGCCGTTTGTAGTAGAGGTTGACCGTGCTGTAGGGCAGTTCCGGGTCGGTCAGGATCTCCGCCTGGAAACTACCCTTTTTAGGCGGAGGCAGGTTATAAGCAGGACGGTTCAGGGGCGTTTGTGGGGCAGGGGCGGAGAAATGGCCTGCCAGTTCCGCCTCAAGGAGGGCGCCATTAAAGTCCCCCACGAAAATAACGGCCATATTGTCCGGGCGGTACCAGGTTTTGTAGAACCCTTCCAGCCGCGACGCCGGGGCGTTCTCGATGATCGCAGGCAGGCCAATGGGACTACGCTCTGCATAAGGAGAACCCTGGAAGAGGATGGGCAGCAGCTTCCTGCGGATCCGTTCCAGGGCGCCGAGGTGGGACCTGTATTCTTCCATAATAATCGGCCGCTCATCGTCCACATCCTGGGGCGCGAAGGTAATGGCATAGGTCCAGTCGTCGAGAATCGCCAGTGCCTTATCAGGGAGACGTTTAATCGGCCCATTGTTTTCCACTGGCACCTCAATACCGAAAACGGTTTCATCGTAGTAGGTATAGGCATTGACATCAGGCCCAAAGCGCATACCCAGGGAACGGAGGTAGTTGATGAGTTCCTGTTCAGGGAACCTGACGGTGCCGTTAAAGGCCATGTGCTCTGTAAAATGGGCCAGTCCCCGTTCCTCCTCAGTTTCCAGTACTGAGCCGGCGTTCACCGCCAGAGTAAGGTAGGCCCGGTTTTCAGGCTTGGTATTTTCCAAAATATAGTAGCGAAGCCCGTTCGAAAGGGTCCCGGTCCGGGCCGCCTTCATGAAGGGCACTGGATCCGTGGGACGTCCCAGCCCGCCGTAGACATCGGCTCCGGGTTTAGACGAAGTCGTGCAAGAAACGATCCCGGCCAACAGGACAAGGATCAAGATGCACCTGGCAAGGTTCCAGGTGCGTATCGTAGTTCTATAGTACATACTTATCAGTATAATGATTCTGGTGAGCTTATAAAAGAACCAAGCAGCTTGACAAGGGGCTTGCATAATGTATATAATGAGTTATCATCTATAAATTAAGGATATTTTATGATAAAGACTTATGATACGCTTGAGGGTATGGGCGGACGTTTGTACCCTGTCCGGTTGTATCTTGGGTTCTTGTACGCTCCTTACGGTTTTGAGGGAGGAAAACATGCGATTAGTAACTAGGTCTGATTTTGATGGTTTGGCCTGCGGCACACTGCTGATGTCTTTAGGACTCATTGACGATTGGAAATTTGTCCATCCCAAGGATATACAGGATGGTCGTATCCACGTTACAGACCGTGATATTTTGACCAATATTCCCTATATCAAGGGGTGCAAGCTTTGGTTTGATCATCATTCCAGTGAAACCGAGCGTCTGGGCAGGAACACCTATTTTGAAGGGGTGTCGCGGTCTGCTCCAAGTTGTGCACGGGTGGTGTATGACTATTACGGCGGCTATGAAAAGCTCGGCCATTTTGCGCAGATGGTTGAATATGTTGATAAGGTGGATTCCGGCAATCTGACGCTGGATGAGATCATGGACCCCAAGAGGTGGGTCTTACTGGGTTTCATCATGGACCCCCGTACTGGTCTTGGCAGGTTCAAGAATTTCACCATCAGCAACTACGATCTGATGAAGAAACTAGCGCTGGCCTGTGTTGACAAGACCATCGAAGAAATTCTAGTCCTACCAGATGTCAAAGAACGGATTGATGTGTACTTTGAACAGCAGGCACTGTACTGCGAGATGATGCGTGCCCACGCCCGCATTGACGGTAACGTGATTATCGTGGATTTGCGTGGTGTTGATCTTCTCTACGCGGGAAACCGTTTCCTGATTTACACCCTGTTCCCTGAACAGAACATCTCCGTATGGCTGGTGGATGGCAAGAACAACGCCAATTGTGCCATTAACGTGGGCTACAGCATCATCAACAAAACTGCCACCGTGGATGTGGGCAGTCTCCTGCTCAAATACGGCGGTGGCGGGCATCATCAGGTGGGAACCTGTCAGGTCTCATATCAGGATGCCGACCGGATCACCCAGGCAATCGTGGAACAATGCAAAGCAGGGAGTAATTAGGGTTTCCGGGGCATTGGTTTTTTGCTTTATCGGTACGTACATGCGGTCGTCCTGGCGGATGCCAGGTACGGTCTGTTTGAAGTTGTTTGTTTTCGATCCTTATCCACAATAAGGGATTTCCACGGAAAAATCAATTTTACCGGGAAAACCTGTTGACAAAAGGATCGATTTTTTATACATTATATACAAGTGTACGGCGGCATAGCTCAGTTGGCAGAGCAAACGGCTCATATCCGTTGTGTCATTGGTTCAAGCCCAATTGCCGCTAATAAATATCTTTTCCCCGCCGGTATCATACGAAAAAAAAGCAATAACAAGAAGGAAGTACTATGCCGGAACGGATAGGCATGAAGAATCCCATCGTCGAAATTGATGGGGATGAGATGACCCGGGTGCTCTGGGCCTTGGTGAAGGAACGGCTCATCCTCCCTTTTGTGGATTTAAAGACCGAATACTACGATCTGGGGCTTCTCAACCGGGAGGCCACGGGAGACCGGGTTACCGCTGAATCTGCAAGGGCCATATTGCGCTGGGGGGTGGGAATAAAATGCGCCACCATCACCGCTAACGCCGCACGCAAAGCCGAATATAAGCTCAAGGCCCTGTATCCCAGCCCCAATGGGACCATCCGGGCGATCCTGGATGGTACGGTTTTCCGCAAGCCCATCGGGGTTTCCCTGGTCAAGCCTTCGGTATCGACCTGGAAGGCACCGATAGTCATAGGCCGTCATGCCTATGGGGATGTGTACAAAGGCGCTGAGATGGCGATCCCTGGGCCAGGGAGGGTGGAATTGGTGTATACCGGTGCGGAGGGCGGGGAAACCCGTATAACCGTGGCGAATATGAGCGGCCCCGGGGTGGTTCAGGGTATGCACAACCTGGACGCTTCCATAACGAGCTTTGCCCGCGCCTGTTTTCTCTATGGGCTGGATGAGAAGCTGCCGGTCTGGTTTGCCGCCAAGGATACGATTTCCAAGACCTATGACGGCCGGTTTAAGGAAATTTTCAATCACATTTATGAGACTGAGTTCAAGGAACAATACCAAGCTGCGGGGCTGAAGTTTTTCTATACCCTCATCGACGATGCGGTTGCCCGGTCGGTCAAGGGTGAAGGGGGCTTTCTCTGGGCCTGCAAGAACTACGACGGGGATGTGATGAGCGACATGATAGCCAGCGCCTCTGGGAGCCTCGCTATGATGACCAGCGTCCTGGTATCCCCTTCGGGGGCAGTTGAATTTGAGGCAGCCCACGGCACGGTCCAGCAGCACTACTACCGCTGGCAGCAAGGGGAGAAGACCAGTACCAACCCGGTGGCCCTTATCTTTGCCTGGACCGGGGCCTTGGCAAAGCGGGCGGAACTGGACAAGCTGCCAGAACTGGCCGCCTTTGCAAAGGGTCTTGAAAAAGCAACCCTCTGTACCATTGAGGCAGGGGACATGACCGCAGATCTGGCCCGCCTTGCGGACCCTGCCCCGGCACGGGGGCTTGATTCCTGGGAATTTGTGGAAGCTGTGGGGAAAATTATAAAGAGAGAAGGGTAATAAAATGAAATATGATGAAGATGATTATTTTGAAGTAAATAACTCATTAATACTTCATGGTAGATGGTTAGGTCCTTCTAGGGAAGAACTTAAAAATGATAAAAAGTGGCCTTATAAAAAAGGCACTCCTTTGTATCGTGTCCAGAAAGCATTTGACCTTACAAATATAAAACATCATGGGAGAGTCAGAGAATCGGAGCATGATACATGATTAATTATGATAATAATATCTTACATGGGTTATATTATAAAGATTCAGAAATAATCAAAAATATAGAGTTCACTGATTTAGATATTAGGATAAGTAGAATGGTATATTTAGAGTTTAATAAAAGAACTGAAAAAGAGATTAATGCAGATATTAGAGACTTGAGAAATGAGTTTATTAAACAATTTCCTATAGTTGATATTAATAGAACTCATGATATTACGATGGAGATATTTAATCTTCATAACAATTATTTAAAATCTAAACAAGTTGGTACCTTAAAGCCTAAGGATTTAATAATAGCTTTGACTGCTAAACATCACAATGCTACATTAATTACTAGAGATAAAGATTTTAATAAAGTGAAAGATTATATCAGTGTCAAATGTATTTAAGAAGGTTATAAAATCAAAGAGCGGTGAGACCACCTAAATGGGAAAATCCAGTATAAGTTATGGAGGTGTACATACCATACACATGTCCGTTTTGTGGAATGCCCTTAGAATGGGAATAGTCATGCAGTATACGGCTCGCTATCCTGTTATGAGCTGTTCCGCTGCTTCAAGGGAGATGCCCTGTTCACCGGCAATACGGGCGCGGTCTTCGTATTCGATCTTGGAACGAAGGGGGGTTTCTCCGTAAAAGACCGTTTTTTTCCGGGCCTCTCCGAAGCCCCCACGTATGCGGCTTTCCTTCCGCTTGAGGGAGTGCCGTTGTACGGGAAGTTCCCGGAACCCGATGGTACTGGAGTGTTCGAACATGGTCCGCCGCAGGGGATCAAGGGTTCCCGGGGCAGCTAAAACCGAGACCGTGGTTCCGGGTCTGGATTTTTTCATCACACAGGGGGTAAAGGTAACGTCCAAGGCCCCTGCATCAAACAGGCGCTCCATCAGGAAGCCCAGGGCCTCGCCGGTCATATCGTCGATATTCGCCTCGAGAAGCACCAGGGATTCGGTTTGCCAGGGTTGCGTCTCTGTAACGGTGGCGGCCTCCCGCCAAGAGACTCGGAGCAGGTTGGGCCGTTCCATCCTCCGGGTTCCAATGCCGTAGCCGGTCTTGATTTCTGTAAAACTGCCAGAACTGATAAAGGTATCCACCGAAGCCGCCAGGATCGCCGCCCCGGTAGGGGTGGTCATCTCCTTGTTAAAGCCCCCGGTCTTGACCGGAATCCCTCGGAGGAGGCTTAAAGTCGCCGGGGCAGGCACGGGCAGCACCCCGTGGGCGCACCGTACTGTGCCGCCTCCCAGTTCTATTTCGCCGCAGGTGATACGGTCAGGCTGCAAATAGTCCAGACAAAGGGCCGTTCCCACAATGTCGATGATTGAATCCAGGGCGCCTACCTCATGGAAGCCCACCTCGTCCACCGGCACCTGGTGAACCTGGGCTTC
This sequence comes from Treponema sp., assembly GCA_031288975.1. Taxonomy (GTDB): domain Bacteria; phylum Spirochaetota; class Spirochaetia; order Treponematales; family Breznakiellaceae; genus JAITNP01. The sequence goes on along the minus strand of JAITQK010000230.1, from coordinate 1,693 downwards.
TGCCTCGGCAATCCGGGTAAAGATGGCCAAAGCCCGCGTCTTTGCCCCGGCGCTGATGCCAGCCTCCTGGATAAGGGCGCGGATCTCCTTCCAGGAATTATGCGCCCCATGATGCCCATCCCCATGGGCTTCATGGGTATGATGACCAGAGGAGGTATCATCATGACAGTGGTTCCCATGAACATGGTGATGGCTTCCATGAAGAGGCATATCAGCATGATGATGGTTCCCATGAACAGGTGTATCAGCATGGTGATGATCCCCCTGCTGCTCATCGTCACAGGCACTATGATCGTGCCGTTCTCCCAGGTCAACCACCGCATGGGTTCCGCGTATACCGCCCCGTTCGTCCTGATGAAACTCCAGCTTCCAGCCGTCCAGCCCGAGCTTACCGAGTTCTTGCCGCAACATATCAGGATCAACCCCTAAATCCACCAAAGCACCCAAGGCCATGTCCCCGGAGATGCCGGCGAAACAATCAAAATGTAAGGTTTTCAAACTTCACGCCTTTTGTACAGCCCGGTTCATGCTGCCCATAACATAGCCTTCCAGCTCAAAGGCAACATAGACAAAGCCAAAGGACTTGAGGGAACAGGAGACCTTGTCCAGGAGCTGTTCGTCGAAAAAGCGCCGCCGTTCTTCCGGGGCCACCTCAATACGGGCGATGGTGTCGTGGGAACGGACCCGGAACTGGCGGAACCCCAAGGCTCTGAGGGCGTCCTCCGCCTTTTCAATCCTGGCCAGTTTTGTTCTATCGATCCGCTCACCATAAGGAATCCGGGAGGCAAGACAGGCAAAGGCGGGCTTATCCCAGGTGGGCAGCTCAAAGCGCCGGGAGAGTTCCCGGATCTCCGCCTTGGTAAGCCCCGCTTCTCGTAAGGGACTGAGGATATGGAGTTCCTCCAGGGCCTTTAAGCCGGGCCGGTAATCCCCCAGGTCGTCCATGTTCGAGCCGTCCAATACGGTATGGATCCCCCGCGCCTTTGCCGCCTCAAGGATGTTCCCGAATTCGATTTTTTTACAGAAATAACAACGTTCCTTGGGATTAGCCGCCACTTCATCATCAAGCTCCCCTTCCTGGACCAGCACCTGCTCAATGCCGACCTGCTGGGCAAGCGCGGCAGCACAATCAAGCTCACGCTGGGGAAGCATAGGGGACACGACAGTTACCGCGATTGCCTTGGTCCCCAAGGCCGCCACCGCCGCGTAACAAAGAAAAGAGCTATCCACTCCCCCTGAAAACGCCACTGCCACGCTTCCCTGGGCGGCAATACTATCCAAAAGCCGCTGATATTTCTCATCAATACTCGTGGTCATACAATTCACCTCATAAAAAACACCGGGATTCCCTTCATAGGATATGTTTTTGGATAAGCTACCCTGTCAAACAGCTTCATACTGTTGTGTATTTATACCTTTTTTGGGCAGGTCTTGTCAATGAGGCTTATAACAAGTCCGCCATTCTGAGCATAGTATTTTATTTTAAGAATTTACGGTTATTTTTTTGATAAGAAAATTTTTAGCTGATTTTTTTGCATTTCTACCGATTTTTATAGATAAATAAAAAAGTATGTGCTATATTTATATTTAGGTTATCTTAAATAAAGAATCCCCGCAGAGGGACGGGGTATTAAACGTCATTGTGAAGAAAGGCGTTTGATCACGCTCTATGCGAGCGTGTTGATTGAAACGG
>JAITQK010000226.1 GCA_031288975.1 Treponema sp. | reverse complement strand
CCCTTGGGGTTATGCTGTAGATAGACGCCAATAAATATCTCAATTTTCTAACTGTAGTCATATTACCATATTTATTGTGAAAAGAGTCAAGTTTTTTACAGGGCGAGTATTAAAATTATTCCTGGGAAAAAGAAAACTTGGCATGAATTCTGCGGGGCGTCGTATTGGAGGGTTCGGTGGTTTTTTCCTTGCCTTTTTCCATAAATTGCTCTCTATTAGAAAGAGATGCGTAAATATTTAGAAAGAGTATCGTAAATGGTGTCGGAGTCGTATTCCAGCCCGGTGACCAGGGGATTAGACACGACACCGGTAGCTTCCCCCGGTTCCTGCACCTATTCACTAACCTTTACCCCCGAATTTGGGGAATGGTGAGAAAGCTTGACACGCGGAACGCAGTCAGTGAAGGTGTTAAATTGCTGATGGATAAGGGGCCTGCCTTGAGGTTGCTGTATAGCAGTAACATTCAAACATCGCAACATGACGCTATGCAGAAGTTGCACAATCAATGTCAGGGAAGATCGCTTCGCACTTTGTACGCTTTTTATCCCCGACGAGTGGCCATACAACAAAACAGAAAACGCGCTGCATGAACGTATTGCCGTAGAACTCGGCATGCAATCATATTTTTGCGAGCCGTACCACCGTTGAGAGAAGGGTATTTTGCGAAGATATTTTCCCAAAAAGTTTGATTGGGCCTTGACCAATCAAAAAGAAATTGATACAGTAGTGGCCAAGATTAATGCAACGCCGATGAAGTGTTTGGGTTTCAAAATGCCTGCTGAGGTTTTTGCCAATTATACAAGCGTTGCACTTGCTTGTTGAATCCGGCGATTTTAGAATTCCGTTCAACGAAAATTTAAAGGAGAAAAAGCTTGAAAGAGCAGAGAGTAAAAGGCTGGTGGCTTATACGGCTTGCCTTGACCATTATTGGTAAAAAAGGTCTTGCCGAACTGCGGAAGACCTCGCAAAACGCAAAGCAATCCCAGGAAAAGGCGCTGAGGGCCTTCCTCAATACCTCAAAAGGCACTGTTTACGGTAAAGAACATGATTTTACGGCCATTCTTGAGGCAAAAACCCCTGAAGAACTGTTTAAATCATTTCAGAAACAGGTGCCCGTCAATGATTACGAAGGGCTGCGCCCTTATGTGGAGCGGCACAAGAACGGCGAGGCGGGAGTGCTGTTCCCCGGAAAGCCAAAAATGTACGCCACCACCAGCGGTACCACCAAGGAACCGAAGTGGATACCCATTACGGAGCAGTATTACCAGGAAGTATACAAAAAATCGAATCAGCTCTGGTTTTACACGATGATCATGAACAAACCCAAAACCTTTTACGGTAAAACGCTCTCCATTGTCGGTAAAGCCATAGAAGGCGCCGCTCCAGACGGCACCGTATACGGCTCCCTTGGCGGGATTTCCCAGCGGGATATTCCCAATTTTATGAAGGTCCTCTACCCGTCGCCGGCGGCGGTATTCCATATCACCGATTATAAGGCCCGCTATTATGCCATTATGCGGATGGCCATCGAAGTCGATGTGACCCTGATCCTTACGGCAAACCCCAGCACGCTGGTGGAGATGCAGGTAAACGCCAATGAATTCTTCAATGAATATGTGAAGGATATTGAAAACGGAACCTTAAACGAGCACCTGCTTATCCCCGATGAAATCCGCTCCGAGCTTGCGCCCTGGTTTAAGCCAAACCCAAAACGGGCCGAGGAACTGCGGCAGCTCAAAGTGCGGTTCGGCACGGTGTTGCCCAAGCACTACTGGCCCCACATGCAGGTAGTTAATGTCTGGATGTGTGGCAACACCTCGATATACCTGGAAAAGGTGCGCAATTCCTTCCCGGAACAGACCGTTTTCCATGAAATGGGGTATATGGCAACCGAATGCAAGGCCGGGCTGGTATTAAAAAGCAATACCTTGGATACCGTACCCCTCGGAAACAAGACCTACTTTGAGTTTATCCACGAGTCGGACCTGGACAATCAGGCTCCCCGGATATATCAACTGTGGGAAGTCAAGAAAGGCGAGCGTTACTGCCCGGTGGTCACTACTTCCGCGGGACTGTACCGTTACAATATGAACGACCTGGTGGAAATTACCGGTTTCTACAACGAATATCCGCTGTTTAAATTCATACAGAAGGTGAACGGTACGATCAGCCTGACCGGGGAAAAGCTGCATGAGCGGCAATTTATTGAAGCCGTCACGACGTGCAGCCACGAGCTTGGGCTTCCTTTTAACTTTTTTGTCGGGTTTGCCAGCGTGGAAAAGTCAAATTACCGGTTTTACTACGAGTTCACGGACCAAACCGTTTCCCAAACCCGGGCCGAAGAATTTACCAAAGTCGTGGACGAGCGGCTTAAAGCGTACAATCCCGAATATCAGACCAAGCGAGAGTCCAACCGGATTAAGGCGCCGGATACTTCCCTTTTGGTCAAGGATTCCTTCGAACAGTTCAAAGCTGCCTGCATCGACTTGGGGTACCGGGACGGTCAGTTTAAGCTGAATTTGTTGATGCAAGACGAAAAACGCCAGGAGATGTTCGAAGAACTGGTCAAGAAGTGAAAAAAGTAATTGTTGTTGGCGCTGGAATCGCGGGTCTTGCGGCGGGTATATACGCCCAGAAAAGCGGCTTTGGCGTTACCATTTGCGAAGCCCATAGCAGGCCCGGCGGCAACTGTACCGGTTGGCGCCGGGGCGGCTATTTCTTTGAAGGCAGTATGCACTGGCTCAACGGCTCAAGTCCGCATAGCGCGGTAAACCGGCTTTGGCGTGAAACCGGAGCCTTGAGCGATACATCCCACATCATCAAGCACGATCCCTTCCTTACAAGCGACTGCAACGGGCAGCAGGCGTGTCTGTACCGCGATGTGGACAAGTTTGAACAGCATCTCTGCGATCTGTCGCCGGAAGATACCTCGCAGGTTAAACGGATGTGCGCCGATTTACGGCGTTTTACCGCGGTAGACATTCCGGTTACAGATATTTTTGGCCTCAAGGTGCGGGAAAAAGCGCCGTCCCTCCTTAAAACAGGAATCAAGATGCTGCCCGCAGCTCTTCGCATGGGGGAACTTGGCAAAATCTCCGCAAAGGAATATGCCAACCGCTTCCACTCTCCGGCAATACGCCTCCTGCTTCTTAACACGGTGAACCCCGGCTATGATGCGGTTTCGTTGTTTTTCACCATGGCCCATTTCCTGTCAGGCGATGGAGGCTATGTCGAAGGCGGAACAGTCAACATGGTGCAAAACATGGTGAAGCGGTTTACAGATTCAGGCGGCCTTATTCGATACAATACCCGTGTAGAGCGGATCATTGTTGAGGGTGGCCAGGCCATTGGCATTTCTGCTTGTGGCAGCACAATTCCCGCAGACGCAGTGATAGTAACAGCGGATACCCTGGTGGTGGTTGCCAGCCCGGATTCAGGCGGGATATTCTCGCCTCCCCTTCGGGATACATGGCTGAAAAAAATACAAAAAAATACCCAGCTCATTATAAATACGTTTCTTTGTCTGGGTGTGGAAACTGATCTTTCCGCTCTGCCGGCGAATATTGCCTTTTCCCTTGAAAAGCCCTTTGAGTTCAACGGCCAGACGCTGGATTATCTTGCGTGCCGGAACTACGCATCGTATCCGGGATATGCGCCTGAGGGCTGTTCGGCGCTCACTATAAAGATAAGCGGCGATTCCTACGACTACTGGGTTCTGGCGCGGAAGCAGGGTTTGTATGAACAGCGCAAAGAGGAACTATTTGAGACGGTGCTGGAAAAACTTGAGACCCGTTTTCCTGTCATCAAAGGTAAAACCCGTGTCCATGATATCGCCACACCCCTTACCTATGAGAAATACTGCGGAACATACCGTGGTTCATGGATGACTCAAACTCCGCCGGGGAAGCACCGGCGTTTACCCTATCCCTGCAAGCCGAAAAGCGTAAAAAACCTGTACTTCGCCGGACAGCGAATCCTGCTCCCCGGCGGACTGCCTGCGGTGGTCGTCACCGGCCGCAGGGCGGCGCAGTATCTATGCCGGGATTTCGGCATGGTATTCGGATCAGACTTAGCCCGATGAGTGTTTAACCACAGAGTGCGCCAGTGTAGCTGGCAATGCGACTGCTGCGGTTACTGCCTTTTATTCCAGGTTGAGGGTCCGCTTGAGTAGCCAGCCAGAGAGCCAGAAGTAGAGGGATCCGAAGGCAAGCATAACTGCGCTGATAATGAGCATTATAGAAACGATGTTTCCCACAACCCCCTGGGTAAGGACCTCGGTAAGGCGCGCCTCCAGCAACATTGCTACAAAGTATGCGGCAAAACCGGCAATGCCACGGAAGCGGGGCAGAAGCTGGGCGGCAGTCATGACCGCATAGATCAGGCAGAACTGCTGCAGAGAGGCAATCAGTACCGTGAGGCAGGTCAGGAGCAGCGAGGCGAGGTTGTTGGTCCCGGACGTACCGAGGGCCTGGAAGACCTGAGCGATACCTTCCATGAAGGCGCTCGGATCCCGAATAAGGCCATAGGCCAAGACGGAGACGAGCATGGCTAGGGCGGTCAAGAGGAAGGTACAGAGAGCGGCGATAGCCTTGGAGGCTATCAGAGACCAGGAGGGCACCGGCAGGGTAAACATCAGGTAACCCTCGTCCTTGAGCAGGTTGACCCGGTAGCGCTGGATGATCATCACGATGTTGACCGTAAACATCGCCACAATGAGGATAGGCATCAAGCGTGCCATGTTTGCTAGCATGGGTGTGCCCCCAATGCCTGCAATCAGGCCCAGCACGACCATCGCCAGGTACAGGATCGGTATGAACCTAAAATAGAACTTGAATTCGTAACGCAGTAATTTCCCTAGCATCTGAACACCTCCCTGAAAAACGAATCAATAGACATACCCTTTTCGATGCGGATATCGTCCGCCGCGCCCTGTAAAATCAACTTCCCTTCCTTGAGGAAGATGATGTCGTCCAGTATCTGTTCCACGTCCTGAATCAGATGAGTGGAGATGAGCACCGTGGCGTCCTCGCTGTAATTGTTCAGGATCGTGTTGATGATGTAGTCTCGGGCCGCCGGGTCCACCCCGCCGATAGGCTCGTCCAGGAGGTAGAGCCGGGCCTTGCGGGCCATGACCAGCACCAACTGCACCTTCTCCTTGTTGCCCTTGGACAGGGTCTTGAAGCGCTTTGCTAGGTCGAGTCCCAGGTTGCCGAGCATGGTCTCCGCCGTGTCCCGCCTAAAGTCGGTGTAGAAATCAGCGTAAAAGGTGAGGAGATCCCGGATCCGCATCCAGCCGTCCAGGCATACCCGGTCGGCCAGGTAGGAGACCACCGCCTTGCTCTCCACGCCTACGCGCTTCCCTGTCACCAGGACGCTCCCCGATGTGGGCTGCAAAAGGCCGTTGACAAGCTTGATCAGCGTGGTCTTCCCGCTGCCATTAGGCCCCAGAAGTCCAACGATGCGCCTGCTCTCCAGGCTTAAAGAAACATTGTCCAGCGCCGTTACCTTGCCGTAATGTTTCGTCAGGTTCCGGCATTCCAATACCGTATCATTCATGCGCAGCCTCCTTGGAGAATCTTTACGCAGGTTTGCTGTACAACAATATAATACAGTGATACAAAAGAGTCAAGATGAATTTTCAAAAAAACGCAAAAAAGAGAGAATTTTGCCTCAACACCTTCAAATAGAAGCGATATACCTTCATAAAGGGCCTGACTACACGTATTTGAACCCCATTAGGTGCAAATTTGACTGAAAAAACATTGTGATTTTTTAAGCATATTTTCTGGATCACCTCATAAAATCATTGACAAATAAATGATGATAGTTATATATTAGTAATAATTTATAATAGTCATACGGACTCTAAACGTAGAAGGATTTTATGCTTACAGAGACAAGGCTTTCTTTTGAGTATGCACATCGTTTCCTTGAGCACAAGGGCGAGGCGCAGTATCTGCACGGTCATCATGGTGAACTCACGGTCTGGGTAGAAGGTGCGATTAATGACCGGGGTTTTGTTGTTCCGGTAAAAAACGTTCAGCGCATAATATGGGATGTGATGCAGAATTTTGATCACGCCCTTCTCTTGCAGGATACTGACCCACTCCTGCAGCCAATCCTCGACACCTATGAGAAACAGGGGATTCGGAACGGCGCACCTGACAACACGCAAAAAGGCACTGCCTTTAAATGCGATCTTGGCTACGCGCTTCCAGATTGCCGTCTGGTAGTCACCAAAGAAATTACAACTTGTGAAAACTTTATCAAGTTGTTTCATGCGCTGCTTAAAGATAAAGTAAGCATCAAGCGGATGAGGTTTCAGTCAAACGCAGATAAGATTGTTGCCGCCGAGCAAACATTCTAAAAGATGAGCGTCCCGTGCGTCGTTTACGGCGCACGGATGCAGAGAAGAGCATGGATGTAAGAAAAAGAGCCAGATGGCCACTATCTTATGTATTGTAACGCAGGTACTGATAGGAGGGGGTTTATTGTATAGTATTCAATAGTAAGGATACCTGTCAAGATAAAGAAGCCATGAAGCAATTTTCATACCGTCATACCCTTACAGCCTGTTACTTAGCTTATGTGAGTCAAGCTGTAGTAAATAATCTTGGGCCACTTTTATTTTCAACGTTTCAGCGGCAGTTCAATATTGGCGTGGGAAGCCTTGCCCTGCTTATATCCCTTAATTTTGGGATACAATTGCTGGTGGATTTGGCGGCAGTTCACTTTGTGGATAGGATCGGCTATCGGGCTGCGGCGGTTGCCGCAGGTGTTTTCTGTTCTGTGGGTTTGTGTTCAATGGGGATTCTGCCTTTTGTTTTCAAAGACCCGTACATTGGCCTTGTCATAGCTGTGGTGATTAACGCTATCGGCGGTGGTCTTCTGGAAGTACTTGTCAGTCCTATTGTGGAGGCCCTTCCCCTGGGGAATAAAGGCGCGGCCATGAGCCTCTTGCACTCATTTTACTGCTGGGGTTTTGTCGCGGTGGTACTCCTCTCTACCGTATATTTTTCTTGTATCGGTATTGAACATTGGCGTGTGCTTCCTTTTCTCTGGATCCTGCCCCCATTGGCAAGTCTGCTCCTGTTCAGCCGCGCTCCCATGCAGCCCCTTGTGGAAGACAAGACTGGCGTGGCGCCATTACGGAAACTGTTTAAAAAGCGGACATTCTTGTTGATACTTCTTATGATGATCTGTGCAGGCGCTTCGGAACAGGCCATGTGTCAATGGGCGTCCTTCTTTGCCGAAGCGGGCTTAGGAGTTTCCAAAGTTATGGGGGATTTGCTGGGTCCGTGTGCGTTTGCAGTACTCATGGGACTGAGCAGGGTTTTCTTTGGAACCAGGAAGGGAGAACAGCCCCTTGAGCGGATACTGTTGGGCGCTTCCCTATTGTGTCTTACAAGCTACCTCGTTACGGTGTTTTCGCCTTTTCCTCTTTTGTCCCTTGCCGGTTGTGCCTTCTGTGGCCTTTCAGTGGGCATCATGTGGCCGGGAACCTTCAGCCTCGCGTCCCGGATTTTCCCCCTTGGCGGAACCGCCATGTTTGCTATGTTTGCCTTGGCAGGCGATGCAGGCTGTGGCTTTGGCCCCGGTATAGTAGGAATAGTGATGCAAGAAACGACATTGAACAAAGGACTTTTCACTGCCACAGTTTTCCCAGTACTCATGTTTGTAGGAATTCTATTGCAAAACAATAGATCGATTGCCCCGCGACCTTAGTTTGCGGGTAGACAAAAAACTGAAACAGGAGATGAACATGATTAAATTGCATCCTATTATGCTTTTTGAAATTACCCGTGCGGCGGTGAGTATCGCGAGCTGGTGGGTACTGTTCTACAAGCTCCACCGGCCTCCCACAAAACTCAGGCGGATAGCCCAGCTTGCCGCTTTTGTTATAAGCTACACCTCCTGGATGCTGATCCCCTTAAGCGATACAGGCAATGTGATCCTCTGGGCGTCGATGATCATCTTTTTTGCCGTGCTTGCAGGTGATCTGCGCAAGTCCTTCTTTACCGCGCTGTATTACATCGGTATAGAAGCCACTATTGATACCATCCGCTATTTTTTTATTATGTGCATATTCGGAAAAACGTTCCGCGGTTATACCAGAGAATATTATATACAATTCAATCTCCAGTATCTCTTTGTATTGGGATGGACGGTTTTTTATTATTGGATAATGAAAAAGCACGACAAGAAATTACCGTTGCGTTTCTGGATAATGACTGTTATACCGCCCTTCGGCACCACGATATTGCTTACCCGTTATGCGGATGTAGCCCGCGCTTCATTAGCCACGGGGACCAATATCTATATTGAAGGAATTCTTTTTGGATTTTTTTTGTTTGCCCTTAATCTTTTTACCATTTATATGTACATCAGACTGATTACCTATTACGATTCGTATCTGAAATCCCAGGGCCTCCAGGCGCAGCTTGAGGTCTACGCTCATCAAAGTGACATAATCGAAGGATCGCAAAAACAGGTGGCGGAAATCCGTCACGAGATAAAAAATATCCTCTTTGTCCTGCAAATTGAAATGGAAAAGCAAAACTACGATGGGGTGAAAACAAGGCTCAATAAGCTTATGGGAGATTTGAAGCAGTATGAACAGAAACCCTACACCGGTGTTTCGGTAATTGACGCGATGATAGCCTACAAAGCCGAAAAGATACAGGAATACGGCGCCACTCTTTCGGTGAGCGCAGAACTTCTGGACATCTCCGATACGGTTGCCTATGACGTGGCTTCCTGTTTGGCAATCACGCTGGATAACGCGGTAGACGCTATCGCGTCATATAACGCTGCTCCACAGGAAGCCGAGGTACGCTGTGCCTTATGGCGGCAAAAGAACATGCTCTTTATCCGTGTTACCAATCCTCTTGTAAAGCCCCTCAGTTACCATAATGGGGAACTCCAAAGTACCAAACAAGAAGCGGGACACGGTCTGGGACTCCCCGCCCTCCGCCGCATTGTCGAACAGTACTCCGGCGAGGTAAAGATTGACAGCCAGGGCGGTATATTCTCCCTGTTGGTGATGCTGATGCAGTAAGCCCAGGTAGGAGATAAGACATGCACATGATTAACAATGATATACTCGCGATTAAAGACAGCATTTTGATAAAAGAATGGGTCATATTTTCAAACAACGATTTGATAGTGGCGAAACACTGTTTTGATGATTTATATCCAAAACAAATAGAGATTTCCTGCTATCAGAGTACATACCAATGTAAAGCACCTTCAGTGCGCGGTGAGGTTATATGAAACTCAGTATCAGTGAAGCCTTAGTCACAACCTTTATCATGGGTGGCGTTATTTTCTTCTGCCGGGTTTTCCCCTTTCTGTTTTTCCGGGATTCTGGAGATACGCAGGTTTCTCCCCGGTTTGCACCGTTTCTGGCTTTTGTAGAAAAAGTGGTTCCCCCGGTGGCTATGACAGTGTTGGCCTTTAATGCCTTGAGCGCCCCTTTGAAAGACAATCCCCAGACGGGAATCCCGGCGCTTGTTGCCGCAGTCTTTACTGCGCTGGTCCACTTGTGGAAGCGAAATTCCCTCATCAGCATTTTTGGGGGAACCCTGGTGTATATGATACTCTCGCACATTCTTGTTCCTTAACCAGAGTTGCCTCTAAATACCGTGTGCATAAATTACCTGCACTATGCTGGCAGAGCGCAGGTATCTAAGCGCTTTAGTTTTCCACCCCCCATATCCTGATTATTTGATTATTCCTGGATCCGGCGGCTATCCGCCTGTTATCTGGACTATAGATTGCAGACTCAATACCCGCACCTGTTCCTCGCACAAGCAATACCGCACCGCTGTTAGCATCGTATACTGTACACTCTCCTAAAGAAACCTCACCCAGGATACCCCCGCCTGCTAGTGTCTGTTTCCCGTCAAGACTATAGATGGTGGAACGAATCTGATAATCGGTATTAATGGTCCGAAGCTGCTTTCCACTCTCTGCATCCCATAAAATAGTGATACCAATACCTCGATGCCCTGCTTGTTCTCCTGGCAAAAACCGTCATAGTATCTAACAACAAGCCCATGCTACAAACCGCTATAATCTTTTTCGTAAACACTCCAAAATAAAATACAAAGAACTGCCGTAACTAATCCAACAGTAACACTCCAAATAGTAACCCACTAATTGCCGGTATATGTACCTGCAAAATCAAGCACACACATCGAACCGTATCCCGCATGTTTTCCTACTGCAACACCGATGCAGGTGAAAACCTCACTCATGTTGTTTGTACGATGCCTCCTGGATGACACCCCATCATCAATTAATAACTGCACCACAATGTCCCGCGCTCTATCGTTACCATAAGAAATGTTTTCCCCTGCACTGCCGGCCCATTTGCCGTATCTATTCAGGCGTCCACCCATGGTACTTCCATCACTGCTGGTATGTCCGACCCTTCCAGTCTTCCCAGTATCAAGGACATGATCCTTTGCGGCAAGAGACAAGCCTTGCTCAGGGTACAAGAGAGGAACCGGCTGCATGTTAATTAATGCCTGATAACATTCCTCCACCGCCGTGGCGCCTTCATTGGTCATCAGCCCAATACTGCGGCCAGGTTCAGAAAAGAGGTTGCCGTTGAAGTAGGCGATCCGCGGTTTTATATACAGGTCCGCGTATTTGCGAGGATCACTCCGTACCATATTCAACTCAAGAATGACATCCTTCTCAGCTCTGGTGAGATAGTCAACATCCCGTGCAGTATCCAGTAGAGCAAGGTCCCAGTCTTGAGGGGCAGCGGAAAACAAAACCACACAAAACAAAACCGCTCCTATCAAAGAACGCCTTTGCATTAATTCTCCTTTAAAGTCTTTTTTTCCAAGAACCAATGCCATAAATACAAAAAACCGATGAAATAATCTATCGGAAGAACACGAGGAGAATACAATTTCAAAAATCCCTGGCATCCCAGATATTTTGCATAACACACCTTTCCTATTGTGTATAGGGGGGGGGATTTAAATACGAAAAAATACGCGGTATTTTCAAAGCGCGCTCCTTTTGAGAATATAAAATTAGTATAGTGGACTGAAAACGATTTGTCAATAGGAAAATACGCAATTAGCGATTGAATTCTGATTTTTTTTTGAAAAAACCATACCCTTGGACCAGGTCTTCTATTCACAAAGCCCGGAATCCACGGTAGGTCTATGCAATCTTGAACCGCATGATTTCCCGTACCAATTTCACTGCCGGTCACCATTTCACTCGACTTTGAATTTAGCAACCTCTCCCGAAAGGCTATCAATGTTGCTTTTGTTTTCTCCACTTATTTCATTGACCCGGATGACTGCGATGTTGATCTGTTCTGCGCCGGGAGATACCACCTGAATATTGTTATCGATTGTTTCAAAGCGTTCCAGAACATGGGCGATGGATAAGGTGAGCGTAGCTATTGACACCTTGATCTTTTTGAGCATATCTGCGGTTGTTTTGGATTGTTCCACTCACGCCTCTTATTCCACCTTAAACTTGTATATTTCTCCTGCCAAAGTATCAATATCGCTCTTGTTTTCTCCACT
>JAITQK010000224.1 GCA_031288975.1 Treponema sp. | reverse complement strand
CAAGCAGAGGCCGATTCCCTTGGGGCGGAACTGGCGGGCCTGGCGTCCACCTTGGGCGTTGAAGTTGCTGGCCAGGAGACCGTGCATATACGGGAGCGTCATGCCCAATACGGTATGGGCACCGGTAAGGCCCAGGAGCTTGCGGAAAAGGCCGCGGAAGCCGGGGCGGACTGCATCATCTTCGACCGTACCCTGTCCCCCTCACAACAGCGAAACTGGGAACGCCTCACGGGTATCTCTGCGGTTGATCGGGAGGAGCTTATCATTCAGATCTTTGCAAGCCGCGCCGCCACACGGGAAGCGGTATTGCAGGTTGAGTTGGCTTCCCTCACCTATAGCCTGCCCCGGCTCAGTCATAAGTACATCAACCTCGCCCGTCAACGGGGCGGGCGGTACGGCGCCAAAGGTGCAGGGGAAACTAAGTATGAGACGGATCGCCGGCTGGTGGAAGGGCGGATTCACCGGCTGAAACAGGAACTGGCAGAAGTCCGTAAACGCCGGGCAACTCAGCGGAAGCAGCGGGAACGGGTTCCCATTCCTGCCTGCGCCCTGGTGGGCTATACCAACGCGGGGAAGTCCTCTCTGCTCAACGCCATGACCAAGGCAGCGGTCTTTGTGGAGGATACCCTCTTCGCCACCCTTGACCCCACGACGCGGCGGCTTGAGATGGAGGGGCGACCCATACTCCTCACGGATACGGTGGGCTTTATCCGCAGGCTGCCCCATAACCTGGTGGATGCTTTCCGCGCTACCCTTGAAGAGGTCTCCCGGGCCGATCTGTTGATACATGTACTCGACGCCTCGGACCCGGATATGGACCGCTATTTTGAGACAACCCTGGGGGTCCTGCGGGACCTTGGGGCGGAGAAGACCCCTGTTGTCACGGTATTGAACAAATGCGACCGCCTCAGTACCTCAGATGCGCTGGAACAGGTGCAGAAACGCTATACCGATGCGGTGTGTATCTCGGCTAAGGAACGGACAGGGCTTACCGAACTTGCCCGGCGCATAGATATGCTCCTCTCCGGGGAGGCAGTAACCTTCCGGCTTCCACCGGACCGCCATGACCTTGCTGCCCTGCTTCACCGTTCAGGGACGATCCTCTCGGAACGTTATGAGGAAGAGGCTATTATCATGGAAGCTCGGACTGGAGAGCGGATCCGGGAGCTGCTCAAGGCATATATACCCCCGATACCGGCCCCTAGTCCTTGATATTGTACTTTCTGCGGAAACGCTCAATACGGCCGGCAGTGTCTACCAGCTTCTGCTTACCCGTGAAAAACGGGTGGCAGGCAGAACAAATTTCAACCTTGATATCCTTCATGGTTGAACGGGTTTCGATCACGCTTCCACAGGCACAGGTGATCTTCGCCGGTGTGTATTTAGGGTGAATCTTATCTTTCATCTATGGTGATCCTCCGATCAGTACTCGCTATAGTGTGCCTTTTTAAGGCTCCATTCCTCAATCCATACCGGCGGTTCCGGGATTCATGGATTTGAGGAATGCTTCATTATTCTTGCTTTTCTTCATCCTGTCAATCAGGAGTTCAATGATCTCGATATCGTCCATGGGATTAATAACCTTCCTGAGGATCCATATCTTCTGGAGTTCTTCCTCTGAGAGGAGGAGTTCCTCTTTCCGGGTCCCGGACTTCTTGATGCTGATGGCCGGGAAGAGCCGCCGGTCAGAAATACGCCGGTCCAGGTCGATTTCCATGTTGCCGGTACCCTTGAATTCCTCGAAGATAACCTCGTCCATGCGGCTGCCGGTTTCCACCAGGGCGGTCGAAATAATGGTGAGGCTCCCCCCTTCTTCGATGTTCCGGGCAGCCCCGAAGAAGCGTTTCGGTCTGTGGAGGGCATTAGAATCCACACCGCCTGAGAGGATCTTCCCTGAAGTGGGGACGGTCTGGTTATAAGCCCGTGCCAGGCGGGTGATGGAATCCAGGAGAATGACCACGTCTTTCTTGTGTTCCACTAGGCGTTTTGCCTTTTCCATGACCATCTCAGTAACCTGGATATGCCGGGAGGCCTGCTCATCAAAGGTTGAGGAGATAACCTCTGCCCTGACGGTCCGCTCCATATCGGTTACTTCTTCAGGCCGTTCATCAATGAGGAGGACGATGAGGTACACCTCTGGGTGGTTCTTGGTGATGGCATTGGCTATCTTCTGCATCATGATGGTCTTGCCTGTCCGAGGCGGCGCCACGATGATTGCCCGCTGCCCTTTTCCAATGGGACAGAACAGGTTGATGATCCGGGCTGAAATATCCTCGGTAAGGGTTTCAAGATTGAGTTTTTCATTAGGATACAGGGGGGTGAGGTTGTCAAAGGGAATTCGGTTCTGGGCCACCGTGGGATCGTCGTAGTTGACGGTCTCAACCCGGAGCATGGCAAAGAAGCGCTCACCTTCCTTGGGGCTGCGGATCTGGCCGTAGACCGTATCTCCGGTTTTCAGGGCAAAAAGCCTGATCTGACTGGGACTGATGTAAATATCATCCGGTCCGGGAAGGTAGGAATTCTGGGGGCTTCGCAGAAAACCGTAACTGTCAGGAAGAATTTCCAGGGACCCGTAGGCGTAGATGATGCCCCCCCGATCCGTATGGGCCTTGAGAATGGAAAAGATGATTTCCTGCTTCTTGAGGGAGACCATATCTTCGTGGGAGATGCTATAACAGGCCGCCAGTTCCCGCAGGTCTATCATGTTGAGTCTGATAAGCTCATTGATACAGAGCCTGGGCTTACCGTTGTCCTGATCGACCCGGGGTTCTGGTTTTCCGTAGATATCCGGCATAGAAGGCAGGTTTTTAGGGAAAGCCGGTACTGCCGCAAGGGGCGCCATATCAGATACCGGAATCGCGCCCAGCAGTCCCTGTCCTACTGGCGGACCTCCGCGGTTATAGGGTCCCCGCCCGCGGGATCGTCCAGGAGCAGTAAAGGGCACATCCCCGGCGAAATTCTCCTCAAAGTTTCCCCCTTCGGCATTGGCCTGCCCCTCATAGCGTCCCCGGTTTTCCCGGACCTGCATCGTCCGCCGTGCCCGTGTCCGTACCACCACTCTCCCGTTTGGCCGTTCTTCCTCGGCAGCCTCTTCTTCATGAGGCCCTTCTTCAGGGAGAGCCTCCCAATGCTCCTGCTCAGGAGCCTGATCCGGCGCTTCTGGGGCGCCGCCGTTCAGTAGCACAGGTGCTGAAGAACGTTCCGGTACTTCGTCCCGTACCAGAGCCTCCCCCATATCCATGTCAAGCGTTTCTTCACTCGCTTCTACTGTTTTTGGTTTTCGACCTCTTCTTATTATTGCCATTGATTAAACCACCTCTACATTAGTGCATTTTCATATAAACAGAATGAGAAAAAAAAGATAATACTATCACGTATAGTCAAACGTGTTCGTTTCCTGTTAGATTATTGATTCTTAACATTCGAAGGATTACAGCGCTCAAAGGACAATTTCCATTAACCTGTTTATCTGTTAAAAATAAGTATAACGATAAAACCCTTCGTATGTCAATACCATATACTAGTCACCTTCACGGAATCCGGTGTATCAGTTCCCCCAGAGCAGCGGCAGCAGCGGCGGCTCGTACCCCATTCCGGGAACCGGTATAATGAAACACCGAAGCCTGGGCTGCTTCCCCTCGCAGCATCGTACCTATCCATACTGTCCCCACTGGTACCGCGCTTCCGTCCCCCTGGGGACCTGCCAGGCCGGTTACTGAAACGGCCATGTCTGCGCCGCTCCGTTCCAGGGCGCCCTGGGCCATGGCGCAGGCGGTTTCCCGGCTTACCGCCCCATAGCGCAGGACCAGGTCTGCCTCCACCCCCAGCATCGCGGTTTTTGCCGCCACGGTATAGCAGACAAAGGAACCCCACAACACAGAAGACGCCCCGGGCACCTGGGCCAAGAGGTCCGCCACCAGTCCTGCGGTACAGGACTCTGCCAGCACCAGGGTCTTGGAAGCGGCGGATAGTTTTTTGATCAGCAATTCGGCAGGGGAATCAGTCATCGTTTCGCTGCAATTCCGCCTTGATCTCCTGGGTGGGACGGGAGAATATTTCCACCTCCTTGTCACCTCCGGTCATGCTGCACTGGCCTTCAAAAAGCACTCCATCAGCTATGCGTAACCGGGCCGCGATAAGGTCTCCCTGCACTCGTGCGCCAGGGAACATATCGATCTTATCCTTGGCGCTGACCGGGGCAACCACGGTGCCATACACCGTGAGGGATGTTACCCAAATATGGTCTGCCTTAACTTCCGCCCCCTTATCAACGATGAGTGCACCGGTTGCTTCAATGGTTCCTTCGAATTTGCCCCGGATACACAGAGTTTCCTTAAACCGGAGGAACCCATTAAATTTGGTAGTCTCCCCAAAAACAACGGTCCGGGGACCATCTTTCCGTTTTCCTGCTATTTTTAGCATATCTGTTTTCGACATTATCACCTATTCCTGATGAAAGGGGCTGCGGATTTGACTTTCCAAAACGGTAAGGCCAATCTCATTTTTCTTGAGGTCTTTCCATGCAAGTATCGTTTTCTCGATTCGGGCATCCACTTCTGCGATATATTTTCTCACCACCTGGGTTTTTTCCATGACGACCTCAAGCACAGGGGCCAAGGTTGCTGCATTCTGTGAAATCTGGCCAATGGCCGACTCCAGTTCATCGATACTTTTGACAAAATCCCCCATGTTGTTTTTCATATCAGCACTGAGTTCTTCCGCCAGGTCCAGACGGGATTCCCGGACCGCAATCTGGGCAAAGAGTTCCCGGTTACGGAGTACCGCCCGAATCCGCGCAAGCACCTCGGAAAAGTTAAAGGGCTTGGTGATATAATCATCCACCCCCATTTCAAAACCTTCAACCTTATCCTTTACATCGTCTAACGCGGAAAACATGATAATGGGAATCTGCCGGAATTGCGGTTCCTGCTTGAGGTACCTCGTAAGCTCCCAACCGGACATCCGGGGTATAACCGTATCCAGCATGATGAGATCCGGATAAAAACGCTTGACCTGTTCCAGGGCTTCCACCCCATCATTCGCTTTCTCTACAATAAACCCCAGCTTGGTCAGCATGACTTCGAAGAACTCAAGATTTATCAGATCATCATCCACCATGAGTATCTTCTTACATGGGTTCATATCTTCCTTCCTTATGTTTGCTTGGTATTTTTTTTACTATACCCCATACTATCCCGAATAGCAACCAGATACCAGCGGCGGCGATAAAGATGCGGGGCAGGAAGTCTCCCTGTTTGGTATACCATGAAGCAGGGCCTATGATAGGCACCTCAGCGGTGATCTGAGTTTCAGCAAAGGGGCGTGCCATGGCTAAAATCCTGCCATTAGGGTCTATGGCGCAGGTCTGTCCCGAGGCTGTGGAGCGCACCATGGAACGGCGGTTTTCCACTGCCCTGAACACTGCCATGGAAAGGTGCTGCATCTGAGCAGGGAGGCTGTTCGACCACGCATCATTGGTAAGGTTGACGATGAGTTCCGCCCCGTTCTGCACAAACTCCCGGGAAAGATACCCAAAGGTATCCTCAAAACAGATGGGGTTTGAAAATTTCAGGCCATTGATTTCAAAAACCGTGGCCTCACGTCCCTTTTCCCAAAAATGGGTATCCGCATTCTTCAAAGCAGTATAAATCAGGGGGAACTGTTTCTCATAGGGAAAATGCTCGGTAAAGGGCACCAGGTGGAGCTTACGGTAGAGACCCACAAGTTCACCTCGGTTAAAGAGCATTGCCGCGTTGTAATCAACCCGCTCCCAGGTTCCGTGCCCCCCCACTTCCTTGCGGGCATCATCATTACCTATCACAAAGGGAACATCCTGCCGGGCAAGATAATCCAGGAGTTCTTTCACCAGGATGTACGAAACAGGATCATCCCGATAGGTGGTGTGCCAGTAAATGCGGGGAACAAAGGCCGTCTCCGACCATACCACCAAATCCGGCTTTGGCTCTGCCTGGAGCGCCTCATCGGAAAGGCGCCGTAAAACCTCAAAATTGTTCCGGTAATCCTCAATACCTCCCTGCCATGGATCGGTGTTATGCTGAATGAGGGCGATCCGGGCGGTGGGTGCAGCGGTATAATTAACTTGAGCAATGAAACCGTAGATCAGGGTGGCGATTAAGGCGGCGCACCAGAGGGAAGCGGATAACCACGCATGGCGGAAATGATATGGGGGGTCCAGACCCCCCAAACCCCCCGGCAGCGCGGCGGCTAACCATACTGAGGGAAATACTACCAGCGCGGAAACGCCCCAGACGCCGAAGATATCGGCAATCTGGATGACTGGAATTATGTGCCATTGGGAATAACCGGTAATACCGTAGGGATACCCAAGAAAGCCTTGAGTACGGAGGTATTCAAAGCTGATCCACAGGATCCACTGGAGCAGGTACCCCCGCCGGGGAAACAGGATAAGCGCCAGTTTCAACAAGGGGAACAGGATCATAAAGTAACAGAGATAGATGATCCCGACGATAAGGCCAGCCAAGGGATGAAAAACACTTAACCAGTAATTAAAAATACCATAGGCGCTATATCCATAGAGGGCGCCCCAGAAAAAGGACGCCCCAAAATGCACCTGCCGGATAACCCAAAATACCGGAATATAGGCGATCCATGCCAAGAGGGGAAGGCCATTTTCAAAAAGCACATTAGGGAACGCAGCGGCAAACAGGAAAGCTCCCAGGATTATAGCCCCAAGCTGGGTTAAAAACGCGACTAATCCCTTTTGACCTCGTGATACGCTCATATATCGCTTCCGGCACTATCAGGCGTATACTTGTTTGCCGTCATTATCCCGTAATACTTATTGGGCCGCTTTAATCGAATTAAAAAGACGCTGCATCCTTGATTTTTTACGAGCCGCCGCGTTTTTCTTGATAATTCCCTTTCGGGCGGCGCTATCAATTTTCTTAACCATGTCTTTTAAGGCTGTTTCAGCGTCACCCACCGCTTTTTTCTGGGCTAAAACCACGAATTTCTTCGCACTGGTCCTGACGGAACTTTTGACCGCCTTATTCCGAATACGGCGCTCTTCGCTTTGCCGATGCCGCTTTTCAGCAGAACTACTTTTACCTGCCAAGGGAAACCTCCACCTATTTAAAATCCGAAGGACGGCGTTCCGTCCGTTTACATTTTTCACATTCAGCAATGTTTTTAACCTTGCCGTGCTCAAAAAGGGTCTTCATTTTGACTTCACCACCACAAGAACAGAAGAATTTCTGGGTGGCGCTGGATGTCCGTGAATTTTTACTGGCCTGAGCCATACTTGCATCTCCTTACCATTACTTGGCGTTTACTTAGAAATTACGTGACAAAAGATACTATGGACTCCACAGCCTTGTCAATGCACCCGGGGAACAAACGCCGGCTATGCCTGGAGCCGGGCGCCTCGATTCAGGAGCAACCCGTCCGCCAAGACCAGGGCGGCCATGGCCTCTACCACCGGAATGGCCCGGCCTACAATACATACATCATGACGGCCCTGAATGACCAGCTCCCGAAGGCTACCCCCTTGATCCACGGTCTGCTGCTCCTTTGCCACTGAGGGAACTGGTTTAAAGGCCACCTTGAATTCCAGGGGCATACCCGTGGATATGCCCCCCAGTATCCCCCCTGCCCTGTTGGTTTTAAAGCCCAGCGCCGGTACACCTGGCGGAAGCCGGTAGGCCCGTTCTTCGTGGTCCGCTATGGGCTGATCATTGTGCATGGACCCCTGAGCATAGGCCGAACTGAACCCTGCGCCGAATTCCACGGCTTTGACCGCGCCGATAGAGAGTAGCGCCGCACCCAGACGGGCATCAAGCTTCCCGAACACCGGTTCCCCAAGGCCCGGCGGCATTCCGGTAACCAAACAGGAAACAGTCCCGCCAGCACTGTCCCCCTCGCCGCGGAGTTGCGCTATCTTTTCCATGATAAGCTGGGCACAAAGGCGGTGAGGAATCCGCAGGGGATTTTTTTCAGCCTCATCAAGATCAAAGGCCGGATCTTCCGGGCCAGGAACATCAATACCTCCAGCCGAGGAGGTCCAGGCCTGGATTACGATGCCGTATTCCCCCAGGAACACCTTTGCCACCGCCCCTGCGGCGACCCGCCCCAGGGTTTCCCTGCCCGAACTTCTCCCGCCTCCCCGGTGATCCCGGAAGCCGTACTTGGCCTCCCAAGTCCAGTCCCCGTGTCCCGGACGGTATACATCCCTGAGAGCATCGTAATCACCAGAACGCTGGGCAGTATTGCGGACCATGATGGCAATGGGGGTTCCCAGGGTTTTTCCCTCAAACACACCGGAGAGTAGTTCCGGCTCATCCGCCTCCATCCGGGTAGTGGATGCCCCACCGCCTCCCGGCCGCCGCCGCCGCAGTTCCCGTGCTATATCCTCAACACCCAGGGGAAGCCCTGCGGGGCAGCCATCCACCACACAGCCCAAGGCCGCACCGTGGGATTCCCCGAAGGTGGTAACGGTGAAGAGGGTTCCGAAGCTATTACCCCCCATGATTCCCGAATTTGAGGGCTTCCACCTCAGCACGGGTCGGCGGATTAGCCCCCTGTTTTGAGCAGACTAAGGACGCGGCTTTGTTCGCAAAGAACAAGGCTTCCACGAGTTCCTCCTCGGTGAGGGATGCAAGGGCAGTGCGGGACAGCTTCCCCTCCCGTTCCAGCCATGAAAGCAAGGCCCCGTGAAACGTATCCCCTGCGCCAATGGTGTCTACCACCGGCAGATCGACCACCGGGACATACACCCGAATGATGCCGCCATCATCTTGCCGGAACAGCGCCATCGCGCCCGCAGCCCCCAAGGTGGTAACCACCACACGAGGTCCCAGACAGAGGAGCTGCTCCATAGCAGTTTCCGTAGTAGCCCCAGGATAGATAAAGGCAAAATCAGCTTCGGATATCTTGACAATATCCGCCACAGCAACCCAGCCTTCAAAGCGTTTGAGGTATGCTTCCCGGTTCCCGATCATGAAGGGCCTGATATTAGGGTCCACCGAAATGACCGGTCCACTAGTGCCCCGTGCATGTTCCCGGAAAACCAGGGATTCAATGGCAGAAGCCACCGGCTCCATGGTCATTGCAATGGAGCCAAAGAGGATGCTCGAAGTCTTCTCAGGTAGCGTTATGGGAAGGTCCGCAAGCCTAAGCGAACGGTCGGCAGTTCCCTCAGTATAAAACACATACCGAGGTTCCTTCCCTGGCTCAAGCTGGACAAAGGCCAGGGTGGAATTCTCCCCAGACCGGACGATCAGACCGGTTTCCACCTTGTTTTCAATCAGCCGGTTTACCAGAAGCTCCCCAAAGAAATCAGTGGAAAGGCGCCCCAGAAACCCCACGGGTGTACCGAGCCTGCTGATAGCAATAGCCGTATTATAGGGGCTGCCCCCCGGACAGGGGAGAAAGCCCGTTCCGCCATTCAGGGGAAGCATATCGATTAAGGCTTCACCACAACATACAATCATGAAGTCTCCTATGATTCCATGCTACTATGAAAGGCTTATGATGATAAAGCCCTTTGACGCCCCTTCCCCAAGAATTTTCTGGCCACTGCTATGACCCCCCGAAACCAGAATGGCTCCATCCGTTTCCGCACTAGTTCCAGGGATTGCCGGATGGGGATCTGCTGAGGACAGTGGGATTCGCATTTCCCGCATTTAACGCAGAACCGCGGGCTGCTCATCTGCTCTGAAGTTATCCCCGTGCTGGTGACGTATTGCTGCATCCCTAAGATGAAGCCCATAGAAAAAGAGGCATTGTACGCGGCAAAGCACCCGGGGATGTTGACGTACCGGGGACAGGGCATACAGTAGTTGCAGCCGGTACAGCGGACTTTATAGGAAGCGTTGAACACGGCGAGGACCTGCCTATAGACCTCATGTTCCGGTTCGGTAAGGGTCCCCGGCAGACTCGTATCCGCAAGGTTCATGTTTTCCACAAGCTGGCGCTCCTCATACATACCGGATAAGAGGAGGGTAACTTCCCCATGGTCCCACACCCACTTGAGACCCCAGGCCGCAGGGGATAGTTCAGAATTCGCGTGCTTGAAATGGTTCACCGCTTCAGGCGGAAGCCCGGTTGCCAGCTTTCCCCCCAGCAAGGGTTCCATGATGACCACGGGCATGCGTTCCGCCGCCTTTTGTAAGCCCGCGGTCCCGGCCTGGTACTGTTCACCGGTGTAATTATACTGGATTTGACAGAAATCCCAATCATAAGCGTCAAGGATTTTGAAAAACTCATTCTGGGGACCATGGAAAGAAAAGCCCCCTTGACGGATCTGGCCGGTCCGCTTCTTTTCAGCAAGCCAGGTTTCAATACCCCAGGCCCGTAGTCGTTCCCAGAGGTCCATATCGGTGAGCATGTGCATCAAGTAATAGTCGATGTGGTCTGTTCGCAGCCGTTCCAGTTGTTTATTGAAGAATTTATCAAAATCATCATGACTGTGGACAAAAACCAGGGGAAGTTTTGTTGCGATAAAGACCGTATCCCGAACCTTGTTTTTCTCAAGGATCGTGCCCAGGGCCTCCTCACTTCCGGGGTACAGATAGGCAGTATCAAAATAATTCACCCCGCCCTTGCAGGCCCCCATGATAAGGTCCTCGGTTTTCCGCATATCAATAGCCCCCAGAATTTTGGGGAACCGCATACAGCCAAATCCCAAAACCGACAGCTTATTACCCGATTTTTTATCTATTCTGAATTGCATCATCGGCCTCCACGATACTATTCTGCTCATCCAGCGGTTTCGTCAACCCCAATACGTGACTGGTGGCCCTTTTTCCCTTTGCAATACAGAAACCAGGAAGGATCGGAGCGGTACAGCGCGTTTACCGAAGGCTACGACCTTATGTCCAAGCTGGCAGCGCTGCTTGCCGGGGAAGCTGCTCCCACCTCAACAAGCGTTGTCTCACCGCCGCCGCCGTCAACTCCGGCCCCAGCCTCCGGGAACTTTGTGCACATAGCTAATGGGACGTTTATCATGGGCAAGTCCTGATCTGAGTCGGGGCGATGGGATAGTGAAGTACAGCATCAAGTAACGATAAGCAAGCCGTTTTATATGGGGAAGTACGAAGTAACCCAGAAGGAATGGGTAGAGGTGATGGAGAGCAATCTGAGTAGGTTTAAAAAAGGTCTGACGCCGGTGTATACGGTGTCTGGCACTAATGTTATGGAACCAGAGCGCGAGTGGTTATAGATTGCCGACCGAGCGGAGTGGGAGTATACCTATCGTGCCGGAACTACAACGCCATATTCCAGCGGGAGTTCGGTTGATACCGCTGGGTGGTATTCTCGTAATAGTGGATACGACACATCCGGTTGGAACGAAGCAGGCGAATATGTGGAGTTTATACGACATGCACGGGAAGGTCTGGGAGTGGTGCAGGGACTGATATGGAAGCTATTCGAGTGGCGTTCAGACTGACCCATTGGGGGCGGTTTCCGACGCGATCCGTGTGGTACACGGTGGGTCGAAATTGGTGTCTGACACTTCATTTGATAATCAAATCAAAATACACGCTCGCACCCTATATAGAGTATGCGTAAACTCAGGGTATTACAGAACGGAGCCATTTACCATGTATCATCCAAGATTGACCATGACGCGATGGCCTTGAAAGACGTGGAAGTCAAAGAAGCCTTCCTTGACTTAGTCGAAATAGCCAAAAAGAAATTTTCATTCAAACTCTGGAACTTCACAGTAATGGATAATCATATCCATTTCCTCATAAAACCCGATAAAGATGTTTCTTTGTCCAAAATTATGCAATGGATCAAGTGCAACTTTGCTAAAAAGTGGAACAAAGCACATAATACGAAGGGGCATTTATGGGGAGAGCGTTTTTTTTCGCGGATTATCAAGGATGAACAGGATTTTGAGCGGGTATCGGAGTACATCGACAAGAACCCGGTGAAGGCGAAACTGGTGAAGGAATCTAAAGACTGGAAGTTCGGTGGGCTGTTCCACCGGGTTAGGGGGATTATTGGGCTGATTGATGAGCTGCTGGATGGTGAGCCACTTTTCACGGTGGTCCCGCCGTTTTCACCACCTGGGTTATGGTGTCAGACACTATAACACTTAACTATCTATAACTGGAATCTAATGCCTAAGGTACCGCCGAAATTGGCATCAAAGCAGTTGAACATACCGGTAATATCCAGCCTGAGAACGGCGAGATTAAAGGAAATGCCGCCGAAAATCCGCAGCCCCCATGCGGTAACATCAACCATTGAGGAAAATCCATCCTGGTCTAAATCATCAATGCCTGTAATTCCTGCTTTTTTTAGATCTTGCTTGAGGGCATCTAAACCATTCTCATAGCTTAGGTCTGAGTTTACGGTATATCCGGCATGAGACCAGGCATGGCTCAGGCCCAAGCCTAAGTAGGGGGTAATAATAAAGATAGACTTTGATACTTGGGCGGTAAAATCCAGGGACGTGGATTGCCATGAGAGGCCAAGTTCTGGATCGGTGAGGCTCAGGGGAGGGGAACCAGAAGCAAAGGTAAAATCGCGTGTCATCCCATTGATAGCCGTACTAAAACCTCCTCCCAGATAATTCACCCCTACCCCGACCGAGACTTTCGGAGGGATCTTCCTGTCCAGTACTGCATAGCGGAAATCGGCGCCCAGCAGCGTATAGTTGATCGTAAAATCACTACCGAATCTGACGTGCGGCAGCCAGCCGAATTTGAGCCCTATATCAAAGGGCAGAAAGAAGCCGCCAACACGGGCCTCTACCGCGTATGCCGGAATGAGCATGTGTTTTAATGAAAAGGGCATGGTAATGCCAAAATACCCCACCAGGTCATCAAAGGCATCGAAATCCATGGTGGTAAGCCCCCCTGAAATCCCTACCCCGAAATGGGGCGGCAATTCCCCGATGAGTTTGCCGATATAGGCGTCGGACCAGTTAAGCCCAAAAGATGCGTTAAAGGGGAGGGACTTGGCCAACTTGTCCGCAAAATCACCCACCGCATCCTGCAATCCACGCAGGGACTCAGCGGCAAAAACCGGACCGGCGTACCATAGGCCCATCACTAAAACAAAGCCAGCAATCTTCCCATATATTTTCATATAAAAATATGTAATCAATATGGAAGGATATGTCAATGGCAAGGCCAGCGCACTAAGGCGATAGCGGAGTTTAACGCGGCGCTCACTCAGGTGATAATCGATAATCCCGCGGCTAAAGATGGGCGGATTGATACCTGGCCTGATGTTTTTTTTCTGTTTCACTCTTGATGAGCATGGTGATGAACAGCATACTTAAAATAATTAACATCAATGCATAGAGGTGGATATCTGCATGGTCCTTTCTGAAGTGGTGATCATCCTCTCCCGGCCAATGGAATCGGGAAACGTGGGGGCTGTCTGCCGGGCCTTGAAAAACATGGGCCTTTCCAGGCTCCGCATTGTTTGCCCTGGTCCGCTGGATGAAGGGATCATCCAGGCCAGGGCGGTTCATGCCGGCGAGATCTGGGAACAGGCCGCGTGTTTTGATTCCCTCTCTGCGGCTATTGCGGATTGTGCTCTGGTTATCGGTACCACTCGGCGGCGGGGACAGCATCGGAAGGCTATTACCTTGACCCCGGCGGAAACAGCAGCCTACCTCCGGGACCGCTCAGGACCTGCGGCCCTGGTTTTTGGTAATGAGCGCACCGGCCTTGAGGCAGAGGAACTGGGCCTTTGTAATTTGGCTTCCCATATTCCCGCTCATGACGCCTTTCCTTCCCTCAACCTGTCCCATGCGGTGCAGCTCTATGGGTATGAACTCTTCCGTATATTAGGGCCTGCCCAAGTTTCGGTAAAAGGAGCGTGGGTTCCCCTGGCCCGGACGGCGGTGGATACCACGGCTCGCTCAATAACCGATTCCCTTGGGTCTCTGGGCTTTTATAAGCAGCCGGGCCGGGAAGAGCAGGAACGTTTTTTCCGGGACCTGATTTCCCGTGCAGGCTTGACAGAACGGGAGGCGGCATACCTGGCAGATATATTCGCCAAAGCTGCGCGGCTGGGGAATCGCAGAGGGTCTACATGTTAGAATAAACTGGAACGCCCCAGGCGGAAACCGGAATGGTCCCAGCCCCCTTTAGATGGGGAGCCAAAGGAATGAGAGGCTGAACGCAGGTTCTGGCCATTGTCAAACCAGCACCCGCCGCGTAACACACGGCCCAGGCCCGAAGAAGCACCCACAGGATCGGTCTGGTTTCCGCTGCTGTACTTCCCAGACCAGTCCCAGCACCATTCCCACACATTCCCGTGCATGTCATACAAGCCCCAGGAATTGGGGGCAAAACTCCCCACCGGTACGGTTGTTTTACGATACACCCCGGACTTATGGTTATGATACGGTTTAGTCCCATCGTAATTCGCCTGGTCCGTGGTGATGTTGGTTCCTGTATTAAAGGGCGTAGTAGTTCCTGCGCGACAGGCACATTCCCATTCTGCTTCTGTGGGCAACCGGTACCCACTTGTGTTCTGGTTCCAACCGACCTCTTCACCGTTTATCGTATACGCCGGTGTGAGTCCTTCTTGAAGACTCCGGGCATTACAGTAGGCCACTGCATCAAGCCATCTTACTTGCTCAACCGGCAGAGTAGCCCCTTTGAAACGGCTGGGATTGTTCCTCATGACCGCCTCATACTCCCGCTGGGTTACTTCATATTTCCCCAGGTAAAAGGGGCTGATCGTTACCTGATGCTGGGTTTCATCCTCTGACCTGCCAATTTCAGACGCGGGGCTTCCCATCATAAACGTCCCGCCCTGGATTCGTACAAAACCTTCTGGGACTGCAACACGCAGGAACTGCAGCATATCCTGTGGCCGCAGCAACTGTATCAGAAAATCAATGACATCAGTAGCAGCATCTCTGGCAATATAATAGTCCTCTTGTAAGTCCCGGACCAGTATTTTTCTGGTTATTCCCAGTTCATGAGATTCCAGTATGTTCTTATGACACGCTGCTCCCAGTACCTGGAGCAGCAGGCGTATCTCTTTTTTAAACGCGCCCCTGGCGTAATCAGACAAGAGCGCTTTGCATCGAGCCTGATTATCAAATGCTGCTATACCGTAGTCCGTGATTATTTGTGTTACTATTTCCTGAAAAGCTGTATCCATTGCTGTCTCCCAAGCTAAGTGCCACTTACGAACGTATCGCGGTCGTCTGGTTGTGATCTCTGTATCTGGGCGGTCTCTTTCAGGGCGTTCATGTCGAGGAAGCCCGCGATAGATAGATCATCTCCGCTTCCCTTCCCGGTCAGAGCAGGGAGAAAATCCTGCACGTGCTGATATGCGGTTTCAAAGCCTTCATCAGCAAAAGTAAGTGCAATGGTCTGGTACAGATGATACAGGTACTGCTCGTTTTCGTTAAAGGGATAGGAATCATCCACCCCGTCACTGCCGATAAAAACCGCCACCGGCTTCTCAAGGCCAAAGTAAATCCTGCAGGTCTCTGCAGCATCATCATCGCACAGAGAGGTAGTAATGTTCAAAAAACACCGTTTATCCCAGGGGATGGGCTGTTTAAAGGAACCGTCAGGGTAGAGGGCCACACATTTGCCGTCTCCGATATGCAGGCCGAACCAGTAGTCTGCGCTTATTGCCACGGCGATGAGGGTGGTACCGTAGGCATGGTGCAGATACAGCGCATCTTTATCCTGATACCGCTGCTTCTTTTTCTCCGAAACCTTTTCCATTTCTTCTGGTTTGGGGGGATCCTTGGTGTAATCAGCTTCCACCTTACCATACCATGAGGCAAGGATGTTTTTTACCAGATGCCGCAGCAAGTGCTCGTATTCTGTCTGTTCAGGGGGAGCTGTTTGTATCTCCCCCCGAATCCTGATAAATTCCCGGATGCCTTCCAGCGCGCTTTCTACTGCAAACCGGGAACCGCGATCACTACGGAAATAATCAGCTCCCCCATGCCCATCGGCAAGTACCGCGATTGCCATAATCCCATCGGTAAAGGCCAGGGAATAGTCCTGACATGCTGTGCCTTCTTTGAGATGGCTGGCGCCGATGGTGGAACCGGCAAAGGCTTTATAAGCCTGACTCTTACCATTCATCATCTTCGTTAACCGATTCTTCACGCATTTCTTGTACCTGATCGTTTAGTTGCTGCTGCTTGGTTTTCGAGTCGCCGGCATCGGCACTCTTGCTGCCAATCTCTGAAGAACGGATAATGACAAACTTGATCATCTTTTTCAGCATTGCTGCGGAATGTACTTCCAGGATCGCTTCCGGAGAACCGGTGAATTGCTCAAGTACTGTTTTATCAGCATCCTCGCCAATGGCCACCGCTACTTTAATCGCATGTTGAAACCATTTATTCTGTTTCAACTCATTAAGACCCCCTTCATAATCATCTGTTGGCCCTCCATCGGATAAGAGGAAAATGACTGGAGCAAAGGAACCGCCAACTTCCTGCATGTATGCTTTTCTGGAGAGCTTATCATTCAGGGTCTTACAGGCATACCCCAGGTCGGTAACTCCTGATGCGTCAAGATAATTCCATCGGAACTGTTCGGTGTCCACCGGCCCTGCGGCGGTAATCCACCGCGCCCCAGAAGAGAATTCCAGGGCCGCCACTTTAATCTGAGCATCTGCGTTGGAATCAGATAAATTCTTCAGTTCGGGAATAATCTCTTCCACAGCGGCGTTGACCGCACCGATCTTTGAACCGGTCATGCTTCCCGATGTATCAACCATAAAAAACAGAACCATTGTTCTCCGGGGAATGGCATCCACCTCATCATGTAATGACATATTGTGCTCCTTAATTAGCTGATTTCAGCGGTGCAGCCACCGAAATCAATAGACATACCTTTATGCAGCGGGATAACTTCATTAGGTCCAAGGGTGCGCTGCGTGCTACCATTGGTAATGTACCATGATTTGGTTGATATGTTTTTCAGTTCAAATCCGCCTGACTCTTTATTGAGGGAAACTTCTCCGGTCCGGGTGAGAAAATCATCTGAATCCGTTTCAGTGTGGCAGTTGTAGAACCGGGTCTTCTGATGAATAGGCACGTTGTATTGGGGGGTTTTAAGGTACAGCGCAAAGAGCTTGCTTTTGCGGCATTTGGGACAGAGCGTGGGTTGTATCGCGTCGGCAAAGAATATCTCACCGCAGCCATCGCATTTATAGATTTCCCCTCTCAGGCGGATAAACTGTCGCAGCCAGTCTTTTTCGATGATCCGGTACGAAGGATCCGTCAGCGCCTGCTTACTGAAGGCGGCGATGAATTTTTCCTGGATGTAGCGGGGATAGGCAGGCCAGCGTTTAATGGCATTGTTGTTGATCCCCGGCACCGGAGCATTGGCATGATCCTCGGGATCAAAGATAAAGAGGGGTTCCGCTCCGTAGATCTGCTTTTCCAGTTCTTCGGTCATACAGGGAGGATAGGCTTTCTTGCCTTCCAGAGGATGGTTGTTCATGAACAGCAGGAACAGTACCACTGCCAGGGAAAATTTATCCGTATGGATGCTGGGCAGGGCCTTGCCCAGGACAATCTCCGGCGCAGTATAGCGGCACTTCCCCCCGATACCGAGATTTTCACCGTACATCGCCACATTGTCGTTATCGCAGATAAGCACCTCACCGCTTTTTGGATTGACAAAGAAGTTGCCGTCATTAAGGTCCTGGTAACTGTAACCCCTGTTATGCAGTTCCCGGAAACCTGCGGTGATATGGAGCGCCGCGTTGACCATGGCAGTTACACTGGCGAATTTTTCTTTAGCCAGCAGGAACAGGGAAAAATCCTTATACTCCACAGGGCGCATCTTCATAATATACCCGAAGGCTTCCCCTTCTTTTTCAGTAATATCTTCGGGCCAGAGAAATGCCGGGGTGGGAGCGCCTTTTTTGATGTTGTTTTTCAGGTTTTCATAAAATTTTTCCGGGTCTTTCAGTTTCTTGCCGGAATACCATTTAAGGGCCTTGGGCTGGCCATCATAATCGACCTGGTAGACCGCGCCCTGCCCTCCTTCCCCCAGCTTATCCTCAACTATTACCGTCTTAAATCCCTTGGTTTTAATGGTAAATCCCTTTGGTACATCTGCCATCACGATACCCTCCTCGATATTATTGTGATATTCCCGGGCACTGGTCAATAGCTGCCGCCCTGAAGCTTAAACTGTTCTGTGTTTATGAATTTTGCCGTGCTACCGCACCAGGCGCAGGTACCTTGCACACTGTCGTCATCACAGCAGGTCAGTTTACCACTGCAGTTGCATTGAAAAAATCCATGACTGCCGCAATAGGGGCAGCCGGGAAAGGCGGCATCCTCCATCAAAGAGCCGGTAACCTGGTTCGTATCAAATTTTTCCCGCTTTGCCTTGTGCTCGTCAATCTTGAAGGCCCAGGTCCGATACCAATCCTGGTTTCGTTCCTCAATACGAATCCCGAATAATTCCTTGGTCTTGTGACATCGACAGAGCACCACCTTCGCGTTCATCAGTACGCCTCCCTGTTGATCATGGTATGTCCTTTTTAATCCCTTCGGATATAGGACGGAGAATGCGGAAACCAAGACTGTTGACCCGGTGCGATGGGGAGTAGTAACCCCGTTTTGCTGAACGCAGGTTCTGTCCATTATCGAACCAGCTTCCACCGCGATTCACCCGCCGCGTACCTGAAGAAGCTCCTGCAGGATCATGCTCGCTGCCAAAGCTATATTCCCCATACCAATCCCAGCACCATTCCCCCACATTCCCGTGCATATTATACAAGCCCCATTTGTTCGGCGCAAAGGTTCCTACTGGCAGGGTCTTTTCTTGGTATACCCCTTTCTTGTTTTTACTATAAGGATAATTCCCATCGTAATTGGCCTGGTCAGTGGTGATGTTGTTCCCTGTATGAAAAGGAGTGATACTGCCTGCACGGCACGCGTATTCCCATTCTGCTTCTGTGGGCAACCGGTAGCCAGTGACCTGCCGGTTCCAGGTTATCTGTTCCCCCCGTATCGTGTACGCCGGGGTGAGTCCTTCTTTGAGGCTCCGGGTGTTACAGTAGACCACTGTGTCAAACCAACTCACCTGCTCCACTGGTAAGTCAGCGCCCCT
Organism: Treponema sp.; assembly: GCA_031288975.1. Lineage (GTDB taxonomy): Bacteria > Spirochaetota > Spirochaetia > Treponematales > Breznakiellaceae > JAITNP01. The sequence goes on along the minus strand of JAITQK010000224.1, from coordinate 7,773 downwards.
GAAATAACTGGGGTTGATCCCCATGATTTCCTCATATTCCCGCTGGGTTACAACTGTTTTTCCCAGGTAAAATGAACTCACCCGTACCCAGTGCTGGGTTTCATTACCGCCTCTATCAATTTCAGGCGTCGGACTCCCCATCATAAAGGTTCCCCCTTCTATGAGGACAAACGTATACAGCACCGGTTTAGGTTTCTCCCGGTTCTTTACTTTACCTTTTGCGGCAAGGGGCTGTTCGTAAAAGGCCATGAGCCGTTTTGCAGCAGCCTCAAACCAGTTCATTGCCGCTTCATAGCGGTGGAGTCTTTTTAACAAGCTCCCCAGGGCGTACTGGGCCTTATAATCCCCCTCGTGCGCGGTCTTTTCTAATTCTATGATTTTTTCTTCGTCGGTTTTTTCCCGTCCTGCAATGAGTATTGCCAACATGCTTATGGTTTCTTGGGCCGCTTCCTGGGTAATCGCATACTCATCCTGAAAGTCCCGTATCAGTTTTCGAGTGGTCAGTTCCAGTTCTTCTGATTTCAGCATTTCCCGATGATAGCCAGCTTCAAGGACCTGGAGTACCAGGCGTATTTCTTTCTTAAACTCACCTCTGGCGTAATCCTGCAATAAAGCTTTGCATTTAGCACCATTATCGAGAACTGCGATACCCTGTTCGCGCATGATCCTGAGCAGCAGGTCCTGGAACGCTATATTCATACCTTCCCATTATACTAACAATGGGAAGGCGCTTCAATGTTTAATCCTTAGGATTCCGGATCAACCTCAACCGCTCCTTGCTCCTCACTTTCCGTTACCGGTTCATTGGCAATCCGATCCACCCCAATGACCACATCGGGCTTGTCAATGCTGAGGATCCTGACCCCCTGGGCTAATCGGCCCATTACCCGGATGGTGTCTACCTTGAGCTTGATGGACTTACCCAGACTCGTGATGCACATGATCTCTTCATTATCCAGGACATTGACGCAGCTCACCAGTTCACCGGTCTTTTCGGTAATGGTGTATATTTTCTGCCCCCCTGTTGCCCGGCCATGGGCGGAGAATTCGGCAAAGTCCACTCGTTTGCCATAGCCGTATTCTGAAAGAAGGAGCATCGTCTCTGTATCGTCCACCCGGAGTAGCCCGGTAAGGGCGTCGTCGTCATCAAGCTTCATACCTGCGACACCCCGGGAGGCGCGGCCCATAGCCCGGATGTGCTCTTCACTGGTACGCAGGGCCTGGCCCTTCCGGGAGATCAGGACCACCTCGTCACTGCCGCCGGTGAGGAGAGCGCTCACGAGCGTGTCCCCCTCGTCCAGCTTGATGGCAATGACTCCGCGGGTCTTGGCCTTGGCGAACTCGCTGGTCATGACCTTCTTGACCACCCCACGGGCAGTGCCCATGAGGAGGTACTGATCATCCGTAAAGTCCGGGAGAGACACTACGGTGGTGATGTCTTCCTCTGGGGAAACCGTGAGGATACTCTTGATGTGGGTACCCTTTGAGGTTCGGGAGCCTTCTGGAAGTTCATGGACCTTGGTCCAGTAGGCCTTCCCCGCATTGGTAATGAACATGATGTATTCATGGGTAGAGGCCACAAAGACCTGCTCCACAAAGTCATCTTCCGCGAGTTTGGCACTGACCATACCTTTCCCCCCCCGGCCCTGGTTCCGGTAGGCTGATACGGGAACCCGTTTAACGTAACCAAGGTTGGAAATGAGAATGACCACTTCCTCTTTTTGAATCAGATCTTCGATATTAATAGTTTCTACCTCCCCGGCCACAATCTCGGTGCGCCGTTTATCCCCATATCGCTGGGAAATACTCATAGTTTCGTCCTTGATGACTCCAAGGAGTTTCCCCTCATCTGCTAAAAGGGATTTAAAATAGGTTATACGGGTTTTTAGCTCCAGGAGTTCCTGCTGCAGTTTTTCGTTTTCCAGACTCGTGAGCCGTCCCAGGCGCATATCCACAATGGCTTCGGCCTGGGCCTCGGAGAAGAGAAAGCGCTCTCTCAGACCGGTCCTGGCGGTATTTACATCCCGGGATCCCCTGATGACCACCACCACCTCGTCGATGTGTGCCAAAGCAACCACGAGACCATCAAGGATATGGGCACGCTCCTCGGCCTTACGCAGCTCGTACCGCGTCCGCCGGGTAACCACTTCCACCCGGTGTTCCACGAAGTAGCGGATCAGCTCCTTGAGGTTGAGACACTGGGGTTTGCCCTGTACCAGGGCCAGGTTGATGATCCCAAACGAGGATTGCAGGCTGGTATGGGAGAAGAGCTGATTCAGCACCACCTTGAGGATGGCCCCTTTTTTCAGTTCAATGACAATACGCAGCCCGTCGCGGTCAGATTCATCCCGGTGCTCGGCAATACCATCTATCACCTTGTCCCGCATCAGCTCCCCGATCCTAATGAGCAGGGCGGCCTTGTTCACAGTATAGGGGATCTCATTGAAGATAATCACCTCCCGTCCGGCCTTGGGGGTCTCCACGGTGAACTTGCCCCGGACCAGGATCTTCCCCCGGCCTGTACGATAGGCATCCTTGATGCCCCGTCTGCCAAATATAATGCCCCCAGTGGGAAAATCCGGCCCCTGAATGTACCCCATGAGTTCATCAATGGTGATATCCGGGTTGTCGATGTAGGCGCAGACCGCCATACACACTTCTCCCAGGTTATGGGGGAGCATATTGGTAGCCATGCCCACGGCAATGCCACTTGACCCGTTGACGAGCAGGTTCGGCACTGCGGCAGGAAGCACCGTGGGTTCATTCAAGGATTCATCGAAATTGGGGATGAAGTCCACGGTTTCTTTGCCCAGGTCCTGGAGCATCTCATCGCCAATACGGGAAAGCCGAGCCTCAGTATACCGCATGGCTGCCGGTGGATCACCATCGACTGAGCCGAAGTTACCCTGCCCCTGTACCAGGGGATAGCGGAGGGAAAAGTCCTGAGCCATCCTGACCAGGGCATCATAGAGGGCCATATCACCGTGGGGATGGTACTTACCCATCGTATCCCCAATGATACGGGCGCTCTTCTTGGTAGCGACATTAGGACGAAGCCCTAATTCCTCCATAGCATAGAGAAGCCGCCGGTGCACAGGCTTTAGTCCATCCCGCACATCCGGTAAGGCCCGTGCCACGATGACGGACATGGCGTAGTTAAGATAGGCAGTCTTGACTTCCTCTTCTATCGCGGCAGGTATAATTTTTCCGGTATCAGCCACAGAATCGTATCCTTCATCTTTGAGGCGCCTTCAAAACCAACCGGTATTGAAAACAACCGTTTTTTAATATGTAAGAAGAACAATATTACAAATCGAATTTTTTGTCAAATGCCTGGGCACGGGCTTTTTGGGGTAACAAGCCAGGAAACCCGTAATTTTCTGATTCCCCTAGACTTCCCGCAGAAACGCGATATAGCCTTTGTAGGTGGTGTAGAGGTCTATCTTGCTTATCACCTCAAAGGGGGAATGCATGGAAAGCACGGGAATGCCGCAGTCTAATACGTCAAGCCCTAAGTTGGCAATAAACTGGGCTATGGTGCCGCCCCCGCCTTTATCGACCTTGCCCAGGCTTCCGTATTGCCAGCGGACCTTGTTTTTATTGAGGATCCCCTGCACTTTCTGGCAGAACTCGGCGCTGGCATCGCTGCCCCCTACTTTCCCGCCCCTGCCGGTGTATTTACTGAGTACAATGCCCTTACCGAAGTAGGATGCGGTTTTCTTATCGTAGACCCCGTCGTAGTTCGGATCGTAGGCGGCGTTCACGTCCGCCGAGAGCATGGAGGACTTTCCTAAGCATTGGCGCAGGGCAATCCCGGAATAGGCAGTAAGGGTTTTCGAACAGAGATAGGCGATGAAGTTTTCAAAGAACCGGGATTGAGCGCCGGTGTTCCCCATGGACCCGATCTCTTCCTTATCGGTTAAAAGACAGATCACGGTTTTTTCAGGCACCGGAACAGAGGCGAAGCTCAGAACCGCGTGCAGAGCCGCGTAAGCGCAGCTCCGGTCATCATGGCCATAAGCGCCTATCATACTCCGGTCAAAGCCGATATCCCGGGCTTTATGAGCAGGGACGAATTCAATTTCAGCGCCTGAGAAATCCTCTTCCTGGATACCGTATTGTTCGTATAACAGATTGAGCAGGTTGAGCTTAACGCGGTCCTTGGCCTTGGGGTCCTTGTAGGGCCGGGAACCGGCGAGGATATCCAGGTCCTCACCATCAAAGAATTCCGCTGCCTTTTTCTGCATCTGTTCCCGTGCAAGATGGGGCAGGAGGTCCGTAATCGTAAAAACCGGATCCCCTGGGTCTTCACCAATACACAGCTCCCGCTTCTCCCCATCCTTTCTGATAAGCACCCCGTGCATGGCCAGGGGGATGGTGGTCCACTGATAGGGCTTGATCCCCCCATAATAGTGGGTATCGAATAGGGCCAGGTCGGTATTTTCATACAGGGGATTGGTCTTGAGATCGATCCGCGGGGAATCCACATGGGCGCCCACGACATTGACCCCCTCACTCAAAGGCCGATTGCCGATTATCGCAAAAAGGAGGGACTTGCCCTTGATATTCTGATACACCTTTGCCCCAGGGAGCAGGGAACCAGGTTCCCCAAGGAGGGTCTCTATATCGGTAAAGCCCTTGGCGTTCAGCATATCCAGGCTCTGGCGGATACACTCCCGTTCAGTCTTGCCTTGGTCCAGGAAGGTCTTATACCCTTCTCCGTAGCGCTGGACCGCTTCAAGCTCTTCTGGTGCGGCAGTATCCCAGCAGTTTTTTATTTCAAAAAACAGCTTTTCCGCCAGCAACTGTCCCTCAGTCTTTTCTTTTTCGGCTTCGTTTCCCATGACCTAGGTATCCTGCTCCTTGATTATTTCAATTTTTATCCCGTCGCTTTGATCCGGCTCGTCCTTGGGAGGAATGGTAACCTTGAGGATACCGTTTTTGTAGACCGCCTTCACCTGTTCCTGGGCATATTTATCCAGGGGGACGTAATATTTCTGTTTTTCAATGTCCTTCATCTTGAGGCGGCGTTTAAAATACCGGAAGTTCTCCTCCATTGGCATCTCATCCAACTGCCCCTGGGAAGGACCGGTGCCGCCATAGGCTTCCCCCATCTTCGCAGAGAAGACCATATAATCCCCCTGAAAGGAGAGGTTGATGTCTTTCTCTTCGAAACCGGCCAGGGCGAACTCAAAGATCATGCTCCGATCCTGGGTCATATAGACGTTCATAGGAGGATAGGAGTAATTGGGGTAATAATCGACGTTTTCGTCAAAAGGCCGGGAACCAAAAGGTCCCCGGGGTCCGCATCGGGGATCAAAGGGATCAAAATTACGATGAAATTCATCGCTGAAATTCTGGGCAGCCTCGAAGATTTCGTCAAAAATCGTACCCAGGTCCATATAACCTTTTGCGCCTTTCATGTTAAGCTCCTCTACACACGCAGGATGCTGAGACCTACAGGTGCTGTTTACCGGCCTTACGGCCCGGTGATGATTGAACCCTCATGGGAGCGGTTCTCAAGGATATACATCCTCTTGAATAAATCTACTATTCTTTAGAAACTTTGTCAATAGGTATTACCAGCAATTCAGCCCTCCATTGATTTTATCACGATGAGCGGCTATAACCATATCCAATCATTATATAAAAGAGGATCGTATGGCCCATTGTATTGTGCCTGAGGCAGAGGCGATTTTAGACCGGGAATTCCCGGTTTTAGATAAGGGATTCATCAGACTGGTGGATTATTTAGGCGGTGATGAACGAGTGGTACAGGCCGCACGGGTATCTTACGGAGCAGGAACCAAAGGGTACCGGGAAGATGCCGGGCTTATTGATTACCTCTTGCGGAATCGTCATACCTCGCCTTTTGAACAGGTGATGCTGACCTTTCATGTCAAGCTCCCCATCTTTGTTGCCCGCCAGTGGATACGGCACCGGACCGCACGGGTCAATGAAATCTCCGGGCGGTACTCGATTATGAAAGACGAGTTTTATGTACCCGCCCCAGGGGATATAGCCCTCCAGAGCACTGACAACAAACAGGGCCGTTCTGCCGAAGCGCTGGACACCCAAGAGGCCGGAGCGGTTCAGGCGTCCCTGGCAGCAGGGCAGCACCAGGCCTATACTGCGTATTCAAACCTTATCCAAGGGGGTATCGCACGGGAACTGGCGCGGATCAACCTGCCCCTCTCGCTGTATACCGAATGGTACTGGCAGATAGACTTGCACAACCTCTTCCACTTCCTGGAACTCAGGCTCCATGCCCATGCCCAAAAGGAAATCCGCATCTATGGGGAGGTACTCTTGGAAATCACGAAAAAAGTAGCTCCTCGGTGCTGCGAATCCTTTGAACGCCACATCTTGGGGGGGATCTCCTTTTCCCAAGAAGAACTCGCTGAACTTAAACGCCGGCTGGATCCTCCAGGGGGGGCACCGGTGCTGACTGGAAAAGCCCGGGAACGGTTTGAGGAAAAACTCCGTCACTGCGGCATAGCTTCAGTGGATTGAGCCTGGAGGAAGCTTAGGAGCGGGGCTTCCCAGGATGCGGCAACGGTCCCTTCCCGGAGGAAACGCCGGTACAGGTCCAGGATGTGGTTTCTGATGCGGCTACTGTCCTCCTGAGTGGGCAGGACCGCATGGATAAAGAGGCGGGAAACAAAGTCCTCTGCCTCCTCAGGGGGAAACAGGGAAGGGTCAAACCGGGTCATGGTGTACAGGGTAGCGGCAATGCAGTTGATGCTGTGCTGCTTCACATAGAGGATCGCCTCGGTAATGGCCAGCGCCCCCTGGTGGATTTCCTCAAGCTGAGGGGCATATTGATGTTCATCCCCCAGAGCACGGATCAGGTCCCTGAAAAGGGTATAGGTACGGACGACCACCATCACATGGAGACTGGGGATACACATCAGGTGAGGGTCGGTCGCGTGGATGAGCACAAACTTGGGATGGGCCAGGTAATGGGGACGGCGAGTCGTGGAAAGGTGTTTGGTATAGACCTCTGCGGCACAGCCATATATCTTCCTTATGGACTCCATAAACACCACCGCTCCGGCAATCCCCCGGCGGCAATAGGTGTCCAGGAGAAACCCAAGCACCCGCACCCAGAAAGCGACAAAGTCAAGATAGACCGCGACCTTGCCGGGGATGAAGGGTATTACGTCATCCAGGGGATGATCCACCGCTGAAACCGGTATACGCCCTGGCAGCAAGGCCGCCTTGTACTGCAGAAAGAAAAAATTGTACAGGATCGCCTTTCCGCACCTGATACCGGCGCGCCGCAGGCGCGGATTGGCTATTATTTTGATACCTGTACGCACCAGGGATGCATCAGCCACCTGTTTCATCATAATGTCTCACCATAAACCAGTATCCCGTATCCTGTCTATACAAGGCGTCCCCAAGGCCCATGGCACGCACAACGAAGAAGACTGTCCGCGGATTACGCGGATTAACGCAGATTGCCACCACGAAATCCTGTCTTATCCGCGAAAATCAGCGAAATCCGCGGACTCTTTTATTCTTTTTTTGTAATCATGCGTACCATGAGTTAAAGGAAGATTAACCACTAAGTTACACGAAGTTGCACAAAGTATTCCTTTCTCTATCTTACTTTGTGAAACTTTGCGATACTTTGTGGTTGATATTCTGCTTGTGCGGAAAGAGAAGCACTGTTCTTCTCCTCTGTGTCCTCCGTGCTTACATTCCGTGGTTTTCTCATAAAATCATAGCTTTCTTGCCCATCATTGCGTTCCGGTATTGCAAAAAGTC
>JAITQK010000141.1 GCA_031288975.1 Treponema sp. | reverse complement strand
CTACTCTCCTTGATTATTATACTATACTTCAGGCTTCTGGGCTATATCTTTCTTAACCTGTTGACATTGTTCTATATATATCACTATGAAACAAAATTTCGTGCCTTTAGAGTTGTTGGTACTCGCGGTGTTATTCGTGGTCATGGGGGGCAAAAATTCGGTATCCCCATCTCTCGATATACCTGCGGTTAAAGGCGTTACCATAAGTCCGAAAACAGCCGCGCTTGACACAGAGGGAACTCAGCAGTTCACGGCGGTTGTTGACGCCGTGCATGGTGCCGATGAAACGGTAACATGGACTGTGGAAGGTAACAGTTCGGCGGAAACCGGAATAGAAGCAAACACCCAAGGCGCCCTTTTGACTGTCGCATCTGACGAAACAGCAACAACCTTGACCGTCAAAGTGGTTTCCGTTTTTGATATTGATAAGTTTGACTCCGCCGAGGTAACGGTACAGTCTGAATCTCCGGATCCTGCGGTTAAAAGCGTTACCATAAGTCTGAAAACAGCCGTGCTTGACACAGGGGGAACTCAGCAGTTTACAGCGGTTGTTGACGCCGTGCATGGTGCCGATGAAACGGTAACATGGACTGTGGAAGGTAATAGTTCGGCGGAAACCGGAATAGAAGCAAACACCCAAGGCGCCCTTTTGACTGTTGCGTCTGACGAAACAGCAACAACCTTGACCGTCAAGGCGGTTTCCGTTTTTGATATTGATAAGTTTGACACCGCCGAGGTAACGGTACAGTCTGAATCCCCTGACCCCACGATTAAAAGCGTTACAGTAAAGCCGGACATAGCGATAGTTAGCAGTGGGGGAACCCGGCAGTTCACGGTGGTTGTTGACGCGGTCAATGGCGACGCCGGGACGGTCACATGGACTGTGGAAGGCAGCAGTTCGGCGGAAACCAGAATAGAAGCAAACGCCGAAGGCGCCCTTTTGACTGTCGTATCTACCGAAACAGCAACAAGCTTGACCGTCAAGGCGGTTTCCGTTTTTGATACCAGCAAGTTTGATACCGCCGCGGTAACGGTGCAGTCTGAATCCCCGGACCCCATTCCAGACACACCCTTTATTGCCCTGGATAACAGCGATCACGATGCCGCCTATTTTAACGGCATGAGTATGTACACCCTTATCAGATCCGCTCCGGCTTCAAAACCTCAAGGGGACAGGGGAAAACCGGTGCCGTATTCCTATACCCTTTCGACAAGCGCCGGGCCGGTATCTTCAAAAACGCCGGATACGGACAGGAATACAGCGGCGGATGACGCTCTTGCCGCCCCCTATTCAAAGGCGCATAGGGAACTGGACATACGCCTGCGGGGAATTGAACAGGAACTCCTGGCCGCCGGGAAACCGCAGCTCTCAAAAAATGATTTTCAGGGCAGGACAGTGGCGCCTCCCATTAGTGTTGGTACTCTCTGGAATAACGTTTATATTATCGAGGATAGAAAAAATATCAATACTACCTGTAAGCACATTTCAGAACACGCCTACTTCTTTATGGATAACAGTATACCCTCTTCACCGGACCTCACCGATTATGGACAAGCCTTTGACAGTATCTATGATATCAACCGTGAAAAATTCGGGCACGAAAACGATGTAGACGAAAACGGGAAAATTATCATTGTACTAACCAGTTTGCCGGGAACCATCCTCGGCTATTTCTATTCCGGGGATAAATACCCAAAATCCGCCATTTCCACTTCAAATGAAGGGGATATTTTCTATGTTTCTTCGTCCGCTTCAAAAGGACTTATCTATGCTACCTTGGCCCACGAATTCCAGCACATGATCTACTTTGACGAACATGCCAACCGTAATAGCGGCAGTACGTATATATGGCTCAATGAAGCCCTGTCACAGGCCGCCGAACATTATAACGGCTATTACGAAAATCATAACGCATGGATGGCCGCTTTCCTCCTGGCGAGCAGGCAGGATCAGGAGAATTTATCCCTTACCCACTGGACCGATTACAATTACGGCTACGGCGCTCTGTTTATCCGGTACATGATCGACCGCTATGGCGATAGTGCAATAAAAAAAATGTGCGCTACCAATCTAGCCGGTATTGCCGCAGTGGAAGCCGCTACAGGAGCTGATTTTAACGATATTTTCACCGATTTTACCCGCGCCCTTATCATGTCTGGTACAGGTGATTCGACGGACCCCCGGTATAGTTTCACGTCCCTGAATCTACGAAGCATTCAAAGTCAAGGCCGGGGCGGTCTTGTTATCCGAAATTCCCGTGCAGCCGGAGCACAGGTCACAGACAGCGTATATCCGTATTCCATAAGAACGCTGCGGTGGACCGGCGAATTCGGCGCTCTGCGGCTTACAGGAAATAATGTTCAGGGAGATGTATTCGGACTTTTGTGGTAAAAACCGGAATATCCTGTTTCCACATTCATTCAAACGAACCATTGTTTCCCTCTTTTCTCCATCTCATTAAGAGAAATATCCATTTTTCTGCAATAGCGGTTTCAAAAAATTAATGGTACTATTTAAAAATAGACAAATTCTCTGATGTTATGGAGGTTTTTATGAAAAGAAAAGCGGTGTTTTTCACTCTTTTGGTGTTGCCGGCTCTGGTTTTTGCGAGCGGCGGCGGTCAGCAGCAGGCGTTCGGCGGAGGAGCCGGAGGCGGCTATCTTCGGTTTGCCTGGTGGGGCAATACCACCCGTGATGAGCGTACCGTTAAGGTGTCTCAGCTCTTTATAGAAAAGAACCCCGGGGTGATGGTAGAAACCGAACCCACCGCATGGGATGGGTATTGGGCCAAGCTGAATACCCAGGCCGCGGCGGGGAGCCTGCCGGATGTGATGCAGCAAGACTATATGTACATTGCCCAGTATAACAACCGGAATCAGCTCGTGGATATGAACGCCTATGTCCAGAGCGGGCTGATTGATCTTTCCAAATGGGCCGATTCAGCCGTGGCTGCAGGCCGGTTGGACGGCAAGCTCGTGGCCCTGAGTCTGGGGACCAATGCCTGGGGTATCGGTGTGGACCCGGAGGTGCTCAAGCAGGCCGAAATTACCATTGACGACACCACGTGGACCTGGCAGGACTTTGAACAGTACGCCCTGACTATCTATCAGAAGACCGGTGTTCAGACCATGCCGCCCAATGAATTCCACCAGCTCTTTGAGCATACGGTCCGGCAGTATGGCAAGCCCTACTTCGCCAAGGACAGCAAGAGCCTGGGCTGGACCGACAGCCCCGCTATTATAAAGGACTTCATCGATGTCTTCCTCCGGCTTAAAGCCGCAGGTGCCCTCTTCAATCCCGAGGAAGGTTTCCTCCTGAACCTGGCCATAGAAGAGGAACCCATATCCCGGGGCAAAACCTGGAACGCCTACTACTGGAGCAACCAGCACATCGGCCATCTGAACGCCGCCAAACGGCCCCTTGATTACCTCATCTGTCCGAGCGTGAACGGGAACAAGGCGCCTTTCGGTACCTACCTGAAACCCTCCCAGTTTATCTCCATGCTTGCCTCTTCCAGAAATAAAGATCTGGCCGCAAAGTTCGTGAACTTCATACTCAACGATCTTGAGGCCAACCGCATCCTCTTGGCGGAACGGGGCATCCCCGTTCCAACCAGTGTCCGGGAAGACCTCGGTCCCCGGGTCGATCCCAATATGAAGTACCTCTTTGACTACATCACCAGGGTGACGCCCTTTACCAGCCCCATCGACCCGCCGGATCCGGCGGTGAGCGGAGAAGTCCGGGACGTTATACGACCGCTTCTCCTCCAGGCCCTGACCGGCCAGCTTTCCTCTGACGCTGCGGTGGCCCAGATGATCCAGGCTGCTAATACCGTTTTGACGCGGTAAGTTTTAGATACTGAGGAGTTAGCGGGAAGTAGTTCTGATGTTACAAAACAGTCTGTGATGTTTCGATCTGCGTTTGGTAACAACGAAACTACTCACTTCTAACTCTTCCTGACTGACTAATAAAAGGGGAGTGTTCATGAAAGGGTATTATTCCGGTAAACGGCAGCTTCGGGAAGATATGGCGGGATATTTGTTTATCAGTCCCTGGCTCATAGGATTTTTAGTCTTTTCCATTATTCCAATTGGTATGTCTTTTTACTTTTCCTTTACCAATTATGATGTTCTGGCGTCTCCTCTATTTTCAGGTCTCACCAACTTCCGCCGGATGGCGACAGATCCCCTGTTCTGGAAATCCCTCCAGGTTACCTTTACCTATGCGTTTATTTCGGTGCCCGCCCGGCTGGTGTTCGCGTTTTTTGTGGCAGTCCTTTTCAAGCGCGCTTCAGTGATGATCCGGTTTTACCAGGCTGCTTATTACCTGCCTTCCCTTGTTGGCGGTAGTATCGCTGTGGCGGTTATGTGGCGGCGTATGTTTATGTCTGACGGGGTGCTAAATACCCTGCTACGGGCCATTGGTATTAACAGCGACATAAGCTGGATCGCCCGCGCTGATACAGCGCTGTGGATACTCATAATTCTGGCGGTCTGGCAGTTTGGTTCTTCCATGCTGATCTTCCTCGCTGGCCTTCGGCAGATACCCAAGACGTATTATGAAGCTGCGGATATTGACGGGGCAGGATGGGGAAAACAATTTCTGCATATTACCCTACCCCAGATGACGCCGATCATTTTCTTCAATTTGATTATGCAGTTGATCAGCGGTTTTACGGTTTTTACCCAGGCTTTTGTCATATCAGGCGGCAAGGGGGATCCTCAGAACAGTACCCTGGCGTATGCCCTGTACCTGTACCTTCGGGCCTTTGCCTATAACGAGATGGGATACAGTTCTGCCCTGGCGTGGGTGCTGGTGCTTATCATCGCGGTCTTTACCGGCTTGATCTTCAAAACTTCAGACCGTTGGGTCTATTACGAATCATAAGGCGGAGAAACAAAATGACTAAGATACAATCACGGCGTGTACGGAATATACGGGACACGGTGGTATTTCATGCAGTGGTACTCTTCATCGGTGTTTTTATGCTCTACCCTCTGCTCTGGATGATGATCGGTTCTTTTAAACCGGCCCAGGATATCTTCGGGTCCATTTCCCTGCTCCCCAAAAATTTCACTGTGCAGAATTATATCCGGGGTTGGCGGTATAATGGTTCCACCACCTTTACTACCTTTTACAAGAATTCATTTATTGTTACCGGTTTTGCTACTCTGGGGGCGGTGCTCTCTTCAGCGCTGGTGGCTTATGGGTTTTCGCGGATCAAGTTCCGGGGGAACAAGTTCTGGTATTCCTGCATGTTCCTCACCCTGATGCTGCCCTACCAGGTGGTCATGGTTCCCCAGTTCATCCTCTTTTTCAAGCTAGGCTGGGTAAACACCTTCCTCCCCCTGATTGTGCCCTATTTCGGCGGCCAGGCATTTTTCATTTTTCTTATGGTACAGTTTTTCCGGGGCATCCCTTTGGAACTGGATCAATCCGCCATGATCGACGGGTGCAATAAATTCACCATTTTCAGCCGCATCCTCTTCCCCCTGATAAAGCCTGCACTCATCACCTCTACCATCTTCAGCTTCTACTGGCGCTGGGAAGACTTTCTCGGTCCTCTTTTGTACCTCAACAGTCCAAGGAGCTTTACAGTATCCCTGGCCATGCGTATGTTCAGCGATCCAAGCTCGTCCACAGACTGGGGGGCGATCTTTGCCATGGGAACCCTTTCGTTGCTGCCCTCGCTTACCATCTTCTTTATCTTCCAGAAGTATATTGTTGAAGGTATCGCCACTTCTGGGCTGAAGGCTTAAGAGGAAAGACTTTTTGATTTAGTAAACACATGAAAAATAGGAGAATACAATGAAAAATCAGTACCGTACATGGCTTGGAGAAAAACGGGGGCGCCTTGCGGTTCGCTCATTCGCGGAGAAAGGCTGGAAAAGTTACTACGTCGAAACTTTGGATGAGGCAAAGCAGCTTCTCTTTGAAACACTACTACCCACAAAGGTATCTGTTGGCCTTGGGGGAAGTGAAACCCTCGCCGCTATGGATATACTTCCGGTTTTACGGAACGGTCAATACAAACTCTACGACCGCTATAATTGCGCCGATCATTTTGAGGTATGCCGCGACAGTCTTATGGCGGATTATTTTCTTACTGGCGCAAACGCGCTAACCATGAACGGCGAGATGGTGAACATAGACTGTTCGGGCAGCCGTGTGGCCGCTATGGCCTACGGTCCCCGACACGTCATCGTGGTGGCAGGGGTAAACAAACTGGTGAACACAGTGGATGAAGCCATCGCCCGCGTTCGTGCTATCGCGCCTATGAACTGCCTCCGGAATAACCACAAAACGCCCTGCACAGAAAGCGGCGTATGTGCAGACTGCAATATCCCTGCGCGGATGTGCAACCAGTTACTTATCACGTACAACGCCCAGAAGTTTTCCGGCAAGTACACGCTGATTCTCATCAACGAAGAGCTGGGGTTCTAAGATGTAATTATGGAGAAATAATTATGGATAACGAAAAAAACGCTCTGGATTATGCAAAAATGGGAGCGGATACCTTGATCCGCAGATTTACGGTAGAAAAACTACCACCGGAAAACCGCTTTCACTACCATCAGGGGGTATTTCTGGCAGGGATGGAACGGGTATACCTGCTTTCGGGGGAAGATCAGTACGGGGATTACATCAAGGCATGGCTGGATTATTACATCGATGCAGCAGGAACTATCCGTCATAACGACAGCGATGTTCCGCAGTTTGATGATATGCAGCCTGCGGTTCTGCTCTTTAACTTGTATAAAAAGACTCAGGATGAGCGGTATAAAAAAGCCTTGGAACAGTTCGTTCCAGCGGTGGAACAATGGCCTACCAACGCGGAGGGTGGTTTCTGGCACAAATACGACTGCCCAAACCAGATGTGGCTGGACACCCTGTATATGATAGGCCCCTACAGCGTGATGTACGCCCGTTCTTTTGACAAGCCCTATCTCTACGAAAAGATATACCGTCAGATGGAAATGATGCGGCGCAACATGACCGACCCTGCAACCGGCTTGCTCTACCATGCCTGGGACGATTCAAAGACCGCGGCCTGGGCGGATAAAACAAGCGGTTGTTCCCCTGTATTCTGGGGCCGGGCCATCGGCTGGTACGCGGTGGCCATTCAGGAAATTCTCGACTTCCTGCCAGAGAACCACCGCCGGCGGCAAGCGTTCATCAACGCAGGGCTGGACCTTATCAACGCCCTTATCCGTTTCCAGGACGAGGAAAGCGGGCTTTGGTATCAGGTGGTAAACCGGGGGGATGATCCGCAGAACTGGCATGAGGTTTCCTGTTCTTGCCTCTATACCTACGCGATTGCCCAAGCCGTGCGGAAAGGGTTTCTCCACAAAAGCTACGCCCGGTACATTCACAAAGCGTATCAGGGAATTATCAAGACCCTTGCGTTTAAGGGGGACGATCTCATCGTGCCAAAAATCTGTGTGGGGACCGGTGTGGGGGACTACGAGTTCTACCTGAAGCGCCCCACCGTACAGAACGACCTCCACGGCATGGGAGCCTTTCTCCTGATGTGTACCGAGTATTACCATACCTGCAAACAGGCGGGCTTATAGATCATCCAGATCTCAAGCTACGCAAAACCCTGCACGGTGCGGCGGCTCAGTCTTAGGTGACAGGGGCACTTAAATGGCGGACCAGCGCCTCAGCCTTTGTTTCGGTTTCCGCTACCAGTTCCCCTTCGCCATTATCAGCACGATAACGGATAATCAGCAGGGGAGGCTGGGCAAAGAACAGTTTTTTCCACCAGGACTTTTCAAACCTAAGCTCCACGGATATGAGCCGCTCCTGGGGGATGAAGATGAGCTTTTCCGTGGGAGCTGCGCCGCCGGAGGTGGTCCGGGATATGGCTTCGATCCAGCTCTCATGGGGAAAATGATGAAAGCGGAACCCCCCGCTTGTTACGATTAAGAGTCCCCACAGGGGCGCATCATATTCGGCCCAGCCCCGGATATACCGTCCCAGGGTATATGAGTGGACCTTTTCCCCAAAACGCGCCTCATAGTCTTGCCAGAATGCCACTGGATCCATTCTTGACGCCATTTTTTTCCGGCCTTCTAACCAACCGACCGGACCGCGATCACATCGATCCCGGTTCCCTGCCAGTTTGGGATGACCATATCCCCTCCCCTGACCGGCAAGGTAAGGCGCAGGTTATAAATATCCACGAGAAGTTCGGCAACTTTTTCCTTTGGGCAGGGGATGACGGTTTTCACCGGAACCCGCTGGGGCGCCCAGGAGGAACGGTTCCTACCAGAACCCTCATCAGGCTCCTGGAACCTGATACCGCAGGTAGCCGTTACCACCCGTTTAGGGGCGTGGATTTCCTCCTGGGCATAGACCGCCCCCCGGTGGCAGTGATTTCCGGTGATACTCAAGGTTGCGGCGCCGTCATCACCGGGGCTCCCCTCTGCCACGCTGAGGGAACAACCGATGGGACACACGATACAAGTAAGTGAACGCATAAGAATCTACTCCTTATCAAGAGCATAGCACAGGATAGTGAGGAATGAGAAGTGAGGGGTGCGTCTTTTTTAGACCCCCTCTCTGTCTTGACCGGAGGGGGTGTTTTCTTTATAATGAGTGTACTTCTTGTAACTTCTTTACCTTTGCGGTTAAAAAGGCTTCCGTATTGGTTGAATCTTTACCAAATTGAAGAGGCCCTTTGCTGGGGACTTCAATACTCACATACTTCGTACCGGTCTTTGCCGATGAATATAAGGGCCGCATATTTTACATCGGTACGGCTGCTGAACAAAGATGACTGGCGGTATTTTTCCAACTGTGCCGCAGCTGCAATACGTTTGGCCTCCAAGGTGCCTGAGTCTTCCTTCTTGAGATATTTAACTTCCCACACCCACTCATACTTCACATCGGGCAGCCGGGGATTGCGCTGTAAGTACAGGTCCAGATAACCCTGCTCCACCTCCCGTTCAGTAACCGGCTCGTAGAGGTTGCTCTGGAACAGGCCGTTGAGGAGCATGATTTTGATGTACTTCTCGTCAAACCTTATGAGGTCGCGGTTGGACAGGCGGCTGAAAATGTTTTTGCTGATGTATTCGAGGTAGGGCACAGGATTGCCGCGGTAGGCCAGCTCCCTGATGGC
>JAITQK010000110.1 GCA_031288975.1 Treponema sp. | reverse complement strand
ATGGCGTATTCCAATCGGGGTGGCGCGTATTATGGCAAAAGGGAGTATGACCGGGCGATAGCGGACTTTAACGAGGCGATACGGCTGAACCCCAATGATGCGGCGGCGTATTCCAATCGGGGTGGTGCGTATCATGGCAAAAGGGAGTATGACCGGGCGATAGCAGACTTTACTCAGGCGATACGGCTGAACCCCAATGATGCGATGGCGTATTACAATCGGGGTTTTGCGTATGTTGAGAAAGGAGATTATGACCGGGCGATAGCGGACTTAAATCAGGCGATACGGCTCAACCCAAATGATGCGAAGATGTATTACCTTCGGGGTTTGTTGTATGCTATGAAAGAGGATTACACTCATGCCCGCGCCGACTGGGAACAGGCGTTACAGATTAATCCGAATTATAGCGATGTTAAAAATATGCTGGAAATGCTGCGAAAAGACGGGCTTTGAACGGGGAAAAGGTGTCAACAGTCTATGGTGAAAAAGGGGCTGCCATATAGCGGTCTTTAATAAAATATGCCGTCTGAAAAGAACGGCAGGTAGTACTCGCTGTTTGCGGGCAAGCAAACAATACTTTGAAGGAAAAGGAAGGATTCTATATGTATAGCATATTTTTTCTCAAAAAGCGTGTTGGAGAGGATGTCGATGGTATGAAAAATCACCAGCAGGCTTATAGATGTTTTTTTAGCGTCATGCTGTTTCTCTGCGCCGTGTTCCCTGTCGCTCCAGTGGATGAACTTGACCTGGAAGCGGGCATAGCCCAGATCGCCAGGGAAATCGAGCAGGCGCTCCCCACGGGAACACGAATAGCGGTGATCAGCTTTCACTCCTCTTCCGCACGGTTCAGCGCATTTGTAATAGAAGAATTACAGGGAACCTTTATTCAGAACCGTAAAATGACCGTGGTTAACCGTAAAAATCTGGAATTACGCCGGAAAGAACTTGATTTTCAAATGTCCGGGGAGGTGAACGAAGAAACCATGATATCCCTTGGACACGCGCTTGGCGTGCAGTTCATAGTTACCGGCATGTGTACCGATATGGGTGAGAAGTATCAGTTCCGTTTTAATGCGTTTGATATTGACACCACGGTATATCAGGTTTCATCTGTCGTGACAGTACGGCGTGACAGCACGATGGCGTATCTGCTTCCTGCTGACAACAGCCCGCCGCCTGCAGTTGTTCCCGTGCGTCCCGATCCAGAGCTGGCAACGCGGTACTTCAATGCTGGTTTTGCCCATTATGAAGCGGGAGAATACCGGGAAGCAATCGTGGACTTTAACCGCGTTATGGAAATCACGAAAGATGATATTGACACGTTATATTATCGCTCCTGCTCGCACTATTATCTCAACAACTATGATAAAGCTATTGCCGATCTAAGTGTACTGATACGGCTGAAGCCGAATAATGAGGTGTATTATAACAATGCGTATGTTATGAAAGGCGATTATGTCCACGCCCGCGCCGACTGGGAACAGGTGGTACGGATTAATCCGAATCATAGCGGTGCTAAAAATAACCTGGAAGTGCTGAAGAAGCAGGGGCATTGAACGGGGGAAGCTATATGTATGTGGACAAGACGCGGTATCTCTACGAACTGCTCAAGCACGGCAAAAACTACTTCATGTCCCGTCCCCTCCGTTTTGGCAAGACCCTCACCTGTTCCACGCTGTGCTACCTGTTCAAAGACACCTGGATCTACGACCAATGGGACTTCAAGCCCTATCCGGTGTCAGTATCAGCATGGCGGAAATAAACGCCGAAAGTCCTGAAACAGTGAGAGCAACCTTGAGCCGGAAACTGCCAGGGCTATCAGAACCATACTGCGGGAGTTTTATAAGGAACCGGTACATCACCGCTCACCTGGGCATGGTAATATCACTTGCTTAGGTATTATCGTAAGCTCCTCACAGCAAAAAACAGTTTATCATCTCGATAGGTATTGACGCGGGGTTTTTAACCCGATACTTTAAAATAATGGAGGGTAATTATGACCGATATTCACCATGAAGAACTGAATGATGACGATTTCGATACGATTTTATCCACAGACATTGATTTTACCGGGACCCTTAGCTTTGAAAAACCCTTCCTGATTCGGGGTACCCTGGTTGGCGAGATAGACGCCGGCGGCGGTTTCCTCATGGTTGATAAGCAGGGGGTGGTGGAGGCGCGGATAAGCGCACCACGGGTGATCATTCGGGGCGCGGTCAAGGGGGATATCAGCGCTGCGGAGCGGGTGGAAGTAACTGGTACGGGAAAACTCCAGGGCAATATCATCACCCCGGAGATCAATATGGAAATTGGGTGCACCTTTAATGGACTATGCACCATGCCTGAGAAAAGCCTCCAGTCATGAAGCGGCACCTATTCTGTATGGTGCTCCTCCTCTGTTTCGGAGGACTGGCGCTTGCTCAGATGCGGCCTGACGCGCTGGCGGAATACCGGGTGGGTAACTATGATCGGGCTATTTCTATTTGTGTGAATGAAATCAACATCAATCCTCACAACCTGGATGCCCATGTGGTGATTTGCTGGAGTCTGATCCGGCTTGGCCGCTATGGTGAAGCCCTGAACTATGCCCGCTTGGGCCGGAGCCTCAGCCGCTATGACCCGCGGATCATCGAGGTGCTGGGGGAGATCAGCTATTATGAAGGCCGGAATGGTGAGGCCCTCCAGTATTTTCAGGAGTACATCAGCATAGCCCCAGAGGGGCAGCGGATTGAGATCGTGTATTACTTCATCGGGGAGATTTACATCCGCCTGGGCCGGTTCCGTCATGCGGATATCGCCCTTTCCGCCGCAGTCCACTGGACCCCGGGAAACGCAGCCTGGTGGGGTAGGCTTGCCTATGCACGGGAGAACGCCGGGGATCTATCCGACGCCCTCAATGCCTACGAAGAGGCTCTGAGGCTGAACTCCCAGCTTGCTGATGCCCGCCGGGGCCTGGACCGGATTCGTCAGAAACTCGGCTCCCGCTAGATGTCTTTCCTCTGGAGCTTGCCCTCCCTGGCGTTGTATACCCTGGGGTGTAAGTTAAATCAGCTTGAAAGTGAGTCCATAGCCGGGGCTTTTCGCCATGCGGGGTTCAGGGTGCTTCCCTGGGGCGCTGAGGGAGTTGTGGAACAGAACAGCGGGGGACCGGATATCCTCCTGGTCAACACCTGTACCGTAACATCCAAGGCTGAACAAAAGGCCCGCCGGATTATCAGGAAGGCCCTGCGGGACCATCCCCAGGCGTTGCTCATCGTAACCGGCTGCTATGCCCAGGTGGAGCAAGAACGTCTTGGGGCGCTGGAAACCGAGGTCCGTGGCACTGTTCCTGATGCGAGCCGCCTCTTCGTGGTATCCGGGGACCAGAAAAGTATGCTCCTGGACCTGCCCCGGATGCTCTCGGAACTGCCGGATGGGGTTGCCGGCTGGAGAGCTGATCCTGCGGCGGTGTTATCAACCCTGCTCTGCCCAAGGACTGCCGCACAAACAACGCGCCCCCCGTCGCCTTCCATCACCCAGCCCCAGGAACGGTTTCGCTTTATCCCCGGCGATTTTTCCTTTCATTCCAGGGCCTTCTTAAAAATCCAGGATGGATGCGACAAGCACTGTACCTACTGCCGGGTCCGCCTTGCCCGCGGTCCGAGTGTGAGCCTTGAAGCGCCGCAGGTTCTGAGCGCCCTGCAAGCCCTGGAAGCCAGGGGCTATGGAGAAGCGGTGCTCACCGGTGTCAACATCAGCCGGTATTGCTCAGGGCAGGCCCCTGGAGAGTTGGACCTTGCAGGTCTCCTGGGCTACCTCCTGGAGGGCACCGAACACATCCGGCTGCGCCTCTCGTCCCTTGAACCGGGGCCTGAACTTGCGGTGATGAAGCGGGATTTTTTTACGGTCCTGGCCCATCCCCGCATCCGGCCCCATGTTCACCTTTCGGTCCAGTCGGGAAGCCCCCGGATCCTTGAAAAGATGGGGCGTCCCTATACCCCGCAAGACATTGAAGGGTGGGTACGCCGCTTCCGGTCTGTCAAAGATGATCCCTTTGTGGCTGGTGATATTATTACCGGTTTTCCCGGGGAAACCGAGGATGCCTTTGAGGAGACCTACGAATTATGCCGCCGCATTGGTTTTACCTGGATTCACGCCTTTCCCTATTCCCCCCGGCCTGGCACCGAGGCATATCTCTTCAAGGAGCCGGTGAGTGAGCGGGAAGCTGTGGCGCGGGTAGAGCGTCTCCTGGGCTTGGCCCGCCAGGGACGGCGGTCCTATATCGAGGGATGGGTGGGGCGAACCGTGGAAGCCGTCGTTGAAGCATATAAGCCGGAAGCGGCTGGTACAGCCGCCGGTGTCTCTGAGAATTACCTCAAACTGCTGATTACCCTGCCCCAAGGGGTTGCCCCTAGTCCGGGAAGTCTGGTGCGCTGCCGGATACGCAGCCTCCCAGATGACGCAGATAAAAATCCCCGTTTTGATGCAACAGCGGAATGGCTGGTCTGAATTAAAAATACTGAATCTGCACTTCCTTTAAGTACTGTTCTTCCAGCAGGGCGGCGATTTTTTTTATCACATTCCGCCGTATTTCAAGTTCCACCGGCATACTGGGATCCTGATGGGCATCGTTGATCTTGGTTCCCACCATGAAAGTTATTCTATCGCTGTTTAATAAGAGGTCAACGATTTTTGTGGCAGCGTTCTTGGTTCCTGTTTCATATTCACGATTGGCAGAAAGCAGTTCTGATACAACCCCCATCGTAATGATGCCTTCAGTAACCAAGTCAACGCCTTCCATGCAGGACATAGGCGGCACTTTGGGATCAAAGTCTGTCCACGACATGGTTATTGGGGTGCCAAACTCACGGGAAATGATATTCGCCGTGGTCCCGCCGCAGATAACTTTGGTTCCTTCAAAAGCAGAAAAAAGACGGGCGATTTCCCGGTCCTTTTCAGGATGAACCGGTGGGCCGGTCAGTACCAGCATGTTCCGGGGATGCCTGAAATAAACCACCGCGCAGGAAATGTCGTCCTGGGGGTTGCCACCGTCGTTAAAAATCGCCTGCTGCACCACTACTCGCGCCAGATCACGAGCGCTTATATCAGGGGTTTTCGTTATGGTTTCCAGAATAAAAAGCTGGACCGATTCCACTCCCCAGCCAAAAGGTCGCGCCTTGGTTCCCATTCCCGATTGGGTTACGCCGTCAGAAAAGAACACCAGCCTATCCCCAGGCCGGGCAGCGTATTTTGAATAAAATAAGAATGACGCTTGATGAGGACCGGTTTTTTTGTTTTTCCGCTTAAAGGGCATCATTTCCTTGATTGGTTCGATCATGGTTTGCTGCCGTACCAGCACATAACCAGGATTGTGATATTCAATGATTTTTACCACTGCGCTTGTTTCAATATCAACCAGGGTGAAAGTCGCATAGCTGATGCCCCGCTTACTGCACACCGGAAGGGTGTTCATAATAATTTCCGCAGTACGCCTGATGGGAATGTTAAAGGAAATGAATTTTGTCGCCATAGTAGCAGCAAGCGTCGCCAAAACGCTGGCCTTGATTCCCGAACCCAGACCATCGGAAAGTGTTGCAATAACCCGCCCATCAGTGGAATTCTTCTGAGACAGAAACACATCTCCTGCCGCGTTTTCATTGTACTTACGCACCTGAAAATGATCAACCTCTATGAACGTTTCAGACAGCTCCTCGTCTAACGATACATCCACCATTATTCACCTGCCCCTTCGGTATAGGAATCGATAATCGAATAGAGAATTGATTCTGTTTCTGCCGCGTTTTCACCAAGGAGGAACGCAATTTTCTGTACCGTTACCACATTTTTGTCAATGATCTTCTGTGCACGGGATATGGTCTCATCTCGCCGGATTTGCGGAACGGTAATGTCTTCAAGGACTCCTGCGGCGATTTCACCTGCTTCCACCACAAATACTTTAATGTGCAGAATCTTTTTGCCTTCCCGGATATCACATTCAATTCCCTCAGAACTGTCTGCCGTAAGTACATCTTTAAAGTAATGGGCTGATCCGGTGATTTTCCGCAAATCAACGCCTTCAAGCCCCGGGGCCACTTCAAACATATTTTCAGTATCCTGACCCATAAGACGGGCAAAACTCTGATTGCACTCAACAATCTTCAGATTTTTATCGGCAATGACCACGCCGCTGGGAATCGTGCGGATAAGGCCATTTGCCTTTTTTTGCGCCAACTGCCGCATATAAGAGGTACACATGGTCCGTTCTGCCCGGTTATCGAGCATGGCCTGTGCAAAATCACGGCAGGTTTCATACCCGCAGCTTGAACAGTTCAGTTCATCCTGCATGGTAAATTTTCCCACCAGCCGCAGCGCTGAACGCAACTCCCCTTCGGTATGTACTATCTGCGTCAGGTCCTGAACAAAGAGGGCGTCCGAACTCAGTATGTCCTTTGGGAGGCTTGTTTCATCAAGGATACCCTCAGCAGAATCTGTAGTTGCAGTTTCCGCGTACTCAAGAAGCTTCACCATGCGCATGATGCCAGAACCGGTGTTTGTGGTACCCGGACCGTTTATACAGCCCCCTTCGCAGGAAATCAGGTCCAGAAAAAGCGGCCGCGTCAAAGATTCAGGATCAAAATCTTCGAGTGTTTCTTTGATTTGGTCAATACCGGAAATTGCGAGGGAAAAGGGTGGAAGCTTTTTGTCCCAGAATGCGCTGTACTTGTTCAGCGCAGTAATCATGCTGCCATTAATGGGAAAAAGAGCGCTCTTCACAGCGCGACACGGTAGAAACTCCGCCTCAGCATCTGCTGGAATTGTTTTACATGCGATACCTTCGTCTTTAAACCAGGTTCGCAGTTCATTAAAAGTAAGGGCAGCGTCAATTTCTGTCCACTTATCAGCCTCTTGTTTTTTTGCGATACAAGGACCGATAAACACCACACCGATATCATCACCATAGCGTTTACGCAAAAGCCGCGCATGGATCAGCAGTGGAGAGGCGTGTCTGGTAATATACGGCGAAAAACGCGGGGCGTAGCGTTTGATGTATGTAACCACCGGTGGACAGGCCGATGAAATAAACAGTTTTTGCGCTCCCTTTTCAGAGGCCCCCTGCAAATCATCGGCAAGCCAGGCTGAAATACAATCAATGCCCAGAGCTGTTTCCGAAACCCCCCAAAAACCCAATTTCTTGAGGGCTATGACCAGTTGGCCTGGTGTACATTCACTGAATTCCGCGATATATGAAGGCGCCAGGGAGACAAACACTTTTTTATTCCCCAGTACGAGCTGTTTGACCCGCCTCGTGTCGTTCCGCGAGTGTTTCGCAAAGGCGGGGCAATGGATGACGCAGCGTCCGCAGAGAATGCACATATCCTGGACAACGGTGGTGTGGCCCTTTTCAACGCTGATTGCCTTAACCGGACAGCGGCGAATACATTTATAGCAATCCTGACAATTGGCAGGGGCAGAGTAAATGGGATAATGAAACCGCATAGTTCTCACCGGTTCTCCAGTACCTGATCGAGCAAATCGGGCAGTATTTCTGGGGAGACATGGGAAATCACCTTTTCATCAACGATAATGTTCGGGCCATTTTTACATTCATTCCGGCAGAGGCAGCCTGAGAGGGCAACCTCCTGCCCTGTTTCCACGATGTACCGCTTGATACATTCGGCATTATGGGCGTTTCCCCGGCTGAAGCAGGAGCTTCCCATACAAACCGTGATAACATGCACGATATAATCCTCCCCAAGGTATAGGTTTTGCCTATTTTAACGTGAATAACCGTTAAAGTCAAGGTGGAAAATTTTAAAATCAAAGTATATAAAAATATCAAATTTCCCCTTGACATTTTTCTAAACTTCTGTATATACTAATAAACGTATATTTCAGAGGAAGTGAGGTGAAAAGCCTCCGCTATCCCGTAACTGTAACCGAGGACGATTCTATCAAGACAGTCACTGACCGCAAAGGTTGGGAAGGCTGATGGAAAAGGTTGAACCCGGAAGCCAGGAGACTTTGGTATACATCTTATTATTTTTCAGGCTTCGAGGACAGAGCCCTGAGAAAATGCCGTTCCCCTTTTTGGAACCTTGGTATTTTTCCCGGACTTCTTTTCTTTGGAAAAAGGAGTAAGCCATGTTTACACAATTTGTTTCGGTTGGAAACCGGCCCTTGGTATCAAGGGTTGTTTCCTTGTTTTTCATGCTGTGCCTTGTCGTGGGTGTCGCGTTCTTCACGAGCTGTAAGACAGATGGCGATGATGATGAGGGTATTTCGCTTGTAGGTACTTGGGCGGATGAAACGGCAGGTGATAGTTTTATCATCACTGGTACTACTCTCACCTATCGGGACTATACTGGTACAATCGGGTATTATGGTACTATTAAGGAGACTTCTACGTTTACTGATGATGCGGGGGTCATTATTATGGAGTATGCGTCAGATGGTAAACAACAATATTATGACTATGGTCCAGCTCCAGACTATGCACCAACAAACCCTCATTATGGCCCCGGTACGTTCCTGGGAATCTATTATGAGGATTTAAAAGCCGGTTCGGTAAAACTAGCAGGAGCTTTCGTGGCTAATGGAGCTGAAGCGGCAAATTTAGATACGGCTAAAGCAAAATTCACCGTTGGGAAAAAAGGCGAATTCGTCTTTCAGTTCGGAGTCTATACCAAACAATAATGTCTAATTCTTTCCCCAAGGCCGGGAGCTTGCCTCCGGCCTTGTGCGATTCTGGGGGAAAAGTATGAGCCAGTTAAAACAAATCGGAATGAGGCCGGTACGGTGAAAAACAATTTCTTTAATAATATGGCTGCCATATATTTTTTAACCCTTCAATTCTTTCAAAAAATCTTTAAAAGAATCGAAATGTTTGCAGGGTATCTCACCTCTCAGCATGGCCCGGCCCTCCTCAATGGCGGCAATGGTCTCGGCGTTTGGTGTATGGTCCAGCGGACATTCCAGGGTATGTTCAAACATGTAGTTCAGCTCTTCTTCGGTGTACACCGTTTTTCCAGTATCTTTAGCTGCCTGGGGCGGAGATTTAGCTTTGATATGTATCATCTGGCAAATATAATACCGGGATTGAAACCCTTCAAGGCCGGGAGTCTGCTTCCGGTCTCTATCCTGGCTATCCTCATCCTCTGTCCCCTGCCGATTTTTCCCCAAGAACCAGGGGATGATCCCTTTGACGAGGTGCTTCTGGAGGATGAGGGGCTTACCGTAACGGGAACCCCGGAAACTACCCAGCAGAAGAAGACCGTTACCAAGGAAGAGATCGAGCGCATCAACGCGCCGGATATGGCCACCCTCTTGCAGGAGACCCTGGACCTGGGGGTTACGCGCTACGGCGGGTACGGCAACCAGGCGGCGATTAATATGCGGGGCTTCGATTCAGAACGGATCGCGATTCTCATAGATGGCGTACCGGTGAATTCCACCATGTCCGGGGACTTTGATATCAACAAGATCGACCTCCACAGCGTGGATCATATCGAGGTTATCTACGGCGGGTCAGACTCAAAATACAACGTTTCCGGCGCCTTGGGCGGGATCATCAACATCATCACGCTGAAGAAACAGGAGCCGGGCCTGCGGATAGGGGGCAGTATCTCGAATACCGCTGCCATGCCCGGAGCCTTCTATGAACGAAGCGGGGAAAAGGGCAGCCCTCAGTGGCAGGACCTGGTTGATACCCAAAATGTCGCCCTGAACGCGGCTTACGGCTGGAAAAAGTTCTCGGTCATGGCCAATATATTCGCCAACCGGGCGGAGAATCACTTTCTCTACATGGATTCCTACAATATAAAACGCCGGAAAGACCACAACGAGGTTTGGGATACTGGCGCCGCAGCTTCCCTGATCTGGGATTTACCGGATAATTACTCAAAACTGCTTTTCGGCGGGGATTTCTATTATGGCGATAAGAACATCCCCACCTCTGGGACCTCCAGCATTGCGGGAATCCAGGAGGACATTTCCACCCGGCAGAACCTCATGCTCGATATGCCCCGGGTGTTTCGGGATGATCTCGCGGTTGAGGCTTCTCTGAGCCACAACTGGGCAAACATGGGGTATGAACGGGAAGGCATGGCCTCTTCTTCCCACAACCAGCATACCATCATGGCGATAAACCGCTGGGCCTGGTATCCCCTGGCAGTCTTCACCTTGCGGATCGGCGGGGATTACCGCTATAGCTATCTTGATTCTACAGACATAGGCTATCATGACCGTCACGACGGCGGTGTCTATGTTACGGCGGAATACGCGCCAGTCAAACAGGTCCTCATCATTCCCTCGATAAAGGCGGTGTTGTGCAGCAGCGGAACCGCGCCGGTGGTACCAGTACCGAAACTCGGGTTTGTCTGGCACGCCACAGAGTGGCTCACCTTCAAGAACAACTACTTCCGCAGTTTCAAGTTACCTGACTTTGAGGACCTCTACTGGGTTGGGGGCGGTATGTTTGGCAATCCCGATCTCAGACCTGAAGACGGCTGGGGGGCGGACCTGGGCGGTTCATACCGTTTCAAGAATTGGGCCACCCTGGAAAGCACCTTTTTTGTCCAATGGACCCAGGATTCCATCCACTGGTATCCTGCAGGGACTATCTGGACGCCGCAAAATGTAGGGGAAGCGACCTTCTTCGGTCTGGATACGAAGGTACGATTTGAAATT
This sequence comes from Treponema sp., assembly GCA_031288975.1. Classification (GTDB taxonomy): domain Bacteria; phylum Spirochaetota; class Spirochaetia; order Treponematales; family Breznakiellaceae; genus JAITNP01. The sequence continues at coordinate 19,272 of JAITQK010000110.1, read as the reverse complement.
CCGATCTCCTTGGGGCCGATTAAAAAGATCGTCCCCTCCCTTTCCTACCAGTACCTCCTCAGTTATCTCCTGAGCTATGGGTACACCTACGATTCAGATAAACGCCTCCCCTATATGCCTATGCACACCATCGGCGCGTCCCTGGATATTCCCTGGAAATCGGGCAATTTTTTGATTTCCGGCCATTACGAGACCCTGCGCTATGCCGATACCGCCAACATTACCGAACTGGATCCCTATTTTCTGCTCAATATCAATGTCAACCAGAAGATAGGCAAAAACGTGACGGCCTTTGGGGTTATCCGCAACATACTGAACCAATCCTACGAGTCCTTTGACGACTACCCCATGCCGGGGCTTACCGTGACCCTGGGAATACGGATGCATTTTGAATAGTCCAAAGCGGACTTGTCTTTTTGGAATAAGTTGGAATAATAAGGGAGAAACGGGATGAACATAAAAAAATGCCTTGTTTTGGTGGTTTTGATACTCAGCATTTCCACCTTATATGCTGGGGAAACGGCGAATTTTCCCCTTAATCTTACCGATGTTTTGGGAAGGCCCTTAACCCTCAAGGCCCCGCCCCAGCGCATCGTGAGTCTAAGCCCGGCAATAACGGAGATACTCTTTGCTATTGGGGCAGGGGAACAGGTCGTGGGGGTTACGCAGTACTGCAACTACCCGGCAGAGGCCCAGGCTCGGCCCACGGTGGGGGGATTTTCAGGGATAAGCATCAGTGTGGAGCAGATCGCCGTCCTCAAGCCCGATATAGTGCTCCTCTCAGGGTTTATGCACGAGCGGATTATCACCCTATTGGAGCGGCTTGGTATCTCTGCCTTTGCGGTGGAACCCCTGAACTTCGAGCAGGTGTACCAGACCATCGAGACCCTGGGGCGTCTTACCGGCCATGACCAGGAGGCTGGGGAAGTGGTGGCGGTCATGCAGGCTAAGATACGCCGGGCTGAAGAACGGAGCCGGGGCAAGGAGCGGCCTGCGGTATTCTGGGAACTCATTGATGAACCCCTCATGAGCGCCGGGGGCAATACCTTTATTAACGAGGCCATAAGGCTTGGGGGAGGGAGGAATATCTTCGAGGATTTACATGAACAATACCCGGTGATCAGCACCGAACAGGTCCTGCTCAGGCGGCCTGCCTGGATCATTGCCGGGGATGATCATGGGAGAATTATAGCCCCTGATGCTTTGTCCCGGCGTCCCGGGTGGCAGCGGATTCCGGCAGTACGGGACGGCCATATTGCCCTGGTAAACGCAGATACCCTGTACCGTTATGGCCCCCGCCTTGCCGACGCGGTTCTGGCCATTTCCGCAATACTCTGGGGAAAATGATGCACTGCGAGCAGTATTCGTGATCCGGCATATAAGCGCGCCCCTGATTCTGGTCCTTTCTCTGGCCCTGGTGCTGGCCTTTTTCGGAGGCTTACTCGTCGGGTCCGTGAGGTTCAGTCCTGCGAATCTGTATTGGGCGTTTTTGTCCCTCTTCAAGGGAGCGGCGCTTGAGCCAGCTCTGGAGAGTACCACAGCCCTGGTGCTCTTCGAAATACGCCTGCCCCGCGTCCTCTTGGCTATGGCTGTGGGAGCTTCCCTCGGAGTATCTGGCGCGGCCTTTCAGGGGATCTTCCGCAACTCCCTGGCAGACCCCTACGTGATCGGTGCTTCTTCTGGGGCCGCCCTTGGTGCTGCCCTGGCAATGGTAACGGGCCTTTCCTTTTCAGGGCCTCTTGCCGAATTGGGCATTTCCCCGGTTTCACTCTGCGCCTTTGCCGGAAGCCTCGGCGCGGTGTTTTTGGCCTTTATCATATCCCGCAGCGTGGAAAATCCCCCGTCCGCAGTGGCCCTGCTCTTGGCCGGTACAGCTCTGGGGACCTTCTTTTCCTCCCTCCTTTCCCTCATCCTGGCGCTGAAAGACCGGGACCTCCACCGGGTCTATTACTGGCTCTTGGGCAGCCTTAACGGGGCATCCTGGCCCGAATTACCTGCCATGCTGCCGGTGATGATCATCGGGTGCCTCATCGTGTTCCTATCCCACCGGCCCCTGGACCTGCTCCTCCAAGGGGAGGAAGTGGCCGAAAGCCTGGGGGCTGATGTCAGAAAGACCCGGCTCATCATCGCCCTGGGAGCATCCCTGGCCGTAGCCGCCGCAGTTTCCGCTGCGGGGATCATCGGCTTCGTGGGCCTCATTGCCCCCCATGCGGTTCGTATGGTTACCGGTCCATCCCATAGACGGCTCCTCCCCGCTTCGGCCCTGGCCGGGGCACTCCTCGTGGTGCTGGCAGATATAGCCGCCCGTGCCTTTGGAAGCATGGAACTACCCATCGGGGTCATCACCTCCCTGGGAGGAGCGCCTTTCTTCATCTATCTCCTGGCCCGTCATGGCCGGCATCTGGGACGGTTCTGATGGATACATCCCTTCAAACGCCGCGGCTGGAACTGAAAAACCTCACCATAGGGTTCAGGGATAAAGTGGTATTGCAGGATATTACCCTTGCGGTCAAGCCTGGGGAACTGGTTGCCCTGGCCGGTCCCAACGGGGGCGGGAAGACCACCCTCCTTAAAACCATCGGCGGCTTCATACCACCCCTGGCCGGCCAGGTGCTGTTGGACGGAAAAAACATAGGCACTATGGGAAAACGGGAGAAGGCGGAGAACATCAGTTTCCTTTTTCAGAACACCGCCACCCTCTGGCCCTTTACGGTGGAGGAAACCATAGCCCAGGGACGCTTTCCCTACCGTGGCGCCTTTGGCGCCGAAACCACCGCAGACCGCTCCACAGTGGAGCGGGCAATTAAAGCTGCTGGGCTTAAGGGGTTTGAAGCCCGGCGGATTACGGAACTCTCAGGGGGGGAATTCCAGCGGGTCCTCATTGCCCGTGCCATGGCCCAGGAAGCGCGGCTCCTCCTCCTGGACGAACCAGCCAATAACCTGGACCCCAAGTATCAGTTCATGATCATGAGCCTCGTCCGCTCCATGGCAGACTCTGGCATCGGCGCACTGGTGAGCATCCACGACCTTAATCTGGCAGGCTTATTTGCCGACCGCGTTGCCCTGGTAACCCAAGGAACCATCGCCGCCTTGGGGAACCCTGCGGAGGTACTACGGCAAGACATTCTCAGTGAAATCTTTGACATTCCCCTGGTGATTGCCCCCCATCCCCTGGACAAAACGATCAAGACCGTATCTTTCCCTATGCCACCACCTCGTACCCCGCTTCGGTAATCGCGGCTTTCATGGTCTCCAGAGTAACCCCCTCACCGTGTTCCACCACCGCATTCTTCTTCTTGAGGTTCACCGAGGCGGACGTTACCCCCCCAATACCGGTCAAGGCTTCGGTTACATGCCGGACACAATGTTCACAGGACATCCCATCAATCTTCAATGTAGTTTTCATAAAAATCCCCTTAGTAAATCGCTGATATAACTATAATATACCTTAAATCGTTTCACCGGCAATACGGCCTGCGGCCATTACCTTTGCCGCCCCATAGACCGCGCTTTTTTTATAGTCATTATTCCAACGGTTAATACCGATGTAGTCAAAAATAACCGCGCCGGTATGGCGGCAGAAGCGGTCCATCTGCTCAAGACACGAGAGCATCCCGTTCCCAGTTCCCCCTGGTGAGGCCACGAGCAGGATCTGTTTACCTGAAAGCCCTCCATTTTGTCCAAATTCGCATCTCCGCAGCCGGTCAAAAAAGCATTTAAGCCCCTCTGCCATTTCCCCCCAATACACCGGTGTGATGATACAGAGCTGATCCGCCTTTCTCACCGATTCCTGAGCAGCATTGAACCCATCCTCACCAAACGCGCAGCGGTGTTTTTCACGGCAAGTCCCCCACCCATCTCCGCATACATGGCACCGTTCCAGTTTCTCGATGCTCAGGATACGCGCCGCTGCCCCGCCATCCTTCGCACCCCGAATCGCTTCTTCCATCACCGAATGACACAGACCATTACTCTTAGGGTTACCCGATACAATCAAATAGTCCATCGTTCAAAACCTCCAAAAATATAAAAATAGCTTCTTAACTCTTTCTACCTTTCTTGTCATCTACTAGTCCAGCATACTTTCTGGATTACCTCCGGCGAGTCCTTCCAGGGCCTTAAAGATACGCCGCTTGACCGTCCCGGAGTTGCCGGTAAAGTCGGCAATGCGTTTCCGTATATCCCGGCGTTGGGAATGGAGACCGTAAGGGCAGGTACAGGCTGCCTTGAGGATGTCTTTTTCAGTGGCACAGGCGATTATCTGCTGTTCTTCTACATAGCCCAGGGGCCGGATGAGGCTTACCGGGTACTTCCGGTAGGCAAGGAGCATGGGCATAGTGGAAAGTTCCCCTTTGGCCGTCAAATTCATGAAGAAGGTTTCGATGATGTCATCCAGATGATGCCCCAGGGCGATCTTGTTGAAGTGGTTTTCCACCGCGTATTTGAGGAGTTCTGTCCGCCGCTGGGTGGAGCACCAGTAACAGTTCATCTTTTCCCCTGCTTTGAGCCGCCCGATGATGGGAACGAAAAGGTCCGTAAAGGGGATGCCCCAGGTGGTGAGCCTTTGGGCAAGAACGGATTTTTTACAGCAGCCACAGAAGTCACTGGAAATGTGGAGCGCCGCGAGTTCGTAGTCCCGTTTCAGGGCAGGACGTATTGCCTCAAGTGCCCAGGCGAGGACCGTTGAGTCCTTCCCACCGGAAACGGCAATGAGGATCCGGTCGTTGCTCTTCACGAGGTTCTGCTCCAGGACGGCCTTGGTAACCAGTTTCTGGACCAGCGTACTTGCCCCGGTACGGCGGAGAAAACGGTTACTCATGAGCGGACCGGGCATAGATATCCCGGATCACCAGGCTTGCCAGGATCATGCCGGCGCTTGCGGTAACGGTGACCGCACTTCCGTTGATCACCTTCTTGGAACTGCACCACTCAACCGGCTTGTCCTGGGCTGGATCCGCTTCCCCATCTGAACAGATCCGGGAGGAACAGAAGCATTGGGCGGAACCGCAGGCAGCCTCGATTTCATCGTGCAGGGGAAGCCGCTCGGCACTGTACACCACGGTGAAATGCCCGTGAAACCCCCGCTTTCTCAAGCCTGACCGCACGAGCCGCGCCAGGGGACAACCCTGGGTCTCCCATATATCCGCGATTTTAAGCTGGGTGGGATCGAGCTTCTGGGCCATTCCCATGGACGCGTAAAGCCCTACCCCCGCGTGACCAGCGTACTCGATAAGGTCGAGTTTATGGGTGAGGCTGTCAATGGCATCAATGATATAGTCCGCATCTTCGATACCGAACAAAGCCGCATTCTCCTGGGAGAAAACCTTACCAAAAGCCGTAACCCTGCATCTGGGGTTGATCTCCTCAAGTCGCGTCTTGAGCACCGCAACCTTGGAGTGCCCGACGGTACGGCTGGTGGCCTGGACTTGGCGGTTTATATTGGTAACACAGACCGTGTCGGAATCAACGATGGCAATGTTGCCGACCCCCGAACGGGCCAGGGCCTCAGCGCACCAGCTCCCCACACCGCCCACACCAAAGACGATTACCGTGGTACGGTTGAGAGCTTCCATCACTTCAACGCCGGTGAGGAGTGCAAGCCGGTGAAACAGGGGGTTATGCACGTCCCTATAAGATATTAAAATAATACCGCTCTAAATAGGCGATACGCCGTTTAGCATCGGTACAGCGGGGGCTTTGGGGATAATCCCGGATAAGACGGCGGTAGTAATCCAGGGCGGAACGTATATCCCGGACTTGACTATTGGCTTCAAACACTTGACCGTAAAGCCACCAGGCTTCATCACTCCCCAAGGGGTACTGTTCCCGGAACTGTTCCAGTAAGGAAAGGGCTTCCGGGAACTTTCCGGCCTCCTGCGCTTCCCTGGCCTGTTGCAAATAATCAAGTAGGGGTGTATTCACCGGAGCAGGCTGCGGGGCGATTTCGGGAGGTACAGCGGCTGGTATGGCCGCGGGAGGCGCTGCTTGGGGTGGTCCATCCGCTGGTGGCGGAGATTCCGCTGGTGGTGTAACCCGCTGCGGCGCTATTGCGGCAGGGGCAGTCCCCTGGGGGGCAGCCGCCACCGGCGCAGCCGGGAGCGTTACCGGCGGTGCAGACGAGGGCGTGGAAGGGTCTTCAGGAAGCGCAGGCCAGCGAGGTTCCGCAATAACCCGGCCGCGGTCAACCGGGGCCTTAAACAAACCGTTCCCCGACGGCTCGGCAGCATCGCTTACTATCACCTGCACATAATCATTGACGATATAATCCCGCAGAAAGTCCTGTTTATAAAATTTAAGCCCATAGGTTCCTGCCCCTCCGGCCTGGAAAATGAAGCTCTGCCCCTCATTATCAAGCCGTCTTGAATCATAATCGATACCCCGCTGGGAATTCATTTCACCCAAATACACCCAGCCACTACCCCGGAAGGGTATCTCCACCTGCTGGCCAACCGCCGCCTGGACTATCCGTGAATAAGAAATGGCCTCTTTTGGTTCCAAGTCAGGGAACGGCTGAGACCACACCGGCGGGGTCTCAAAAACAAAGAACCCGAGCATTAACCACAGGAGGCAACGTTTTTTCATACAACTTTTCATCAAGGAACCCCTTCCATAAGTTCATCAACCGCGGTTTTTATCCGATTCCGCCATACATCAGGATCCGTAGCCGTAGGATCCGTCCAGAAAGGCCGGATATCCTCAGCAGTCCAGGAGTCCTTCGGCTTCCGGTCCACCTGGACCCCAGGGATAAAATCCGGTTCATCAGGGAGAAAGAGTCCTTCCGCTGGAATGGCCAAGGGCTGAAAGGCATCGGCCAAGTTTCTGGAGGACGTCGATACGGTACCACGGTGCTGATTTATCATCGGCACTATCGCGATAAGACCTAAAAGCAGGAGGATACACCCGGCGAAACCCAAGAGGATCGGCTTCCAGCGCTTTGGCAGCCCCTGATGAGGCAGCCTAGCTCTTGCTTGTACCAGGAAATTTTTAATCGTTGTTGTTATTGTAGTGAACCATGATGGCATATCTTCATTATAGTATAATGGGGATACAATAGAAAAGGGGATAAAACGACAAAACCATAAAGAATAAAGCCGCTCAGTGGCAGAGCATATCACAAAGAAGAGGCATTGTTTTTGCTTTGACCGCCCTTACCACGCACGGGCGTGAAACCCTCTGGGACGCTTATCTTCATGGTGTCCCCGCTCTGCTCGATAACGTACAAGCCCGCCTCGATGACGGCTTGCTGGATACCTTCGGGGAAAACCGCTCCGGCGATTGCGCCAAGGATACGCTTTGGCTGTTGCTGCCGCTTTTCCAGACAGTCCCGCAGTAGCTCCAGCTGCCTGATGTGGTGGGCTATGTCCTTTTCCGTGGGCTTGGGTTTGACTTCCACTGCCATACAGCACTCGTTGTTTTCAAGCAACAGGTCGATTTCTGTCAGTCTCCTTTTACAGCTTTCGTCGTAGATGTCTACGCCCTTCGTGGCCATAGTGTGAAAATTATAGCCCAGCTCTCTTATGGCAGCCCAGACCTGGTCAGAGGTGATGCGCCGAGGATAGTTGGGTACGGTGGATTCTGTCATGCTTACCTCTCTAAAGAAGATTAACCACTAAGTTACACGAAGTCACACAAAGTATTCCTTTCTCTATCTTACTTTGTGAAACTTTGTGGTTGATATTATTCTTAACCTGGTGACCTTGTTTAGACAACGGGTCATTGTCCTTCAACAAAATGTCCCTGTCTTTCGACAAGGACCTCTTTCTAATCAAAAACCGGCCATCCGTAGGTATCGAGATGTAGGTGTTGTCCTTAATGACTCACCTTACGCACGAGAAGAAGACAGTCCGCGGATTACGCGGATTAACGCAGATTGCCGCCAAGAAATCTTGTCTTATCCGCGAAAATTAGCGAAATCCGCGGACTCTTTTCTTCGTTTTTTGTAGTCATGCGTAACATGAGTTAATGATATTGAAGTTATTGCCTGTTGGAATGGTCGATGGCTCTCCCGCTATGGTGGTGGGGATAGGGATAAATTCTGCATCTGTAACGGTATAGGCGGCCACGGTCTCGAAGTTTGCGTAGATATGCACCACTTCCTCCGGCGTGGGACAGCCGGCAAGGAGCAGCGTCATAAGTACGGCGATAAACGCAGGCGCGGCCATACCCACGCTGCGTCCCCATGATGTTCTTTTCATAAGAACCTCCTAAAAAAGTATTGAAGAGATTATATCAGGAATGATGCTGTTAGATTAGAGGGCTAAAGACCGGGACTACGCTCCGATCCGTTTCCCCAGGGATTCTGCATGAGGAGCATTCAAAATAATCTCGCTCCAGTTGACCAGCATCCCCTCTTTCTCCATGCCTCCCATGAGATTTGCCAGGGCCTTAGTGGTAAAAGGACCGGTCTTTCTGAGAAAGGCGGCGCTTTTCTTACCCACCAGGCCACTGCCTGTGCCCAGTATCTTGGGAAGCGCTTCGGGCATCTTGCCACCAAAGAGGGATACTGCTTCGGCACTTACCGCGATATATTCATACCCCGGCAGGCGGAGGCCGTCTTCGGTCCAGGCGTCGATAACATCAACCCGGTGCCCCATGGATTCCATGCCCTTTTGCAGGGACTTTACATAATCAGGGATACCTTTTCTGCTGGCTGGCACACTGACGATTGCTATTCTCAAACCCTTCCTCCCGCATCTGCCTAGGCATACTTAAAAATCTGGTCAATGGCAGGTTCCTTCACGAGCATGACCGGACACTTGGCATGTACCATGATTTCCCGGTGGGCATGGGAAATGATGTCCCGGGCGCTCCGGTCCTTTTCCCAACCGCCGAGCAGCATCAGGTCCGCTTTTTTTTCATCCGCTACTTTAAGCATTTCCGTATACACCGCTCCCCGGCGAAGTTCCTGTTCTACCTTGACGCCTTTGGAGTGGGCGAGTTCTTCCACAAAGGCAAGATACCGTTTACCGTTCGCCTCAAGGCTCCGTTCATATTCCTGGCTTTCCTCCTGAATGAATATCTTACTCAGGGTAAGCTGGTGTATGGTCGCGATATCCACCACGTACACTGCCGTAAGGCGGCATCGGTAGGCCTTGGCCATAACAATGGCGTATTTTGCTGCCATAATAGAAGCATCGGTACCGGTGATCATAACAACAACATGCGAAAATAGGGGCTTTATCATTCCTTGCCGGCCTTCCTTTTCAACAGCTTGCTGGTAAAGAAGGCATCTCGTTCCCGCTCTTCCAGCGCTGATTCAATATATACTTTTGTTTCCTGGGCAGTGGGAATCACCATTTTCTCCAGGGCGTTCACCCGCCGCTGGGTCTTACGGACTTCCCGGGCTAATCGCCAGGTCATCGTTCTCACCGCTGCCAATTCGGTCAGAATTTTCAGCAGCTTAAAGAATTCTAACACGGTTTCATCACATTCCGCAAATGAATTTACTAAGGAAAATTGTAGTTTCGCATCAGGAATTTGCACCTCCAGGCTGGGGAGGCTCATTCCCGCAGCAAGGACCCTCTTTTCCCGCAGTTCGAATTGATAGTGGATGTTCCGGGAGAGCCGTTCCACCCGTTCCCGGCCCACCACGACGAGCATCCGTTTTAACGTGGGATAGGCGACGGATATCTGGGCGTCCAGGTCCCGTTCCAGGAGCTTGACCCGTTCTACTTGCTGCATGAGGTCCATGACGAGGATTTCCCGTTTCTGTTCCAGCAGGTCATACCCTTCACTGGCAGTGGTCAACCGTTCCTTGACCCGCATGAGATTGCTTTTGGTTGGAGCTATGGATTCTCGCATGGTTTAGATCGCCTCCCGCAGTGGAGCGGGCTTCTGAGGGGAAGGCTGCTGGCCGTTTACAATGGGGTCCAGGTACTTTTCGATGAGTTCCTGTTTAATCCGGAGGAGTTCGTCCCGGGGAAGCTCTGCAAGCACGGTCCAGCCTATATCCAGGGTGCGGTCTATATCGCGGTTTTCAAATTCTCCCTGGGTGAGGAAGACCTGCTCAAATTGCTCTCCAAACTTGAGGTATTGCTTATCCCCTGCAGAGAGTTCCTCTTCCCCGATGATCGAGGAGAGGTTACGGATCTGTTTGACCTTGGAATAGGCGGCGAAAAGCTGGCTGGACACATCCTTGTGGTCTTCTCTGGTCATGCCGGGGCCGATGCCGTCTTTCATGAGCCGGGAAAGGCTGGGCAGTCCTGCCACCGGCGGATAGACTCCCCGCTGGGTGAGTTCCCGGTCCAGGACGATCTGGCCTTCGGTGATGTACCCCGAAAGGTCTGGGATGGGGTGGCTGATGTCGTCGTTGGGCATGGTGAGGATGGGTATCTGGGTGATGGACCCAGTGGAACCTGTGATCTTTCCCGCCCGCTCGTAGAGAGACGCGAGGTCGGAATACAGGTAGCCCGGATACCCTTTGCGGCTGGGGACTTCCCCCCGAATGGAGGAGACTTCCCGGAGGGCCTCGCAGTAGTTGGTCATGTCGGTCATCACCACGAGGACATGCATGTTCTGCTGGTATGCGAGGTATTCGGCAGCGGTGAGGGCACACCGGGGGGCCACAAGGCGTTCCAGAGAAGGCGCATCCGCCAGGGAGAGGAAGACCACGACATTGGCCAGGACTCCGGTCCGTTCAAAGTCGTCCAGGAAGAACCGCGCCACATCGTATTTGATCCCCATGGCGCAGAAGATCACGACAAAGGATTCTGCGGCATTGAGGATCTTCGCCTGCCTGACGATCTGGGCGGCGAGCCGGTTGTGGGGGAGACCGTTCCCGGAGAAGATCGGGAGCTTCTGCCCCCGGATGAGGGTGTTCATGCCGTCGATGGTGGAGATACCGGTCTGGATAAAGTCCCGGGGATAGGTGCGGGCAAAGGGGTTAATGGGAAGGCCGTTCACATCCAGGCAGGTGGAGGAAAAGATATCCCCGTAACCGTCGATGGGTTCCCCCAAGCCATTGAAAACCCTGCCCAGCAAACCGGTTCCCACCCGGATTTCCATGGGCCTCCCCAGGAATTCCACCCGTGAGTCATCGGCGGAAAGGCCAGTATTGTTCCCGAAGAGCTGGATGGCGGTCCAGTCTTCGCTTATATCCACCACACGACCCAGCCTGCGGCCTTCTTCCCGATCATACACCGCCACCACCTCGTTGAAGCCCACATTCTTGCTTCGTGCGGTGATCACCACCGGTCCCTCAATCCGGGTCAGTCCCCGGTATTCAATACCTCTCATAAAACCTCCCTGGTGCGGTAGCTCCGCTCCAGTTCTTCCAGAGAAGCCCGCATATCCCGTTCAAATTCCCCAAAGACCGCAACCACATCCTCGTTTTTCACCTCGCTTTTAAGCCGGGAAAGCCTTTCTCGTATGGGCAGCCCAGTAATCTTGAAGAGGGGCGCCCCTAGTCTGATGCAGCGTTCGGCTCGTGTATGAAATTCCATGATGAGTTCCAGCAGCTGTACCTGTTTGACCGGGACACAGTACATATCCACCTGGTCGAAAGAATTCTGCTGTAGAAATCCGTTTTTGATGATCTCCGCAGTCAGGAGTATGAGCCGCTGATCATCGGGAAGGGCATCGGGACCGATGAGCCTGACGATTTCAGCCAGGCGCTGCTCTTTTTTCAGGAGATCAATGCTCTCCTGGCGGACAATAGCCCAACTGGGGTTTACCCGCTCCCACCAGGGCTTCACCTCCTCGGCGTATTCGGAATAGCTGTCTATCCAACTGATGGCGGGGTAATGCCGGGCGTTGGCCAAATCCCGGTCCAAGGCCCAGAAACAGCGGATGAAGCGCTTGGTATGCTGGGTTACCGGCTCAGAAAAGTCCCCTCCTGGGGGGGAAACTGCGCCGATGATGCTGACCGACCCTTCGGCGCCGGAAAGGGTCTTCACCCGGCCGGCCCGCTCGTAGAACTCCGCGAGCCTTGTGGGAAGATAGGCGGGAAACCCTTCTTCAGCGGGCATTTCCTCCATGCGGCCCGACAACTCCCGGAGGGCCTCGGCCCAGCGGCTCGTGGAATCTGCCATAATGGCCACATGATAACCCATGTCCCGGTAGAATTCTGCCAGAGTCACCCCGGTATAAATCGAGACTTCCCGTGCGGCCACAGGCATGTTAGAGGTGTTAGCAATGAGGACGGTTCGTTCCATGAGGGAACGCCCGGTTCGGGGATCGGTCAGTCCGGGGAACTCGGTGAGCACATCGGTCATCTCGTTGCCCCGTTCCCCGCAGCCGATGTAGATGATCACATCCGCGTCGCACCACTTGGCTATGGCGTGCTGGGTCATGGTCTTGCCCGTGCCGAACCCCCCAGGAATGGCCGCAGTGCCGCCCTTGGAGAGGGGGAAGAACACGTCGATGACCCGTTCCCCGGTAACCAGGGGCTGGTCCGGGGCAAGGCGTTCCGCATTTGGCCGGGGGACCCGTAAGGGCCACCATTGGGCCAGGAATATATCCTCTTCCTTGTCGGTCCGGGCAATCACCTGGTCAATGGTATAATCCCCCCCAGGGGCAAGCTCGGTAAGGGTTCCACCATGGGTATTGGGGGGAACCATGATCGAGCAGGTGATGCTTTCGGTTTCCTTCACCCTTCCCAGTACCAGCCCTGGAGCTGCAGCAACCGGTTCATGGGCAGCCAACTTTTCCACAAGGACCGGATCAGGGACAAAGGGCCAGCGCCTGGCGGAATCCAAAGGCTCCCCACGGGCGCCGCTTTCCATGAAGGCCCCGCCCTGTTTAAAGAGGAATTCCAGGGGTCGCTGGATACCGTCGTAGATGGTACTGATAAGCCCTGGGCCGAGCCGGGCCGACAGGGGCCGTCCGGTGGAGGCCACGCTAGCGCCGACCTTGAGACCTGTATCATCCTCATAGACCTGGAGCACGGCCTCGTCTTTTTCAAGCCTGACCACTTCCCCGATGATCCGTTTCTCCCCGACTTCCACCACATCGAAAAGCCCTGCCCCGCCAAGCCCGGTGGCGCGGATGATCGGTCCTGATATGCGTATTACCCGGCCTTCAATCATGATTACTCCCTGGGGATACGCCCTCTGGAGCGCCCTCCCCCTCATCCAACCCTTCAGGTCCCAACAGGGCCAATACGAGTTCCATCCGCTTATCTTCCAGTAAAGCATCTGCTGTCCTGTCAATCGAAGCGGTGATCCTGACCTGCCGGGTATCAATCCTGATCTCAGGGAATTGACCTGCGTCAAGAAAGTGGGGATCCGCTGGTTTCAAGGTCCAGGGAACAGCCTCACCTTCACGAGAGAAAACCTTGTTGAGGATGGTTGCCACCTCAGTAGTGCTGAGGCCCCGGAACATCACCTGTGGCAGAACGGCAGGTGAATCCCCTGCAGGATCCGGTTCCAAAGAACCTGGCGCTACCTCCTGCAATTCATCAAAACGCTTCCGCAGTTCTGTTTCCAGAAAAACAAGGAGCTTTGCCCGGGGCAGCGTTGATAAATACCCCTTCATGGCGGACTTCAAAAGGCCCTCGATCTTTTCCGACCGGGCACGCCGTTTATCCAGGGGAAGGCGGGCCATAATTTCCACACTGGTTGTTGTGGTGCGATGGGCATATTTTTCCCGGATGTCCGCAATGGCAGCCTCGGCCTTCTGGTCCCAAACCGCTACCTGGGCTTTTACCGTATCATCTGCGGACTTGAGTATACGGTATGCCTTTTTCCGGGCATCCTCCAGGATCTCCTGATCCAGCACTTCAGTCGAGCGCAATTCTTCCATAAGTATTCCGTTTTACACATGTATTCCAATGGCTTCCCGTATGGAATCCACCAGGGTCATACGGCCCGAATGCCTCCCCAGGATCCCCGGCAGTTCCACCACCAGGGGATACCGGTCGGACAATTGCCACTCGATTAAGCGGTCCCCCAGCCAATCGGCGACTTCTTCGGTCAGAATGAGAATCCGGCAGCTTTCAGCTCCGATATCCGGCCTCACGACCCCGGCAGTTTCATCCCAACTCTGGGTGATTCTGAGGAACACCTCCACGGCCTCTTCGGCGTCTTTCACCGAAGTCCCATCAATACCGACGAAACGGAAGGCGATTACCAGTTCTGGGTCTCCAATAAAGAAATAGTCCACCGGTTCTATACCCCGGTCTTCATAGGATCATGATGAGCAGCGCCACCAGAAATCCCCAGAGACATATCCCTTCGGCAAGCCCCGCGTAGGGCAGGGCCTTCCCCGCAAGGTCCGCGTTTTCACTCATGGCGCCCATGGCAGCAGACCCAATCTGGGCAACGGCAATACCGCCGGCAATACAGGATAGCCCCACCGCCAGGGCTGCGGCAAAATACTTCCATACCGCCGTATCAGCCTGCTCAGAGGAAGCCGCAGCCTCCTGAGCAAAAACCAGAGCCGGGGAAACAGCCAAAAATACAAGGACAAAAACAATGGCAAAACGTTTCATGACGTTACTCCTTGGACACTTTTATGTCCGCGGCAAGCTCCTGGCGAAAACTGAAGGGAACAAACATCACCCCCATTTCGGTAAAAAACTTGCTGAAAAACTCATAATATTGAAGACGCACCACCTGAATGGCAACGATCATTCCCTCAAGCAGGATTATGACGACATTCCCAAAGATCATGATGATCAGGGAAAATAAGGGGCCCATGACCAGGCTGGATACCATACCGGACAGGGTAAACACGATAAACGAAAGCACCGCGTGGGCAAGGGCAAAGGCCCCTACCCGGAGAAAACTCACGGTGTTGGAGATATAGGTTGAAGCGGTTTCCAAGATTTCCACGAATCCTTCCATTATAAAGACCAGAAGCCCATGTTCCAAAATTGGACGCTCCCGCGCAATGATCCGCCAGATGACCGGGCCAAAGAAGATGCCCAAGGCCGGCAGCATGATCCCGATCATATCAAACCAGGCGAAACTGCCGCCCAGGAGCAGCACTCGCACCACTATCCCCAGGGTATACCAGAAGAGCAGAATCCCCGCCAAACCGTTTTTTGAGAAAAAAGCCTTTTCGTACTTTTTTAAGGCCACCTGGTTTATGACATTGATCCAGAGTCCTATGGAATTCAGCAGTATCCCCACCCCCACGGTAAACCCAAAGAAATAGAAGAGCTTTGCGATATTGCCCTTTTCAGGCATGAGGTGGAGGATCCGCTCAGGCGGCTCCCCAACCTGCCCGGTGAGGTGCATGAAAAAGCCCAGCACCGCCTGGGTGGGACGGATTAACAATTCCTCATTGGCAAAGACCGCACCGTTCAAAAGCCCCATGATCATGGAAGTGATCCCCACCGCAATCAGGGGGGTCGAATAGCTCTTGAATGATACCAGAGCCTTGACCCCGGGTTTACGGGTGAGGATTCCCAACAGCATAAGCACGAAGCCCTGCCCCAGGTCCCCGAACATAATACCGAAGAGGAAGGCAAAGAACACTGCTACAAAGGGGGTGGGATCGATGGTGCCGTACAGAGGCGCCCCGTAGGAAAACACCACTTTCTCAAAGCCCTTAACAAAGGCACCGTGTTTCAGAGAGACCGGAACCTTCTCTTTCCCCTCCCGAACCTCCGGCACTTCTTCTGGATTGAAGGTCCTGATGGCTACCCTGCCGCCGGTGAACCGTTCAATGTCCACCACGAAACT
Organism: Treponema sp.; assembly: GCA_031288975.1. Classification (GTDB taxonomy): domain Bacteria; phylum Spirochaetota; class Spirochaetia; order Treponematales; family Breznakiellaceae; genus JAITNP01. The sequence continues at coordinate 3,646 of JAITQK010000110.1, read as the reverse complement.
CGTGACACTATCCAGGGGAACCCAGCCGGACAAGAAGTACACACTCTGGGTGGTGACCAGTCTTTCCTTGAGTTCTTCGGTGATGGCGGCCATGAGGTAGGAGCCGCTTAAACGCCGGAGTTCCGGTCCGTATTCATCACCGAGCTGTTTTTTACGTTCCGCAATGCTTCCCAGTTCATGTTCCGTGTTGGCAAGACGGCTTTCAAGGCCAGAGACGATCTCCGAAGGAACCCCCCGGTACCCTTCAGGAATGGCGATGGGAGTAAAAGCCCGTTTCTTAAGCTCCGAATCCAGGGCAAATCGGCCTTTACGGGAAGCTGCCGCTACGATGCGATCATCCCCCTTCCCCAGGGGGATAATCACCGCCCGGTCCACGAGGTTCTCCCGCACTTCAGCCTGGTCTGCGGGATCAAGCCGCCCGATCCGGAGGGTCAAATAGGAGAGCTGGTCCAATTCTGCGAAGGGGGCATTGAGGTTGGCAAAGGACCGCACCTCATGCAGGGCTTCCTCAACCTTCCGTTTCTCCTGGGTCTCCCCCAGTTCCCGCTCCCGTATGAGCGTTACGATATCGCTGATCATGGTGACCAGAGAATCTTCCGCTTCAGTGGGAAGACTGCTCGTCTCCTCTGGCTCTCTGGGCAGCTCAATCCCCAGATACGAGGAAAGGGCTTGCAGTTTTTCAAGCTGTTCCCGGATGTGCCTGGATGCCCCTTCATTCTTGAAATGGGCATCGGTACCGGTAGCCCCCTCGTCAGAGAAGTGCATCAGTCCCCGGCGGCCCAGAAATTCAATGACCCTATCCACATCCCGTGCGAGTACCGTCAGTTCCAGGCGTTTCATTTTCCTGGAGCGCATCATCATTTCACCTCCAGTAGGGTAAAAACATCACGAGAGGACATACCAAAGCCCAGCCCCTCGGCAACACTGGTCAAGAGGTCCTCTTCAAACTGTTTCAGCTTGATAAAACAGAAACTCGTATCCAGGGAAAAAGGGTTTAAATGAAAGGAGACCCGGGCAAGGCGGTACAGATACTCTGAAGCGGCGTTCTGAAAGTACCGGGGGTCCACTTTCCAGTGTTCATCGGGCTTTTCGGGGTTGAGGAAAGACTCCCGCTTCCAGCCGCTCCAATCGGAACGGGTATCCAGGGACATGGAGAGAGACGCTACTGCATCAGCGGTCAAGGCATCGGTTGCCCAGGCAGGCTCCTCACGTTTTTTTTTCTTTTTTTCTATTTCTTTTATAAATAACAACTTTTTCTGCACCTCATCAGGGGACATACCGTAATAGGTCCGGAGCCGTAAGGCCCACACCACGTTTCTCAGGGCAATCTCTTCGGAAAGTATCTTTTCAATGGGAAGGCGGTCATTCCGGGACAGGGCAAACAGGGTTTTCCATAAGGCCCTGTAATAATGACCATCCAGCTTCATCTGCAACCCCATTCGGTCGGCATTTTTAGCAGATTGAATATTTTCGGTAAGGAGAAACTCGAATTCAGTTCCTCCAACCATGGCGGCAAGATCCGGATACGCTTCAAATTTAAGGGTCCTGAAATGTCCCAGATCGGTAAAGCCAGGGCAATGGGGTTCCCCCGAGCCCAGGGCGTCAAGCACCACCTTGAGATCAGCGTATTCATAGGTACGGATAAGCCGTACCAGCAGTTCCGGGGGCTTTGCGTAAGAATCAACGATGCTGATGATCTGCTTTACCGTCTGCTGGATAATACGGTCCTCAAAGTCCCGCAGCAGTTCCCGCTCCGGCAGGTTCTGTACGGCATGGGGAAAGAGCAGGCGATCCAGTTCAGAAAGCCGGCTTACACTGCCTAGGGCAGCCACCCGCTTGCCGATAAAGGATTTCCCAATGATCCCGCAGGACTTGGCATACACATAGGCCCGTTCCCCCATACTCGGCATACTAAGGTTCTCCATGAAGCGCCAGCAGGCTTTCAACCAGGGCCGCAAAACGATCCGGCTGAACCGTCATGGTATCAAGGCACACCCGGTAGGCTTCAAGCTGCGTTTGATAGTCTGCCCTGACCACGGCGATAGCCTGTTCATACCCCGCCTCAAGCGCCGCAGCTTCCCGGCCAAACCCTTCATTATAGCCCAGACGTCCTTGCTCCTCCCCATGGGCAAGGCGTCGATCTGCCTCAGCCTGGGCATCATTCACCAGAGCCGCCGCTTCAGCCTCAACCGTTAATAAATGCTGTAAAACACTCTGATCATCCATGGAAACCGCCTACCTCGCCTTAATCCAAGGCGATAAGGATATCCTCGTATTTTTTTATAACCCCCGAAGCTCCCTGGGCATCCTTCTGGGCCAGGAGCTCTGTATAAAACTGGGGATTATCCAACAACTCCGCCAAACGCTGGAGGATGCGGAGATGCCTCTCCGAATCCTTCTGAGGCACCAGGATCATAAACAACAGGTATACCGGCTCCCCATCCAGGGCATCATAATCAATACCCTCCTTTGAAATACCCAGTACCCCATACATATCATTCAGGGCAGTAGTCTTTCCATGGGGAATGGCAATACCCCTGTGGATACCAGTAGACATCTTCGCTTCCCGTGCCCGCAGGGCCTTCAATATCTCTTCCCGGGCAACGGACTGTTCCACCTGGCAGAACTGGTCCACCAATTCTTCAAAGGCTTCTTCCTTATCCTCAGCATCCAATCCAACCTTAATCAACTCAGGCGGAAATATCTCATACAGGAACATCGCAAACCTCTCCCTTACACTACACGTGATGCGCTATTCAGACAACCCGTCATCTGCAGGTTCATCATCAGGCAACCCCACATCCTGGGTTTCCGTCAAGGGGCTTTCAAGCCCAGCGCTTTCCGCGTCTGAAGGTTCAGGACTTGGCGCTTCAGGCTCAGGCTCTTGCCACCAGTTACGGTTTGCATCGGACGAAAGCTGCCGAGCCGCAGATTCCACCCCTGTACCGCCAGGGGTCCGGTTAATCAGGGCCAACCCCAAGCTGAGGATCAAAAACGAAGCCCCCAAAATCGTCGTGGCACGGGTCAGCACATTCCCGGAACGGGACCCAAAGGCAGAGGAGCTGCCCCCGGCAAAAATACCCCCTAAGCTATCCCCGTCCTCATTTTGGACCAGGACCAACAAGACCAGTAAAATGGCCACTACGATAAAAAAGACCAACAGTAAAATACTGAGTACACCCATCTACAACTCCATAAATCGGTATGATTCTCTCATTATGCTATGATTTTTAGTGTACCCAATTGGATAAAATTATTCAAGACGGGAAATTAGGGGGTGTCAACAGGGTAATGCCAGATGTCAGTCCCGCTCATCTTCAAGGGTATAATCCCTGAGATTCCGTTTTTCTGTGTCGATTACTATGCCTATGAGCGCCAGATACGGCGCGGATTTGTATTTCTCCGCGTAGCCTCTGGTTTTAATCTGCGTCAGGGCGGTCTTCGCAGAGCTTGTTTTCAGCTCAATGACGTATATATCGCCCCGGTATTCCAGCACCAGATCGCTTATACCCTGACTGGTATATTCTTCCGCGTGAATATGCAGTTCACAGGCCCACAGCAGGGTGAGGATAATCGAATGATAATAGGCTTCGGTTTCCTGATACTGCTTGTTATAGAGTTTGCCGGGGATGTTGGCCAGCGTTTG